>JAUIKF010000091.1 GCA_030430575.1 Bacteroidia bacterium | reverse complement strand
AAAAACTACTCAGTCCAGCAGCACGTTTGAATGGGTTTGTATATCATGAACAATGGCTCCAAAATCTCCTTATATCAGCTTCTTTAGGAGGCTTTAGGCATCACCGCAAAACGTTATAATCAGTAAAATTCATATTAGTTCTGTTTTTTATTTGATAAATGGAGGCATCAGCCCTCTTCGCTGGCTTGAAAGATAGTAATCTATCCTAGTTATTCCCAAACATGAATAAAATAATCAATTTCTCTGTAGGCATCTCCCTTCCCACATTCATGCGATTTTATTGCTAATTCCCTCCCTCGAGCATCCTCCTCAAAAACCACGCGTTTTGGAAGTATGAGAATTACCCTTAATGGTTGATGGCATAGGTAGTCTATTAGTTAATTTTATTCTCTATCTCAATAATCACCTTCCCTCTCGCATGTCCTTCGGCCATGTATTGCACCGCCTCGGCCGTATCTGCCAGCTGATACCGCTTTTCGATCACAGGCTGAACCTTCCCTTCCGCTACCAGCTTTGCGACTACCTCCAAGTCTTCTTGTGTGGGCTTGGCCGCAAGGGTGCGTATTTTTTTTGATCCCATGGACAATAGCCAACCGAATAGCATGGATTTGAAAATTTGCCCTAAACTTCCCCCAACCATTACATAAACGCCATGGGGTTTTAGGCATCGTTTACAACCAAGTAAGGGATAATTGCCATTGATGGCTAGGATGAGGTCGTAGCGTTCTAGGCGCTTCGTGAAATCTTCTTGGGTATAATCAATCACGTGTGATGCCCCCAAGGCCAGGGTTTGTTCGACATTTCGGGTGCTGCATACACCCGTTACCTCCGCCTCAAAATTTTTCGCTAACTGTACCGCAAAGGTGCCCACCCCTCCACCACTGCCCACAATCAAGACCTGCTGGCCGGGCTGTATATCGCCCTTGTTTAATCCCTGTAAAGCCGTGGTAGCGGCTAAGGGGATGGCTGCCGCCACATCAAATGGTACCTGTTCGGGCTTATGGATAAACAGCTTCGCTGGCGCAGCAACATATTCCGCAAATCCCCCAAACCCACTATCTGCCAGATCTGCCATCACTTTGTCACCTGGGTTAAATTCCCTGACCTGCTTTCCCGCAACCTCTACTGTCCCCGCAATTGCAGCTCCAAAAATCTTCCTCTTCGGAATCATGCCCATCTTCATGGAGCGGTAATCTGCTGCATTCACTGACGTAAAGGCGAGCTTCACCAGCACTTCATCATCTTTGGGGGTGGGCTTGTCCACTTCCTGCAAGATGAGCTTGCTTGGCGGATGCTTTTTGGAAAATACAATGGCTTTCATCTTGTCATTCAAAATAGTCCGAATACGTCAAAAAAGACTGCTTGATTTGAGCGATGAATGCTTTGGCTTCATCGGGGCTATTCGCATCTTCCAGGTCACCAATAAGCTCCATATGGGGATGCAGCCATTTGTGCAATTCATCGTGGCTCTTTCCATCCATGGTACAGCTCTTTATCAAGTTGTTGTTATGGGTTTTGAGTTCAGCGGCTAATGTCTGAAAATCCGTTCCATTTTGCGCCAGATAATTGGTCAATACTTCATGCCCTTTCGCAATATGAGGCGTCATCTCTGCATTGACCTTCCATTTTTGACCATTGTTCAGTGTCAATTCGCCCCCATGATGAGAATTACAGGCCGCAAAAAGGAAGATCATTATGATGAATAAAAATAATTTCTGCATGTTTTATGAGATTAATGGTAAGTATTTTTTTCAATTAGGTTCAAGGTCTGTAGGTTCGCGTTATTTTCCAAACAACTTTTGTCATCAGAATTATGCTGGGTGTTTTAGTCGTATTTATTCTTTCCTGGTTGATTCTTTGGTTCCTTTCCAAAGAGCATATTACAGCACTGGGGATCATACCGACAGGCCGTAGGCTGAAAGCGTTTTTTATAGGAATGGTGGTAATGGCGATATTCTGTACCATTAACTTCCTGGGCCAGGCTTATTTCAAAGAAATAAATTATGTACAAAATGCCGATTACGGCATTTCAGAGGTATTATTCAGCGTTTGGTGGACGCTGAAAGCGGCGCTTTTTGAAGAGTTGATTTTTCGCGGAGCTATTTTATACCTGCTGATCAAAAAACTGGGGGTCGTCAAGGCCTGTATCCTCAGTTCTATAGCCTTTGGGATCTATCATTGGTTTAGCTATGACATGCTGGGGGGGCGGATTGTCCCAATGATTTATGTGTTTTTAGTGACAGGAGCAGGGGGATGGATGCTTGCCTTCGCTTTTGCAAAAACCAAATCATTATATGCCTCCTACGGGCTGCATTTCGGTTGGATTGTCATGAGCATCGTTATTTTCTCTGCAGGCCCTCTGGGAGATTCGCTTTTCATCCCCGAAGGAGAAGAGGTGGAACTAGGCGGATGGCCGACCCTCCTATTTTTTCTGTGGCAGGCCATAATCGTCCCAGGAATAATCACCTGGTATTTATTGAAAAGGTATGAAGCGCCTCAACCTTGAACGCTTGAACCTTAAATATGGAACCTGCTTTTTTGTACCCCAGTTTTTTCCCAATCGAATTACCCCTATAATTCCTGTCAACCAGTAAATCCGCTACCCAAATATATAGCCCTGAATCATCAATGGATCGCGAATACCCACATAAATGCTTATCTGTGTAAGCTACATACGTAATCGACTGTGTCAGTGCTTCTTGATATGTTGGGGTTAGGTATGTTTCCCATTCTTCCCCCTCGGAATTAATGATTAGTGGTTTTTGACTGGAACAAATGCTTCGAATAGGCTGCTAGACCGACATGTTGGATTTCTCCCTTCCCTTCGACAGGCTCAGGGAGAGGTCGAAATGACAGCTATGCTGTATAGAAATTTTGGCATATGCCAAAAAGAATAAAAGTCATTTCGACGACTGGAAGGAGGAGAAATCCAACACGCCCTTTTGCACTGTTAGCGCTTGGTTAAACATAACGGTTAGCTATTTAGGGCTTTTATTTCTGTTACCCTTATCGGCTCCTTATCTTCCTCAACAGCCCCTCCAATATTTCATCCTTTTCATCCAGCAAATGGTCTTTGATAAAGATATCTGGAATGACGCCTTCTTCCTTTGTACTTCCATTGACACGGACTATAAAGCCCTTGGCGACCTTGACGGGAATCCCTGTATGGGGAAGGATATATGGAAACTGAGATGCGAGTAAGGAAGGGTAATCACCTGTTTCTTCCCCTACAATGGTTCCCCATTCATAGTCTTGAATCTGCGCAGCGGTCACGGCTGACTGAGAGTGGGATTGCCGATTCACCAATACGTAGACCTTCCCCAAAAATCGCTTTTCCTCAGGCTGTGGTTGGTATTCCTCAAATGTGTAATCGTAGATTTCACCGTTCTTATGAGTCAGTACTGCCTGCCAATAAACATCAGTGGTATCGTAGTTTTTCCTCACATGGTCTTTGAGAATTTGGCTGGTTTTTAGGGTAAAGTTGGCATTCCAGTTAAAGGGCTTATCTGCTATATAAGACACCAAGTAATCGCTAAAAGAATTATCGCCGCCCCCATTATTTCTGAGATCGATGATCAGGGTTTTGCTTTCTTCCCCCTTTATTTCCACAAAAGCCGAATCGATGAATTGTTACATAACCTGATTAAAGACCTGGTATTATAAAATAAGCCTCCTCACAAAAAATTCCAATAATTCAAATAGCCTAAATGTATGATCAATGAACCCCCCAACAGGTAATTGACAGAAAAATGCTGTAACGAGACATCCGCATACATTCAAGACCCATTTTGCATTCATTTCACTTACATCTGAATACCAAACTGAGGATCCACGGGCACAGGGATGAAATCCGGATCGTCATTGATCATCTGACGAATGTCAATTTCTATCCCTCTGGACATCGTCGTGATGGGGATATCATTGGGGTTTCCTTCAAATGGATTTTCGGTGGTCTCACCGATGCGTTCCATCGTTTGAAAAATCCAGGAGACAATCACCGTAAAAGGCACGGAGAACCAAATAAAATACATCCCAATAAATTCTACGATTGCGTGAATAGGGCTATCATGCACCTTCATATGTTCGCGAATCGCGTCGACAACAGACATGCCTATTTCCTCAAATTCATGCATCATCCCAAGGGGCAGCAGGATGATAAATATCCATACAAAAAAGTAATTCAAGGTAGCAAACTGCCTGGGATAAGGGAAATTCTTGATTCGCTCTACTTTGCCTTGTAAGGTAAAAAACTCCGTGAGCAAATTTTGCATTTCCATGTGGCGGAAATTTTCAATCAGACCCGCATTCAACAGCTTATTTAGGTGGCGAGATTGCAGATTGAGACAAGCCGCTTGCTTGTTTTTTTTGCTCAAAATCTCTGCCTTTTCCTCCTCAGAAACATAACCTTCGAGTTCATCCGCCAGTGAATATTTCCACTCCCTTACTTCAATATTCGCCATGTATTCCTGGTCGGATTTATGCAATTTGCTTCCTTCCCATGGCTTGTGCTGTCTGAGGGCATGCCTAAGACTGGTCATCCAGGCAACATGCCTCATAATCATCTCTTTCCTAATGCCAAATAGCTCTTCCTCTGTTAAAGGGGTTTCCGCATGCTTATTGGAAATAAAGTCGTTTACCATCAAGGTAAAGGACCGAGAGGCATTCACAATGCCTCCATAAATTTTTCTTGCCTCCCACAATCTATCGTAGGATGCATTGTTTTTGAAACTTACGATAAAGGCAACGGCTGTTCCCACAACTCCGATCGGTAGCCACGGCAGGTGAAGCCAGTAAAGGCCCAAGCCCTTTGTACATGAAAACAGGAATGGCGCCAATAACGATAAACTTATAAATGTCCCTTCGGGTCCATTTCATCATGCCCTTAAAGGGGAATTTTCGCTCTATATACATGGATTTGTGATTTTGTTTCTTGTCCTACGAAGTGAAAGATTGTAGCAATTTTACACCCGTTTTTGCTTTTTTCAAAAGCCACGGTTTCTCAGCAAGAAAGCAGACAACCTGTCAGCCTGACTTGCAACGTCATTCCAACGCTCCAAATGAAAAGCATCTTTTCGCTGAAGCGAGCCATTTATTCTCTATGCAGGGCTTTCAATTCTTCATAGCATGTTTCACAAACCACTTTTGCCTGATTAAATCCTAAGAACCTATCTGTCATTTCTTTATCCATGGATTTTATCTCCTGGCGGCACACAAGCACTGAATAAAGGGTTATAAGAATTTGCTAGTGGCTAGTTGACCTTCTTATCAGTACCGATTGCCAACGGTCACTGATGGCATGTGGGCTTCCATAGTGGCCAGATCCGCTTCTGATAAGGTCACTTGTAAGGCACCCAAGTTTTCCGCTAATCGGTGAATCTTTCTCGTGCCGGGAATTACGGTGATTTCATCGTTTTGACTGAGTATCCACGCCAACGCGACCTGCGCCTTAGTCACTCCTTTGCTTTGGGCAATCTGGTCAACTACCTCTACAAATTTCAGATTTTGCTGGATCGCTTCATCGGTAAAGCGCGGATTATTCAGGCGAAAATCTCCTGGCTCGAAATCAGCGCGGCTTTTTATGGCCCCTGTCAAAAATCCCCGTCCCAACGGGCTGTAGGCAACAAAGGTGATCCCCAGTTCTCTGCACACCTCAAACAGCTCCTGTTCGGGCTCACGACTCCACAAAGAATATTCTGTCTGAAGGGCTGTAATGGGGTGAACAGCATGTGCTCGGCGCAATGTTGTGGGATCCACCTCGGACAAGCCAAGATACTTCACCTTTCCTTGTTGAACCAGCTCAGCCATTGTTCCAACAATTTCTTCAATCTCCACTTCGGGGTCTTTCCGATGCATGTAGTACAGATCAATGGCTTCTACCCTCAAACTCTGAAGGCTATCCTCACAGGCTTGCCTGATGTATTCCGGCTTGCCGTTGAGGCCGAGGAATTCCCCATTAGGGCCCCGCATCACCGCAAACTTGGTGGCCAAAACAAGGCTATCCCATCGGCCTTGGAAGGCCTTGCCCAATAGGCGTTCATTGGCCCCTGAGCCGTACATGTCCGCCGTATCAAAAAAATTGACCCCCAGATCAAGGGCTTTATGCAAGGTGGCTATGGACTCTTTTTCGTCAAAAGTCCCATAAAACTCTGACATGCCCATACAACCAAGCCCAATGCGGTTGATATCGAGGGTACTGTGTCCTAAGGTAGTTGTTTGTTTCATTGTGGGGGTAGGTGATTTTGTATGTATGCTAAAAGGTAAGTTAAATATGGAACTTTTGGCGGTCTTTAGCCCAAAAACGCCTTATTTCTAGTTGTTATTTTCAAATTCTTTCTGGTATAAATCCAAAATATTGCATCCATAATTTTTCATCTATTCCCCACTCTTGTATTATCCAACCTTCCTCTGTCAATTTAAACATCCATCTATCTAACAACTTATACATCTCCTGCCTAGAAGGTCTATGGTCAAATTGCTCTAGATGCAGATCATGAAACCCAAACATACGAGGTGGGTCTGGGCCAAAATGTATGGCAGAATAGTGCCATTTGTTAAAGGGTTTTTCATTGGTATACATTTCCGCAACAAAATATTCATCCTTTCCTGAGGAGTCTTTTGCCACAAATAGGATAAGACAATGTTTATATTCATAAGGTCTGGCTGTATCTATTTTATGAGTCCATGCCAGGACTTGTCCTTGAGCACCTCTCAGGTCACGATTTGTGTCCCATGAATCGGGAAAGGTAGCATTTCTTTGAGCCGGTATCTGACAGCAATAGCCAATGAATAAAACCGTAAAGAATAGATGAATTTTCATGGTACTTGTTGCTTTTTTCTTCAATCCCATTCCTTACTGAAATATACAATTAAAGAAAGAGTATTCATAGTTTTTGGAAAGAGGAGGTTCCTCCTTACGCCATCACAGCAATCACACTTCTTATTTGATCTCCGAGGGAGGTATCCCCAGTAATGGTGATCCCCGCCTGGATTTCGGTATCTTTTAGTTTTTGGGTAAAGAGGCGCCAGGCCGTGTGTTTTTTAAGGTGTATTTCACAATCCACACGATCTGACATTTTCTCCTCAAAGGTCCATCCATTGGAGGTTTTTTGGAGGCACCATGCCCCCAGGCCCTCGTCTACCATAATGTGTATCGTAGTTCCTGTAGGTGCCTGCACGTCTTTGTAGTGATGGGGCAAGGCGCAGGCAGATGTCTCCAAAAAAGGCTGATATAGCTCCCTTCTCAATAACACTTCAGACTGGTTGACCGCCTGCCTGATTTGCTGCTGATGGTGCCACTTTTCGGTATATTCTCTTGCGATGTGAAACCAGTTTCTGGAAGTATCTTCCCCTGCCCACCCCACAGAAAAAATCGCTTTTGCTTCTGGGTCAAGTCCCAATAAGTAGTCGCGGTATTTCTCATTGGTAAAAGCCAATAACTCGATCAAAAGGGCAGGGCTGATTCGGTCCGCATTGTTGACCCACGTTGCATTCAGCTCATTCAGGTAAGCAATGAGGTCAAATGGCCCTTGAGCAGCAGGGATTTTCGGAAAATGCTGGTCCCGACCCGAAGAAATACCGCGAATATTCCCGTCCAGTAGGTGATAAGCCACATCGATAACCCGCCATTTGGGAGCATGGGTAGGCAGCGCCCATTCATCGGGCGTAAGCGTCTTGAGGCATTCGATCAATTTGTCGTCCACCATGCGTAGCAGGTGGGCGGTGTGCTTGATGAGGAGTTGATTGGGCATTGTTTTATTTAGCTAGTGCTTTCAGCACTAAATAGTTATTGGTTATGCTGAGGCGCGGATTACCCACAAACCAAAGCTGCAAAGCCGAAATCCGCGCCAGCTTGCCTAAGCAAGCAGCAAAGAAGCGCAAATATATGCGCTGGGCCGGATTTCCGGATTGAGATTTGGCTCTTTGCGTAATCCGGCCCCATGTTATAAACCGTAAGGAACTTAGTGCTGAAAGCACTAGTGCCTTCTTACATTTCTCATTTTGGCTCATGACAAATCCTTCGATCCTGTTAAGTCCTAGCTGCTCGAAGCCTGCTTCAAAAAGCTTGGGCATCACTTCTTTCATGATCCCTTGGCCCCAAAATTCTTTCAATAGCCATAGGCCAATCTCTGCTTTTTCATCCTGCCTATTCAAAGAAGGTACCTTTCAGGGCATCTATGATTATTTGGTGGTCATCGACATCTTTGAGTCCAGATACCGTGATGGTGGCTACCATGCCCGCATTTTCCACAAATAAGGGGATAGCTCCCCCTTTGGCTACATAGTCTCGCTCGTCCAGCCCAAAGGTCTTGTCTAGGGTCATCTGGCCAGTTGCCAGGTCGTGTTTCACGCTGAGGGAGCTTTCCTCAAAGTGTTTCGCAATATTGGCTTTCCGCCTCAGCCAATGGTGCTTGTCAGCGGGAAGGGTATCGTCGACAAATAGAAAAATGGTGTGATTGAGGCGGGTGATCTCTACAGCGATATGCTGCGCACGACTATGCGCAAGCGCCACAATCGCCAACCCCATTTCCAGGGCTATTTTGTTGCTGAATTTTTCTACGGTTATCCTTTTTAGCATGTCTGAATCCTCCATGTGTGCCATTTCTTTTTTGGGGGTTGACCAGGAGTAAGTTAGCGATTTTTATCGAGTTATTTTGTTAGTCAGTCAATTCTTGACACATCCAGACACTTGGTATTTCGACCACAAACCCCGCCTTTCGGTAGGCTTCTCTCGCTGGGCGGTGGGCGGGGTCGCCCCCTGTAGCGACTGTGGCCACTTTCATTCCTGCTTTTTTCATAACCTCCACGGCAAAATGATACATTTGAGTCCCTATCCCTTTGTTGGAAAAGTCTGGGTCAATGGCATTGAGACCGATTTCGCCCACCTGAGCCGCTTTATCTAGCCGGATGGAAATAAACCCAATGGTCTTTTCATGGGCCACTACTTTCCAAGTATGCCAAATCGTTTGTTCATCAAACAAGGCTTTGAGCATCGCTTGTTGAGCCATATCTTCTGGCAATTGGGCATGTTCATAGATGGTATCTCCTAGAATATTTTTGAAGGAGTCAAAAATGGGTTGAAATGCTTTCGCCCGTATCTCCTCTAAGTCGTCAAGATCCACCTTGCTCGCGACAATAAACTGAATGTCTAGGTCTTTTTTCATGCGACTTTATGTGTTTAATGATTGAACTTTAGGAGGATCTTTATAAGGCAATAGAAATGGATTAGGGAGGATATACCTAAGGCGCGCTCTTCAAGCCTTTCCGCGCCACAGGTCCCTCACCACAAGTTGTAAAAACAACAACGTAATCACCGAACCTATGATAGCTGGGATAAGGGAAGCTTCCCCTTCATACAATCCATTTCCCAGTGCAGAGTCTGAAGAGCGAACATCAAGAAAAACATAATACAAATTGGCCATCAGGAGCAGTCGTGACATCCACACTTTCAACTTTACTCCTTCTGCCAAAATCCCTATCAGCCCGATCACCAGTCCAAGGATGAGCATATGCGAATAAGTCCACCACATGGCATCCAGGTAATGAGGGGCATTCAGAATCTCTGAAGGCACATTGAACTGGGCCATATTTTCAGGGATTCCCCGAAATAACATGCTACTAGCAAGAAGCACAAATAAGCCCCCTACAGTGATATAGGTGCCTTTGAAACCTGGAAGTATGCGCGTAAAATTTGTCATTATTGAATGCGATTTATCGATAAATTAATCCTAGTCGAACTTGAACTATTCACTTGATGGCAACAAACGATATCGGCGACCCCTTTTCCATGCTTGCAATCAATATAGAGGATAGCTTCTTCCATCCTTTAAGGGTAATGTTGTCTAAGCCATTACTGCAATAATACTTCGTATTTGTTTATCCCCCGAAATTACAATTCCGGATTGGATTTCCGCATCTTTTAGCTTTTGGGTAAACAGGCGCCAAAAACGGAAAGATAAGTTAGATAAAGTTAAATAAATTCCCCCTACGTCATAACAAGGTAACCTTTTACCCCCTTCGATTCTTCTTTTTTGTCGCAGTGGGAGGATTTTTCATGACAAATCGATGGTCTTCGACCAACCTGAGCAGATCATGCGCGCTCAATACACCGATGATTTTTTGTTCATCAGATACGACCAGGTGATTGATGTCATGGTTGCGCATGACACGTGCTGCAATATTGACATCTGAGTATGCGGGGATGGTATACACTTTTGTTGTCATAACATGACTCACAGGCGTGGCTTCAGAAAGGTCTTTCAGCATATCAGAGGCAGTAATAATGCCTTTTATGTTCATTTCGCTATCAACTACAGGCACAGATTTGATCTTATTTTTAGTCATAATAGATCGTGCATGTCCAACAGACTTATGAGGCATAGTAGTGATGACTGACTTGATCATCAGGTCTTTTACTTTGATATTCATACTTCAAGCATTAAAACTTTGGTTGGGATAATTTACTGTCCCAAAGTATCAAAATACGCCCGATGCAGATAGTGAGAATTATCACCTGATGGGATGATAATTGGTAGAGGGGAAATTCTACCTCAAAAAAACACTTTTTCTTTAAGCGTCGCGCTAAGCAAAAAACGCCTGCCGCTTTTGAAAGCAACAGGCGCTGAATGATTATAGCAATTTAGATGCTGGGGCGGATTTCCGGATTGTGTGATGGGTCCTCGCGTAATCCGCCCCGAAGGTTTTCCTAAAACTCCGCCGTCTTCGGCGTCCTTGGGAAAGGAATCACATCGCGGATGTTGGACATCCCTGTGATGAAAAGCACCATGCGCTCAAAGCCCAGCCCAAAGCCTGCGTGAGGCGCAGAGCCAAACTTGCGCAGCTCGAGGTACCACCAGAGTTCCTCCTCATGGACATCCATCTCCTTCATGCGCTTGAGCAGCTGATCAAGACGCTCCTCACGCTGGGAACCGCCGATCACCTCGCCGATCCCAGGGAAGAGTACATCCATCGCCGCGACGGTCTCATTGTCCTCGTTCATCCGCATGTAAAAGGCTTTGAAGCCTTTTGGATAGTCGCGCACGATGACAGGCTTCTTGAACTTCTTCTCTACGAGATAGCGCTCATGCTCCGACTGTAGGTCTTTGCCCCACTCCACCGGATACTCAAAGCGTCCTTTCTTATAGGGCTTAGAATTGCGCAGGATATTGATGGCCTCTGTATAGGTAATGCGTTCAAATTCATTGTCCACCACAAACCGAAGAGTTTCTATCAAGCCCATGGGGCGACGCTTATCTGCGGGCATGTTCCGCTCTTCCTTGGCGATCCGCTCATCGAGGAGCGCAAGATCGTCGGGATAGTTGTCGAGGACGTAGTTGATAAGGTATTTGCAAAAATCCTCCGCCAGGTCCATGTTTTCCTGAATCTCATAAAAAGCGACCTCAGGCTCGATCATCCAGAACTCCGCCAAGTGGCGAGCGGTATTGGAGTTTTCTGCACGGAAAGTAGGTCCGAAGGTGTATACCTTGCCCATAGACAAGGCGCCTGCCTCTGCCTGCAGCTGTCCCGAGACCGTTAGGTTCGTTTGTTTCCCAAAGAAGTCTTCTTTCCAGTTGATGCTGCCATCTTCGTTGAGTGGCGCCTTATTGGCCTCCAAAGCCGTCACGCGGAACATCTCCCCTGCGCCTTCTGCATCACTGCCCGTGATGATAGGCGCATGTAGGTAGTAGTACCCACGGTCGTTAAAGTATTTATGAATCGCAAAAGCGATGGCATGGCGAATGCGGAATACCGCACTGAAGGTATTGGTGCGCATGCGGAAGTGCGCTTGCTCACGCAGAAACTCCATGGAGTGCTTCTTGGGCTGGAGTTTATAAACGCCAGGGTCAGACGCGCCCAACAATTCGATCTCAGTGGCATGAACCTCTACGGCCTGCCCAGATCCCTGAGAGGCTTCGAGCGTACCCGTCACAGCGACACACGCGCCCGTATTGATTTGCTTGAGCAAATTTTCATCAAAATTATCGAAGTCCACCACAACCTGCAGGTTATTGATGGACGAACCGTCGTTGAGGATGATAAATCGCTTGGCGCGGAAGGTCCGCACCCAGCCTTTGACCAGCACCGTTTGTGAATCGGGTGCTGTGGCGAGCAAGCTGTTGATTTCGCTTCTGTTCATGATTTATTGATGAAAAATGCTTGATTACTTGTTGTTATGTTACTTTTTTTAGAAAAAAGTAACCAAAACCCTTCGACTCCGCTCAGGACAAGAATCGAAGCGAGCCAACCAAGGCCATCGCTTCTATCCATCCGCCCACGCTCGCTTCACCCCAGCCGCACATTCGTAATGGAAATACTTTATGACACGCCCAAAACGCTCACGGCCCGCAAAGTTGGGGCGTATAAGGCTAATTATCAAATGGTAGGGGGGAAAGTTTGGCGGAAAGTACAAGTATCAGCTCAAAAAAGATTGCAGAATATCAAACAAGGATAGAAGAATAGGAAGTCTTTAGCTTATTACCAAATCTCTTCCTAACGCAACCTAGAACATAAAACTTAAAACCTAGAACCTTCCTCATTCCACCACAAACACATCCTCATCGGCGCGCTTCATATAGAACTGCTCGCGGGCGTAGCGTTCTAGTGCTTCGGGATTGTTGTAGAGTTTGGCGTATTCGAAGTCTACTTCTTGAATCGCCTTTTGGTAGAATTGCTTGTCAGCCTTGAGCTGGCTGATCTGCTGATTCATGCTGACATGAGAGGGCAAATTGTAATTATCAAAGAAAATCATCCACACGATCGCGAGAGAAAGGACGATCAAGTACTTACTGGTGAGTAGTGCTTTGAGGTGCTGAAGAAGTCTTTTG
The DNA here is from genome assembly GCA_030430575.1 of Bacteroidia bacterium. Classification (GTDB taxonomy): domain Bacteria; phylum Bacteroidota; class Bacteroidia; order J057; family J057; genus JAUIGE01. The sequence continues at coordinate 9,439 of JAUIKF010000091.1, read as the reverse complement.
CCGAATGTCATAATGAATTTTGTTGGGCAGTATTATTGGCTAGATTTACTAACCTTATTGGCAAAGATAGAAAAATTGCGTTAAATTGGGAAAAATAAGCGCTTTAAAATGGCCATCATCCTGCTAAATACAGCTACTGTCATCATTACCATTACAGCGGTAGTCACGGTAGCCACTCTTTTTGCTATCTTATATCTCATCCCCGTAGACCTGTGGGTATCGGCGATTTTCTCTGGTGTCCGCATCAATCTTGGACAGCTCATCGGAATGCGCCTTCGCCGTGTTCCCCCTGCCCTCATCGTGAATGAGTTGATCAAAGCCAAAAAGGCCAAACTGGATGATGTCACATTCAATGCCATTGAAACCCATTACCTCGCCAAAGGCAATATCGCCACCGTCGTAGATGCCCTCATCGCCGCTCGCAACGCGGACATCCGCCTGGATTTCACCCAGGCAGCGGCCATCGACCTGGCAGGTCGTGATGTACTCCAGGCCGTGCGCGACTCCGTCAATACCAAGGTCATCGACTCGCCCGAAATCGAGGCGATGGCCCGAGATGGCATCCAATTGATCGTGACGGCACGGATCACCGTGCGTGCCCACATCGATAAACTGATCGGTGGGGCGGGAGAGGAAACCGTTGTAGCACGGGTAGGCCAGGGGATTGTCTCTGCGATCGGTTCGGCGGATACGCATAAGGTGGTATTGGAAAATCCACGCTTGATCTCGGAGCAGATTTTGGTGGATGGACTGACAGCGGGCACGGCGTATGACGTCCTTTCGATAGACATTGCCGATATTGATGTGGGCAAAAGTATCGGAGCGATTCTCCGTGCAGAAGAGGCCGCGGCTGACCTCAAATATGCGCAAGCGAAAGCGGAAGAGCGACGGGCGGAAGCTGTCGCAGAAGAGCAATACTTTAAGGCCCGTGTTCAAGAAATGAAAGCGAAGCTCATCGAGGCAGAGTCACAAGTGCCCCTGGCGATCTCTGATGCCTTTAGGATGGGGAATTTGGGGGTAATGGACTATTACAAGCTCAAAAATATGGAAGCTGATACCCAGATGCGCCAATCCATCTCTGAAGTAGATGAGACAGAACCTGCAACCCCCAACCTTTCTGAAAGCCCTGAACCGCCCAGGAGATAAGTAATTATTAATTGACTGATTATTAATTGATTAAAGTAGATTGCCCTATGATGATTACCCGATTTGCAAGAACCATTAATCAATCATTTGTCTACCCATTAATCACCTTATCTTGTCTTATTTGCCTACAACCACCAGTTCAAGCCCAGGAGACAAACACGACCTTCAAACAAGCTCAAGAGCTATTTGGGGGGCTGAAAATCCTGACTTTTCGAAAATATTCCCTGGACCTCAACGAGGACAGCAAGGCCATGCTCGACGATATTGTCACGCGCATCAGTTTAAATCCTGGCATCATCCAAAAAAATGTCCTGATCCTGCAAGTGTTCACGTGTGAGCAGGAATTACGTGTCAAGCCCTATATCGGCGTGGTCCGCGCCAAAAATGTCATCGACTACCTCGAAGCGCGGCTGGGCCTTGCCCGCCGCAAATGCCTCATCCAAGATGATGGCCCCAATCCCTATGACAAAGACTGTCGCGTAGGAAGTGGAATGAATATATATTTGCAACCAGGGTTTTAGAATAATTTTGAATTTTGAATGCAGAATTTTGAATGAAAAAAGAGAATAGCAATAAAGAAAATCAGGCTCAGCAAGCATCTGCGAACGGCCTCACTTCTAAGCGAACCTATGCCCTTCTGGGAATCTTGGTTATTATAGGCAGTGCTACTGCTTTCTGGCATTTCAGGAGTCAACCATTTGACATGACGGTCGTCTTGATGGAAGACAGTAAGACACGTCTGGACGATCTCAGAACAGAAACAGCGCTACAGCTTGTAGTAGATGACCAATTATTTTCAGGACAAATGCAGCGCGATGGAAGCATGCGTTTCTCTGGCATTCCCGGCCACTATAAAGGCGATAAAGCCGTTGCTCAACTCACTTCTGGCTACTGGATTGTATCGTTTGGGGCAAAGCACCTTCTCCTCAAGCCTGGTGTCTCTGAGCTCTCTCTGACCCGCAATCCTGCGCTTGCGCAGATACGCGGCCGCGTCCGTGCAGAAGAAGACTACCTCATGGGTGCCACCGTCACTTGCTGTGAGGTCGTAAAAGCCGTCACCGATGGCAATGGCAATTTTGTCCTAAATATTCCCCCCGATCGCCAAAAACCCGAGCAGTACATCAGCATTTTTCTAGAAGGCTATACCTTTTACCAGAAGTCTGTGAAACTTGGGGAAGAATTGCCTGATATTATGCTCTTGCCGAAGGAAGAAGAGTAATTTATCAGAAAAAAAATCTATCTTTAGGAAGTAATTTTCTTTTAGGTTATGTAGTGTAATAAAAACCCTTTGTAAAAAGGGGCTTAACGGTGTGTAGGATGCATCTTTTTCAATTAATCACTACTTGCTTTGTAATTCTTGTCACTTCATTTTCTTCTCTTCTTGCCCAGACGGGGATTCCGTTTACAGATGTTTCAGCAGCTTCTGGGCTGAATGTTGTCCATGAAGATTCTGCTGGAAGGGGATTGCCCTTTGGTACAGCAACTGTGTGGATGGACTATGACCGAGATGGGGATTTAGACCTGTTCATGAGTACGCGCTCAGGGCCTAATAAATTTTTTGTGAATCAAGGGAACGCAACTTTTCTAGAAGATGCGCAAACAGTGAAGTTGGACTTTCGGGGGGATAGTGGTGGGGCAAGTGCCGCCGACTTCAATAATGATGGCTGGATTGACCTATTGGTCACTAATGCAGATAGCGCAGATATTTTGTATAAAAATATCAATGGCATGTATTTCCAAAACATTACTTCAAGTGCAGGCTTCAGCCAGACGGAAACGCAAAAAGGGAGTTCCGCTTCTTGGGGAGATTATGACAATGATGGTTTCTTAGACTTATATATTGCCAACCATAAATCCATCTACGGTGCAAATTCTAATACGGATGACTTTTTATACCTAAACAATGGAAATGAGACATTCACGGATGTTACCTATTTACTAGGCTCCTTCATTAACGGGTATGGGTTCATCGGAGGGTGGACAGATTATGACAATGATGGGGATCTCGATATTTTCTTGATTAATGATTGTACTTCGATTGGTGGGTTTGCCTTAAATGTCCCTACAAGGGTTTTTCGGAATGATGGGGGGACAGACCCTTTGAATTGGAACTTTACAGAAGTGAGTGCTGCTGTAGGGGCCAATCATTGTCGCAATGGTATGGGACTGGCAACGGGAGACTATAATCGCGATGGATGGTTGGATTATTTTTATACCAATATTGGCCCTTGCATTTTGTTAAAAAATCAAGGCGGGAATTTCACGGATGTGACCACAGCTGCTGGCGTAGGAAGCCAGCAAAGTTCAATTTATACCTGGGGAGCCAGTTTTTTTGACTATGACCTCGATGGATGGCTAGACTTGTACGTGAGTGCGGGACAATTAAATCCCCCTCCGGCGATTCAGAAGAATATGCTGTACAGGAATGATGGTAATGGGACTACCTTCACGGATATCAGCGTCGCCAGTAATATGGATGATCCCCGAAAAAGCAGGTCTGCTTCTACCGCTGACTATGACGGAGATGGCGACCTTGACATATTTTCGGTCAATTATGGCGACACCTGTGTCCTCTACCGCAATGACCTCAACAATGGCAAGCATTACCTCATCGTCGACCTGCAAGGTACAACCTCCAACCGCGATGGCATCGGTTCCCGCCTGAAGGCGACCACGCCTGACGGCTTGTTTCAAATATTTGAAACGCGGAGTGGCTCCAATCTCGGCGCAGGCGATGACCTGGCAGCCCATTTTGGGCTGGACACCAATACGGTCGTGACCGAATTGGAGATCAAGTGGCCCTCAGGCACCGTCCAACGCCTCTTTAACGTGCCCGTAGATCAGCGCCTCAGTGTCGTGGAGCCTGCTACAGCGCCGTTGCCCATTGAGGTCATCAACTTCAAGGCGGAAGCAGTAGCTTGTCAGGCCTTGCTGAAATGGGCTTCTCCCGCTGGGGCAGCAAATGCCCTTTCGATAACAATCGAGCGCTCAGCCGATGGGGAAGTGTTTGAAGGCATTGGCGAAGTTGCTGTCGCCAGTAGTCCAGACTGGAATTCGTATGAATTTTTGGACAAAGATCCCCTTCCTGGGAAGGCGATTTATCGCCTTCGGGCAAATGAAGCTGGGGGGGAATTCTCGTATTCAGGTTTTATCCAATTCCAATCTCCCTGCGAGGAAGCATTGGATGTCACCCTTTATCCCAACCCCACCAATGGACGCTTTCACATTCGCCTAGACCTGCCTCAGGACGATCACCTGGAAGTTCACTTATATGACGTGATGGGGCACCCAGTTTCAATTTTGGTTGATAATATCTTCCCACAAGGCCGCCATGAACTGGCAGTGGATCAAGCACTCCAAAACGGGATGTATTTGGTAAAAATCGCTCTAGGCGAGAAGATGATTACGAAGAAATTGGTGGTAAAAGATTAGAAGAACTGATTGCAGATTAATGATTGACGAACAAGGATTTAGGAAGGGTGAATACCTGTAAACCCATCTAAAATCTCCAATCCTTGTTCTACATTCTCCAATCTATTTTCCCCCCTTCATGTAGGCGATCTACATGAGGGGATTGTCTATCTTATGGGCAGAATATTTAGTACCAAAACACACACATTATGAAACATTTCATGACCTTCCTCATGGTAATATGCCTTTGTGCAGCCATTACCTCCACTTCTATTGCCCAAACTCAACAAACCGCTAACACAGAAACCCAAGCAGACTCCAGCACTTTTGACTTCTGGGTCGGTGAGTGGGACCTCACCTGGGACGATGGCAACGGTCAGGTCGGTAAGGGTTCCAACCGCATTGAACGCATCATGGGGGACCAGGTGATTCAGGAGAATTTTGAAGCGTTGGAGGGCAATCTAGCGGGCTATAAAGGCATGAGTGTATCTGTCTTCAATAGACGTACCCAAGAATGGAAACAAACCTGGGTGGACAACCAAGGTGGCTACCTCGACTTCTACCATGTCATCGATGGAGACAAGCACATGTTTATGCGAGAATTCACCGCCCCCAACGGCCAGAAGGGCTTACAGCGGATGGTGTTTTATAATATTACAGCAGATTCTTTTGAGTGGGATTGGGAGCGTTCCCTCGATGGCGGCAAGACCTGGACCCTGGCCTGGCGGATTCATTATAAGAGGAAAGAGTAGGCTATTAAGAGTGATTTAAGAATATTGATTGCAGAACAAGGATTGAAGATGTATTATGCCATAATCCTTCAAGATAAATCTTCAATCCTTGTTCGATATTCTGCAATCAAAAAAAACCTCCTCTCATGCGTAACCGCATCAACTCCATCGACCTCTTGCGTGGGCTCGTGATGATTATCATGGCCCTGGACCACTCGAGAGACTTTTTCAGCCTGACGCTCTTTGGGCCAGAAGACCTGACGCAAGCCTCGGGCGCCCTATTTATGACCCGCTGGGTCACGCATTTTTGTGCGCCGGTTTTTGTGTTGTTGGCGGGGACAAGTGCTTTTTTGTATGGGGAAAAAGTATCGGATAAGGGCAAACTGAGTCGATTTCTGCTCACTAGGGGACTATGGCTCGTCTTTGTCGAGCTGGTGATTGTCAACTTTGTGTGGAAGTTCAGCTTCGTTTTCCTCTTTATGCAGGTGATCTGGGCTATTGGCTGGTGCATGGTGGTATTGGCTGGCCTGATCCATCTGCCGCGGGCTGGGATTGCTGCCTTTGCCCTTGTGATGATCTTTGGGCATAATCTCCTGGATGGCATCACGGCCAGCAGTATGGGCAGCTTCGACTGGCTATGGGCTATCTTCCATCAAGCGAATCACTGGATTCCTGTGGGGCAAAAGGGATTTGGCCTATACGTCATGTATCCCTTGATCCCGTGGATCGGGGTGATGGCCCTGGGCTATGTGTTGGGAGATGTCTTCCTGCGTCCCCAATCCTTGCGTCGCAAGCAGTTGCTCACTGTAGGTGGAGTCCTGGTATTCCTTTTTGTCATTCTGCGCCTGCTCAATTTCTATGGAGATCCCAGCCCATGGGTTTCACAGGAGAAAGGCGCTTTATTCACCGTTTTCTCCTTCCTCAACACCACCAAATATCCACCGTCTCTGCTTTTCCTCTGCATGACATTAGGTCCAGCCTTATTCCTTTTACCTTCTCTCGAAAAGCTTAAAGGAAAAATCGCCAATATCATCATCGTCTTTGGGCGGGTCCCTTTTTTCTACTACATCCTCCACCTATTCGTGATTCATGTCCTGAGTCTCTTGTGGTTTGGAATGAAATACGGCCGCTTCGACACCTGGCATTTCTCCCCTCCCTCCAATTGGCCTGAGGGCTATGAACCCCAGCTCTATATGGCTTATGTAGGCTGGTTGGTAGCATTGGTACCGCTGTATTTTGCGTGTAAGTGGTTTATGGGGGTAAAAAAGCGGAATAAGGCGTGGTGGGTGAGCTATTTGTAGGATTTTGATTCGTAGAAGTAGAAATGAACCAGCTTACATTTTGGTTTGGATGCTCATTTTGGTTCATACAATTCATATCCCGTATTCCGCATTAATTCACGAAGCGATGTTTCTTCTCTTTTTATATTTCCGAGAATATGATTCTGTTTTACTAATTTAACCCATTCCAGTTTTGCATCTATCACATACTTTTGCATTTCTCCACTAGCTAGCTGATTCACTTTTTCTAAGCATTGCTTAGCGTCATCAAAATCATTCATTTTTTGCCAGCACTTGGCTTTGCCTAATAAGGCAAAGGGTTGGTAAAGGACTTGGTTGTTCTTAATTAATAATTGTTCAGCCTCTTCAAAGTTCAGCATTGCCTCATCAATTGAGGCATTAGCCAATGCTATTTCTCCTTTAGTGAGGTAAAGCAAAGCATGAAGGGTAGGAGAAAATGCCTCTTCTGGGGCAGGAATCCTTATTTCAGAAACTCTTTGATGATATATATAATATTGAATGAGCCAAAAGCGTGCAATAGGGGTCAAACTCATATCTAGGTCTAATTTTGCGAATTGTTGATCTGCAGTTTCCCTATTGCCCATCAAAAACTGAATGTATGCAGAGGTGACTTGTACTTCATTTCGGCGCGGCTTATGATGTATTCTATCGAGGTACTCTACCCCATTTTGAATCACTTCTTCAGCGTGGAATAACTTTCCCTGGAGAATCAGTAATTCACAAAAAGTGATCATGGTATTGACAAAATACTCTTCCCATTCGTTTTGGTTTTTAAATATTTTCCGATATTCGCTATAAGCTTTAGTATACCACATATTTGCAGCTCTTAAATGCCCCAAATGCAGAAGGGTATAGCCCATATGACCAATAATAATAAGATCATCTCTGGAAGGGTTTAAAAACACGTCAGGCAACCGATCTACCTGTGGAAGTATTCTGCTAGCATCCGAATTCTGAAACAGCAGACTTAGCACTTCTAAGTTTAGTTTCCATCCACCAAGGTCACGTTGTAGGTAAGCTTTCTTTTCCTGATACATTCGAACCCAGATCAGTTCATTCCATACTGCTAGGTGATTCCCTTCCACTTGTACACCATGCCAAATCGCTTTTGCTAACTCTTCCATCTCAGGGAGGCTATTTGGTGTTTTTGTAATTACTGACAAATAATGGTTAAACAGCTCTTCATGAATATTTTGCCAAAACCTTTTGTCACCCTTCAATTCTTTTCTAAAATATTGAGTGACAATAAAATACGTTTCCCATTCCCCCTCATCATTCTCCCAAATCAGCTTCAAAGATACTAATTCATTAATTGCTTCATAGAAGTCACTTTCAGTAAGTTTAGGGTAATATCCCAGAAAACGAAGCGTATCTACCCTAATAGCTAGCTCAAATAAAATGCCCCTACTGACTGGTCTATTAAATAACGAAAATAGATTCCAAATAACCCATGCAAGGGTATTTCTTAAGGATTCTCGATATTTCTTCATCATCTCATCAACTTTTTGCCAGACTTCAGCATCCTCCCATATACTTATATCAGAAGGTTGACAGTAGCGATACCAGTCTAACTTAGGGCCTGTAGCATTTTCGAGGAGATCAGCTACCAATTCTAGGCTGAGGATATGGTGATTGGCCAGTGAAGAAAAAAGATCTTTGTCTTCATTAGTGAGAGGAAAACGAATGTCTTGAAAAAAGTCTCTTGTGTCAAGAGGAGAAATTGAAGAAAGTTCTAAAACATCAACCTGTTCATGCTCAAGAATTGAAAGTTTTTGATGAATAGGATGGCTGGTCACAAGGATACAGAGTCCAGCATTCTGAGTACCTAGGCCATCAATTAGCTCACTCCAATTATGACTATTTAGCCAGTATTCACCATTATGTATTGTCAATGCTTCATCAAAATTATCCAAAACAATAAGTTTAGGAGCCTTCTGCAATACCACTAATAGCTGCTCTCCCGTCAAGTTGTTTTTTCTTTTTTTAGGCGAAAAGAAATTATTAAGATCGCTATAAATTGTATCGACAGTATGAGAATCCTTGGGCTTAAATGTCTCTGCAAAAACCATTTGTCGGTCTTTGTCTTTTAGTTTACGGAATATCTCAGCCAGCCACTCAATCAACAAAGTGGATTTCCCACTTCCTTCAGGCCCAAAGACCACCAAGACATTAGTCTTTTTTTCGTCCCAAATTCTCTCCAATTCCTGTAGATCTCTATATCTACAGAACTTTCTTTCTGTTTTTTTTTTGAGATTTTTGCCTAAGTGGTTGATTTCTGGGGTATTTGCACCTGAGGGAGGCAATTGAAGAGAATGAAATACACTATTAGTCTGAATGGATAAGTAGGCCTTCTTGAGTTTTTTTCTTTCTTCCTCCTCAGGATAAATGAATTTATCAGAATCAATGATGGAATGTTCCCTTTCCATTAAATAGTCGCATAGGCGATTATAATAATACAAAAGTCCGTTGCCAGGATTCTCAGACTCTTCTACAAATACTGCAGGAATTTCTTCATAAGCATAATAGGGGATATAAGGTATCTGCATTTTTGCCCAGTAGGAGGGGGCAGGTATATGGGGAGTTGACTTAAAACGGATCTTAAACTCTTCCGATCTGAAATCTAGCTTTTCTTTTTCTTCTCGATCTGTTCTGCTCAGGACAGGTAGAATTCTATTTTTTTTCATTCCATGATCTTCCCACTGCTTCAAAACAGATTCTGCGACGGGCGCAGTTGCGGTTTGTCCCCCTAAATTAAATAGAATTTGCGAGCCTTTGGATGACATTGTCCCATCTTTTTGAGAGCAAAGCAGCTCTTAAAAAGTAGAGTTTTTCTACTATCTCTTTTTTCCA
>JAUIKF010000016.1 GCA_030430575.1 Bacteroidia bacterium | reverse complement strand
GGAAGAAAATATGCTCAAGGATTTAAAGAAAATAATCAAATTGCCTTTGACTCATATTTGCCAAAGTGGAATTACACAGCAAAAGCTGCCCCCTGAAATTACGAGTTTATTTCGTACACGATCCTTAAAAACCAAGAAGTAAGCGGCAAGCCCTAATAGGCACAAAGGCAAACCAAGCCATATCAGGGTACCTTTTAGGGTCTTCAGTTGCTGCGCATAGCGAGTTTGAGGAAAGTATTGCCCCAATACTAACAACAAAACGGCAGGAAAAAACAAGGTGAATAACGCATGAAATCGCATGCCTATGACAGACATACCTACAAGCATCCCCAGATCCAACAAAGTCTTCCGCTGGGTAGATCTTAATAGTAGCATCCCCCACCACAAAGTAAGCAAAAAAACAGGCGCATAGGTCTCTATGTGGCCCAGAAAGCATAAGGTAAGAGATGTCGTACAACCGATTCCCCATACCACCCACCGCCAGGTCGGCGTTTTCAAGTCCTGCAAGACCATCCACGTCCATGTGCCAACAAACGCTCCGCCACAAAGTGCACCCAATACCCTGAATCCTTCACCAATGGTTCCGTCTATCCCATAAGTCAACAGGATGACTAGCTGCAATACACCCCGTCTCCCATTTCCAGGTTCTAGGTGAATGGTAAATACATTTTTCCAGAAGTCTGGAGGCAGCGCTTCCACCTTTTCTTCCAGGAGTGGGATGAAGGTTCGCGCATTTCCATAATAGTCATCGGCGAGTTGGAGCGAATAGCAAAGAAACCCACCTATCACGGCCACGCCTAATGGGAGCATCCATTTTGAAGATTTCTTGAGTAGGCTGCTGGTGGAAAAGGGGGCAATGGAGAGCCATAAGGGACTAGAGACGAGGAGTACGCTGAGGGCAAATAAGATAATCGATATAGGCTGGCTTAAAAAGGCCAGGAAGTGGGTCCCCCACCATGGTTCAGGAAATATCCAACCCGCCAGAAAAGGGAGGAGAAAGATCATTCCCAAGGCAGTGATTTGATACGTTGCCTTTCGAGGGGGAATGCGAATTAATTTCATGATAAAATTGCCGCTGGCCCAAAAGAGAAGACCAAGTAAGATTTACCTTATTTCCCTGAATCGTCACGATTCTGCCCCAGCTAGGTTCTCTTTATCTCTCCGCTTCACATTGATATAAATAATCAACCCCACCGTACCCGCCAAAAGAAATGGCATGGCCAATAAGTAGAGAATGCCGTGATTCACCGCCAGGCTGGTGCCGTCATTTCCATGACTTTCGAGTTGTCCTTTACACATGGCACATTGTGCCATCGTTGACGAAAGGCTGAAAATCAGTCCCACCAAAGTAAAAAAGCATGCTAAAATCAAACTGCGCATAAGATTGCTGATTAGACTGCAAAGATACATTTTAATTTTTATTTCAATTTTCATTTTCATTGAATCCCCCCCTCCCTATCTTTGTCCCCTATCATGAAAAAAGCGTTTATAACTGGCATCACCGGACAAGACGGTTCCTTTTTAGCAGAACTACTGATTGAAAAAGGATATGAAGTGCATGGCATTATCCGCCGCGCCTCCAATTTCAACACCCAGCGGATCGACCACCTGATGGGCCACGATCAGCTCGAGTTATACCATGGCGACCTCTCCGATAGCGCCAACCTCAATAAACTGCTCTCGACCATCCGTCCCGACGAGATTTATAACCTCGGTGCCCAATCCCATGTCAAAGTCTCTTTTGATGTGCCTGAATACACGGCACAGGTAGATGCCGTAGGCACCTTACGGCTACTCGATGCGATCATTACGCATTGCCCAGACGCCAGATTTTATCAAGCGTCTACATCGGAATTATATGGCAAAGTCCAAGAGATCCCTCAGTCGGAGACGACGCCTTTTTATCCGCGGAGCCCTTATGCTGTCGCTAAGCTTTATGGTTTTTGGATCACCAAGAACTTTCGGGAGTCCTATGACCTTTTCGCCTGTAATGGGATTCTCTTCAACCACGAATCAGAACGTCGTGGCAAAACCTTTGTGACCCGAAAGGTGACTATGATATTAGCAGAAATTGCAGCAGGTCTTCGGGAAAAGCTAACGTTGGGCAATATCGATGCCCAACGCGACTGGGGATATGCCAAGGAGTATGTAGAGATGATGTGGCGCATGCTCCAGCAAGATGAAGCCGATGATTTTGTGGCGGCTACTGGGAAGACTTACTCTGTGCGTGAATTTGTGACCCGAGCTGCCAGGCATATCGATATAGAATTGCAGTGGGAAGGGGAAGGGGTAAATGAAAAAGGCATTGATCCCAAAACGGGCAAGGTGATCGTGGAAGTGAGTCCCAAGTACTTCCGCCCAGCGGAAGTAGATCTGTTGGTGGGAGATCCCACCAAAGCCAAGAAGAAGCTTGACTGGGAAGCACAAGTAGGGCTAGACGAACTGATTGCCATCATGATGAAACACGATATAGCTGAAGCGCAGCAAAAAGCAACTTATGGAGAAAAACGCTAAGATATACATCGCCGGACACCGCGGCATGGTAGGCTCCGCCATCGTTCGGAAGTTAACAGCCGAAGGCTATCACAACCTCAGTACCCGAACCTCCAGTGAACTGGACCTCCGCGATCAGGCCGCTGTCGCGGCCTTCTTCAAAGCGGAACAACCCGCTTACGTATTCCTGGCCGCCGCCAAAGTCGGCGGCATCCACGCCAACAATGTCTACCGCGCCGAATTCCTCTACGACAACCTCGCTATCGAAGCCAATGTCATTCATCAGGCTCATCTCAACAGCGTGAAGAAGCTCATGTTCCTCGGCAGTTCCTGCATTTACCCCAAAATGGCCCCACAGCCGATGAGCGAAGATTCCCTTCTCACGGGCCTGTTGGAACCCACCAACGAACCTTACGCCATCGCCAAAATAGCAGGTATTAAGCTCTGTGAAGCTTATTATGACCAGTATGGGAGCAGATTCATCTCCGTCATGCCCACCAACCTCTACGGACCCAATGACAATTATGACTTGCAAAATTCCCACGTTTTGCCTGCCCTCCTCCGCAAATTTCACGAAGCCAAATTAGCCAATAAACCTAGCGTCGAGATTTGGGGCAATGGAAGCCCACAGCGCGAATTCATGCACGTGGATGACCTGGCAGCTGCTTGCGTCTTTCTCATGAAGACCTATGAAGATAAGCCGTTTGTCAATATCGGCGTGGGCCACGATATCAGCATCAAAGCGCTCGCCGAACTGATCCAGCAGACGGTAGGCTATGAAGGCGAATTGGCCTTTGACACCTCCAAACCTAATGGCACCCCCCGCAAACTCATGGATGTCAGTAGACTGAACGCTTTGGGATTTGAAGCAAAGATATCCCTTGAAGATGGCGTAGCAGCGGTCTATGAAGATTTTCAGGAAAACTATAGGCGATACACCCAGTAGCTTTTTGATTTGAACTAAAGCAGATTGAACCATATAAGAAATATAAGGGCATATAAGAAAAACGGGAAGTCCCTTAAATGAACTTATATGCCTTATATGGTTTAAAAATAGCAGGATGGAATACCATGAAGTAAACTTGCTATTCGCCACCATTCAAAATTATTCCCCTATGAACATCAACGACCTTCTCTCCATCGAAAAAAACGACGGCATTGCGACCATCTGGCTAGATGCCAAGCATGAAAAGATGAACGTCGTTTCGCCTAACTTCATCGATGCCTTTGAATCGGTGGTGGACGAATTGGAATCGGATCCGTCTGTGGAGGCCATTATCATCACCAGTCGAAAAAAAGACTTCATTGCGGGAGCAGACATCAAGTCTTTCAAAAGTGACAAAATCGGTGATTTTCACCCCGTCATTCGGAAAGGCCATGCCATCCTCGATCGCATCGAGCAGAGTAAAAAGCCCATCGTGGCCGCTGTACACGGCACTGCTTTTGGCCTGGGAACAGAGCTGTCCCTGGCTTGCCATGCGCGTATCGCCTCAGATGACCCTTCCACCAAATTTGCCTTGCCAGAAGTGAAGCTCGGCTTGCTGCCTGGTGCCGGAGGTACCCAACGCTTGCCACGGCAAATCGGTATTCAAGCAGCGCTCAATGGAATCCTCACGGGAAAAAACTTCTACGCCCGCCAGGCCAAGAAATTAGGGCTAGTAGATGCCTTGACAGATAAACACAAGCTCCAACATGCAGCGGCCATCACCGCCAGGAAACTGCTCAAGGGACCGTTGAAGCGCAAGGTCAGGCGACCGCTGATGACACGTCTCTTAGAAGGGAATCCCATAGGGCGCTCCATCATCTTCAGTCAGGTAAAAAAAATGGCTTTTAAGCAATCTCAGGGCAATTATCCCGCTATTCCCGCCATCATTGACTGCATAGAGACGGGCATCAAAAAAGGCAAAAAAGCTGGTTTTGAGAAAGAGGTAGAGCTATTTGACAAATTGCTCTTAACCCCTGAAAGCAAAGCCCTGATTTCGCTCTTTTTTGCAATGGGAGAAAATAAGAAACACCCTTATCCAAAAGGGGAAGCCCCGCTCGAAACGCTGGGCATGATAGGCGCTGGGTTTATGGGCGCAGGGATCGCAGAGGTAAGCGTGAACAAAGGCATCGACGTGTTGCTCAAAGACATCAACCCGGACGTCATCACAGAAGCGAAAAAGGGGATTTGGAAAGGGTTAAGCAAAAAAATCCGCCGCAAAATGATCACCCGTCCGGCAGCCGAGTCCACAATGGGGCGGATTCAGGGTCAATTGACCTATGACCATTTTGAGCAAGCAGATATTGTCATAGAAGCGGTCTTGGAGAAAATGGACCTCAAAAAGATAATCATCGCCGATATAGAAGCGAATTGTCGAGAAGATGTCATCATTGCTACCAATACCTCTTCCCTCTCTGTCAGCGAAATGGCGCAACATGCCCAAAAGCCCTCCCAGGTGATCGGCATGCATTATTTTTCCCCTGTACCCAAGATGCCCTTACTAGAGATCGTCAAGACAGACCAGACGGCAGAATCCGTCATAGGCGCCTGTTACGACTTTGGGCTGCGCCAGGGCAAAACCTGCATCGTAGTCAAAGACAGCCCAGGATTCTATGTGAACCGCATCCTAGCGCCTTATATCAACGAGTGCCTCGTGATGATAGACGAAGGCATTCCGCTGGAAGTCGTAGACCGCGCCTTGCTCAAGAAAGGCTTTCCTGTAGGGCCGATCACCGTCCTCGATGAGGTAGGCCTCGACATCGCCGCCCACGTCACCAAAAGCGGTGAAGCCGTGGTCAAAGGCCGCCCAGGATTTGAAGTCAATTACAGCGTGGTGGAAATGTTCGAAGCGGGTAGATTGGGACGAAAAAATGGCAAAGGTTTTTATCATTACGACCCCAAAACCACCAAGCGCAAAGGACCTGATGCTTCTGTGTATCAGTTTTTTAAGGGAAATGGCAAAGCCTCACTCCCCCAAACCACCATCCAAGATCGTGCGGTGATGATGATGCTCAACGAAGCTGTGATGAGCCTAGAACTAGGGATCATCGAGAAGCCCCTAGATGGCGACTTGGGAGCTGTATTTGGGATTGGATTCCTGCCATTTACAGGTGGGCCATTTCGCTACATCGACGAGCTAGGCGTCGAAAATGTCATAGCGACCATGAATGAACTCGCAAGCCAGTATGGCGAACGGTTTCTACCAAGGCCTAAGCTGCTAGAGATGGCAAAAACTGGAAAGAAATTCTATAATTAAGACGATTATCTTTACCTGATAAGATTTCTTCCTCGACTATCGCTAATATTCCCCCATAGAACAAGAATTTTTGTCTGCAAAAATTCAGGCATATAATTTGAGGGGAAGGAGTGGATCTTATCCACAAATTACGCGTTATGAAAGATACTTTGGCAAGAGAAATCGAAGCCGCGAAGAAAGCTGGCGGTGCACGTACCACCAATGGCCAAAAAAGCCTCTCCGTCTGGGAGGGCAAAACTCAAGAACCACCCGTTGTAGTACAACAAGGCTGGGGCAAAACACCCAAGATTGTTGTAACTGTATTGGCGGTACTTACCCTATTGTTTGGCGGTCTATGGATCGCAAGCCTCACAGGCACAGACTATAAGGTATTGCTAAATGCAAAAAACCTCGAATACGATCGGTTGGAGACTGAGTTGGAAACTGCCAGACAAGCGAACAACCTCCTCAAAGAACGTTTGGGGGAGCCGCTGGATGTAGGTTTTGAAGTCCAGATCGGTGCCTTCGAGCACTACAACCTTCGCGCAGCAGACGAAGAACTCGTTCGTATGACGCAAGTCTCAGAAATAGGGCTCAATAAATTCATCCTTGGGCGTTTTGCCTACCTACAGGATGCCGAGACCTTCCTGAAAGATCTACAAAACATGGGCTTAAATGATGCCTTTATTGCCGGCGTTGTCGACGGCAAACGCGCTCCATTGGAGGAAGCGATCGCTGCTTCTAAGGAGTTCTATGGATTTTGAAATGACTTGCGTGAAATGAACCAAAGAGATTATTAGGGATAGATTAATCGAATAATAATTTCTTTCTGAAAAACAGGTCGTGTACTATTGTACACGACTTTTCTATTTTAGCGTTATGAACATAAGGAAGGGTGAATAATTGCTCAATTTGTCAATTATTCCTTCATCGTGCATCTTCCTCTTGCATTGGATTGTCTTTTGTCTGACATTTGAGGTCTTTCGCCAACTTGTTCACTCGCTAAAGCCAATATATTTTCATGAAATCATCTCGTATTCTACTAATTCTGGTAGCCATAACCCTCATCGCATTAGGGGGATGGGCTATGTTTTCCCCAAAATCAGATGCCACAGATCTTCTCGCTTCTCCCCAAAAAGGAGACTTTGAGGTCATCGTCACTACTACTGGCGAGTTACGCGCCAAGCGATCTACCAAGATCATGGCACCCCGCAAAGCCCGATCCGTAGGCATCCACCAAGTCAAGATCAATGACTTAGTCCCAGAAGGGACAGTAGTTGACTCTGGCGCTTATGTGGCCAATTTGGATAAAAGTGAAGTGCTGCGAAAAATTCAGGAAGAGGAGATCAATGTCGAGGCTGCCATGTCCGAATACACCTCTTCTAAGCTAGACACCGCCCTCAATTTGTCCAAGACCCGCAATGAGATCGTGAACCTCAAGTTTGATGTGGATGAAAAAATAGCGGAAATGGAGCAGTCTAAATTTGAAGCACCCGCTACCCAGCAAAAAGTGAAGCTCGCCCTGCAAAAGGCAGAAAGATCCTATCAGCAGGCCCTGAGCAATTATGATAAACAAGTAGCTCAGTCCGTCGCCAATGTCTATACCAAGCAGTTGAAGTTGGACAAGGCGCAAAATCGCCTCAAAGAATTCACAGACCTGCTGGCAGGCTTTACCATATTTGCCCCTTCTGCGGGCATGGTCATATACGACAGGGACTGGGACGGGCGCAAAGTGGTGACAAACTCTACCATCCACATGTGGAATCCCGTCGTGGCGACCTTGCCTGACTTGACCGAAATGGAGTCTATTACCTATGTCAATGAAATTGATATTCAGAAGGTGGTCAAAGGGCAAAAAGTCCTCATCGGCCTGGACGCAGTAGCTGGTAAATTCTTGACAGGCATTGTCAAGCAAGTCGCCAATATCGGCGAGCAACGTCCCAATTCGGATTCGAAGGTATTTGAAGTAGTGATCACGGTTCAGGAAAAGGATACGACTTTGCGGCCTGCCATGACCACTAGCAATGAGATTATGGTCGCTTCTCAAGCAAATGTGGTCCACGTCCCCCTTGAATGTCTTCACATTCAAGACAGTGTCAATTTTGTATTTAAGCAAGCCGGAGCTGCTATCATCAAACAGGAAGTTCAGACGGGCTTGATCAATGAGAATGATGCAGAAATCACTTCTGGCGTGGCGCTAGAAGATAAGCTCTTCCTCTCTATGCCCAGCGATACCGCGGGCCTGAAGTGGAGCAAGCTCTGAGACCGATCGCTTCGCTCGCTGTCAGACCGTTCGGCCCATGGGCCTCACTGTCAGACGTCAGATCGCTCGGCCCGAAGACGGGCCTCGCTGTCAGACTAAAGGCAAGTTAAAGGGTTCAAGCGTTAACATCGTTTAAGTGCCTTTAGTCTGACAGTGAGCGACAGCGAACGGTCTGCCAGCGAAGCGGTCTCCCTTAATTCTTCACTCTTAATTCCCCTCAGCCTTGTTACAAAAAATATTTTACAACTTCGAAATAGCCCTTGGGGCGATTGCTCAAAATAAGCTCAGGGGCTTCCTGACTTCCTTGGGGATCATCTTTGGGGTGGCGTCAGTCATCGCGATGCTGGCCATTGGTAAAGGCGCTCAGCAGGAGATTTTGGAACAAATGAAACTCCTCGGTGCCAACAACATCATCATCAAGCCTATCATCGAGCAGGAAGAGGGAGATGTAGAGGAAAATCTAACCGATACGCCCAAAAACAGGCGCTATACCCCAGGCCTATGTATGCCTGATGTAGAAGCCTTGGCCAGCCTGCCCCACGTGAAGGTTGTGAGCCCTGAGATAGAGCTCGAGACAGTCGCAGTGCGTGCGGCGCGGAAGCGAAGTGCCAGACTGGTCGGAGTCCGCTCTGATTATTTTCCCAGCAACGGATTTGAAATGGCTGAGGGCAGTATTTTCACCCCAGAGCATCTGGAAAATGGAGAACCCGTCTGCATTATTGGTTACGACATCAAGACACGCTTTTTCCCTACCGAAGAGCCATTGGGAAAACAGATCAAATGCGGTAAACTATGGCTCACTATTGTGGGCGTCCTCAAAGCCCGAAACATCTCCGATGCTTTTCAGGACAAGCTGGGCATCCGCAACTATGACCGCGACATCTATGCGCCTATCAATACCGTCTTATTGCGGTATAGAAATAGAGCCTTGCTTACGGCGAGAGACATTCAGATGGCTTCCCGAGACAATTGGGTGAGGGCAGATGAGGAGGAGGATGAAAGCGTGGAAAAGGAAAAGAAAAATTACCATCAGCTCGACCGTATTGTGGTTCAGGTGGCGGATAATACCTACAGCCGCCAATTGGCGGAGGTTATTAGTCGCATGCTGCATCGACGTCACAACGAGGTCATAGACTATGAAATCACTGTCCCGGAGCTGCTGCTCCAGCAAGAAAAGCGAACGCGTAGTCTGCTCAATGCTGTCCTGGCTGCCATTGCATCCATTTCGCTCATTGTAGGGGGAATCGGCATTATGAATATCATGCTCGCATCTGTATTAGAACGCATCAAAGAAATAGGCCTACGCCTATCCATTGGCGCCACCCAAAAGGACATCATCCTCCAATTCATGGCTGAAGCCGTGACCATCAGCGTAAGCGGTGGCTTAATCGGTATTTTTCTGGGAGTCAGCTTCTGCTACCTCATCGAGGGCCTGGCAGGCTTCCCGACGATTATCTCGGGCGCCTCAGTGATCGTTTCTTTCCTTGTCGCTGTCACCATCGGGCTCGTATTTGGCATTTATCCTGCACAAAAAGCCGCCAAACAAGATCCTGTTGTATCGCTCAGGCATGAGTAGAAGAAGGTTCTAGGTTTTATGTTCTAGGTTCTAAGTTTTGGGTTTTGGTTTAAAAAGTCGCTCTTTTTGAATTTTCTCAAATACGCCAATCCATTTTATCATTTACTCATCTCTTCATATTCTCATTTCCCATTCTATCATTCTATCATTCTATCATTCTATCATTGTTATGCTCCGCCCTACCCTCCTGCTCCTTAGCCTTCTTGTTTGTTTTTCCAGTGTACAGGCACAGCGAACGCTCAGCCTGGAAACCTGTATTGAGATTGCCAGAGACCGTAGCCCCGCAGCGCGTATGGCGCGCATGACCTTAAGCGCAGCTTCTCTAGACTATGAAGCCTTCAAGGCAGGCTTTATGCCACAGGTCTCTCTCTCTGCCAATCTACCGGGGCTGACACGCTCGATCACCAATATCCTCCAGGATGATGGTTCGATCTCATTCATCCCCCAAAGTCTTGCTTTTTCAAATGCGAGCCTGACAGTCAATCAAGACATCCCACAAACGGGTGGATCGGTGTATGCCTATTCGTCTTTATTCAATCGCCTAGACCTCGATGACAGGACCAATATCTTATGGCAATCCAGCCCTTTTGTGGTGGGTTTTTCTCAGCCTCTTTTCCAATTCAATCGGATGAAATGGAATCGACAAGAGATGTTGGCGGACTATCACATCGCTCGCATTTCCTATAACCAAGCTGTAGAGACTGCTGCCAGAGAAGTCTTGGAAATTTATTTTGACGCCTTATCCGCTCAAATCAATGTGGATATTGCTACCAAAAACTTAAACAATAACGACACGATCTTAAAGATTTCCAGAGGCAGATTTGAAGTGGGAAATATTGCGGAGAATGATTTGCTACAGAGTGAAATGAGCTATATGAATGCTCAAACAGATTTGGAGACCGCTCAACTCACGTATGAGCAGGCGATTCAACGCTTAAAGATTGCTTTGGGCTTGCCCAAGGAAGAAAATATTGGGCTGCAAGCGCCAGGTTCTGCGCCAGTCGTAGCAGCAGATCCAGAAACTGCTGTTGGCCAAGCATTGAAATACAGTGGCTTATTACAGACAGCGAACCTGTCGCGCCTCCGCGCTTCCCGTCAGGTCGCACAGGCCCAGCAAGGTGTTCGACCTTCCGTGAACCTGACGGCCAGTTTTGGGTTAAATAGCTCGGGGACCACAGCCCCTGAGGCATATAAAAATCTTGTGGATCGAGAGACCTTTACCATCGGAATAGAAATGCCTATCGTACAGTGGGGAAGGGGAAAAGCGACCCTCGATGCAGCCCGAATCCGAGAGGAAATCACCAGCATTTCCTGGGACCAACAACAAGCCAGTTTTGAGGTAGAAGTCCGCTACCAGGTACTCAATTTGCAGCAGCTAGGCAGGCAGCTCCAGCGCTCTGCCAGGGGAGATACCATCGCCCAAAGACGGTACGATGTGACGAAAAATCGCTACCTGGTGGGCAAGGTAGACATTCAAGCGTTATTCATTGCCCAAAATGAAAAAGATGGCGCACGCCAACGCTATTTGATGAATCTGAGGAGCTTTTGGCTGGCATTGGCGCGCCTTCGCGAAATGACTCTATATGATTTTGAAGCGAATAAACCTATTGACTGGCAATGAGTTTGGTTTACCAGCGAAATGTGCTAACTTAGACTTAACATCCAAACATCATAAAATTGTTAATAATTATGACACTAACTTTTAACGAATTACGCAAAATCAAAGACAGCTTGCCCGATGGAAGCATGCAAAGCATCGCTAATGAACTTGGCGTGACAGTAGAGACTGTCCGGAACTATTTTGGCGGTGCTAACTTTAGAAAAGGAGAAGTAGTAGGCGTACATTATGAACCAGGACCTGGTGGCGGTATCGTCCAGATCGATGATCCACGGATCTTCAATATGGCACAAGAGATTTTGGCTGCTCAAAAAGAAACTGACACACCACAAGAAAATTGAACGAAACTGTTTGTATAACAATTTCAAGCGTGAGAGGCTGGCTTTAATCAAGGCAGCCTCTTGCGTTTAAGTAACAACAAGACCTCGGAGTAAAAAACAAGACCTCGGAGGATTAATCAACTACCCTGGCTAAATCCTCCGAGGTCTATATTTTTTCAACCATTCCATGACCTCCTATGAAACCCTTTTTCCCCTTATCCATCCTCGCTCTCTTGATGGCCTGCACAGGGTCCCCCAATAAGGAGTTAATCGAAAATGCACCGTCTATTTCGCTTACCCTCAAGCGAACCGACGGGACTCAACTGGTTCTAAAAGAGGCACCCAAGAAGCTCATTTCCATTGCTCCCAATATTACCGAGATCATCTATGCCCTCGGTGCTGAGGCCAAGCTTGTGGCGTGTTCAGAAGCCTGTGATTATCCTGACGAGACAGCGATGTTGGAGCAAGTGAGCTTACGCCCTTCCCTAGACATCCAACAACTAGCGGAGATAGAAGCCGACTTGATTTTGGGAACCCATGAAGTCTTTGGGGGAGCGGCAGCAACTGTAGTCGAGCAATTGGCTACCCCGCTTTGGAATCAAGCTTATGATAGCCTGGGGGCTATCTATGAAGGGATTCGAGAGATCGGCAAGGTCACGGAGCTGACGCAACAGGCAGAAGCCTTGGCAGATTCTCTTGAAGCTGTGGAAAATCGCATCACAGAGGCTGCCGAACCAGAAATCAATTACAACACGGCTATCGTGGTGAGTATTGATCCGCTGCAAGTGGCAGGGGGTACGGGAATCTTACAGGAAATGATAGATAAAGCAGGCGGGAAAAATGCTTTTGCCAATCAATCTACTCCCTTTCTCAATGTCTCCCCTTCCCAACTATTACAGGCCCAACCTGAATACCTCATTCTTCCTTTTGGCAGCGATCAGGCTTATGCGGACTTGATTGCCCTTTACCCTATACTCACCAATACCCCTGCTGACTTACACAAACAAGTCTTCATCGTAGACCCTGACCTATTTTTTCGCCCAGGTCCACGCATGCTGGAAGGCTTGGCAGAACTCGCCCATATCCTTCACAGCAACTTGCAGAAGGATCAGTTTTTTAAGCCAAATAAAGAAGAATAGTGTGGATATCCCCAACGAAAAAATCATCGTTCATACCCGCCGCTGGATCGAACACCTGGTCATCGGACAGAACCTCTGCCCCTTTGCCAAGGTCCCTTTTGGCAAGGGTACCATTCGCTTTCAGGTCGTTGCCTCGACGAATGAGGATGAGCTAGCGCAGGCGCTCTTAGGAGCTATGGCTTATCTCTACGAGCAACCCCCAAGTGAGGTAGAGACGACTTTATTGATCCATCCTAATTGCCTGACAGACTTCGAGGCATATCTCGACTTCCTGGCTGTAGCAGACTACCTACTCGTAGAAGCAGGCCTGGAAGGCATCCTCCAGATCGCGAGTTTTCACCCCGATTATCAATTCGAAGATACCGACCCAGACGATCCCGCCAACTATAGCAATCGCTCTCCCTATCCTATGCTCCACCTGCTACGTGAGGAGAGCGTCACCCAGGCTGTGGCGCTACATCCTGATGCTGAAGGGATTCCTGCAAGGAATATCGCGCGGCTGAGGGAATTGGGGGGAGAAGTGTTGCAAACGCTAATAGAAGAAATAAAGAAATAAGCACCTGACCCTCAGCGTAATAATACCATGAAAAAGTATTGTTCGACCTTGCTTGCCTCCTTATTAACTGCAGTAGTTTTTGCCCAACTTCCTCCAAACGATCTCTGCCAACACGCCCTCCCCATCAGCCCAGGGCAGATCCTATGGTCTGAATCCAATGCCGGGGGGACTACCTCCCATGATGAGACGCCAGAAGGAGAACCGGTGACTTGTATTAAGACATTTGAGAATGACCTTTGGTACCAATTTATAGGAGATTCTGCCCTCCAATACTATGAGGTGGTCATCACCCCTAAGTCTTGCGCGACGCCTGCGGGCTTGCAAGCGCTGATCATTGAGGCAGACGATTGTGGGGCAGAATCATTTATTTATCGCGCTTGTGCCAATCCGTATGCAGAGAAGCATTTGCGGTTATTTCTCCGAAATCCTATCCACGCGCAGTCCTATTTCATTTATGTAGATGGTTATGATGGCAATATTTGCACATTTGACCTTGAACTCATCGGTCATGCAACCAATCCCCTGAAGCCACAAGACTATTTGCGGCTGCAAAATGATTACGACGATGCGCCGCCTTACTTTGAACCGAATCACCTTCAGGCTCATTTCGAAAATAATGAAGTGACGATATCCTGGGAAGTAGATGCCAAGGAGCCTGTGCGCCTATTTTTGGTAGAACGAATGCAAAATGGAAGCTCCCCTTATGGGCGGGTGATGCAAGTGATAGAGGCAGAACATACGGTAGGCCAAGGCAATGCCCATTACCAGTATACTGATAATCGCACGCATTATCAGGATGGGGAAAGCTATTGTTATAGGATTGTCAAGGTGGGAGAAGATGATGAGCGAGCGTTTGGGAAGGCGATCTGTATTGAGGCAGATATGGTCAAAAGCCTGGAAGTCACACGAGTTTTTGTAGAGCCAGGCACCCGACAATATAGGGTCCTTTATACAAACTATAAAAAGCAAGACCTGACTTTTAGCCTGCTGGATGCGGATAAAAAATACCTAAAAGGGACAAAAGTAGAACGCTGCCCAAAGGGCAGCAATCAAATGCAAATTGACTTATCTGATTATCCGCCGGGGACTTATTACCTCAAAGTAGAGGGGAAAGATGCTTATTATTTGAGGGAATTTATTGTGAGTGAGGTAAAATAAAAAACCTGACTCTTGATGCAATCGCATATGGGAGTCAGGCTAAATTGTAATTTTCATGGTTGTTTTTTTAGGAAGTCTACTTCAACTAACTAGGGGTTAAGGGTAGCAAACTGCGCTAGGGGTTACAGTTGACTAAAAGTGCCAGGGGTTAAGGGTAGCAAACTGCGCTAGGGGTTACAGTTGACTAAAAGTGCCAGGGGTTAGGAATAGCAAACTGTGCTAGGGGTTACAGTTGACTAAAAAGTGCCAGGGGTTATGGGTGCCAGGGATTAGGTTAACTGCTAGGGGTTAGGGTTAACAGGTATCCATAATGAGGCTGTTAAAGTGTATCCTAAGTCATTTGATGAAACATCAAATTGGGAACCAAAATCAAATCACAATTTCAAAGTACTTCGTATAAATACGCATTCACAATAGTTTCTTGCAATATTCATTCCACAATTCGAATCTTGGCTTCACCCGATCTATTTCCAAAATAAAAAACCCTCAAAAATAGCGTTAAATACCATTTTTGAGGGCAAAAAAATTTTTCCTTTTTTTTCTATCTCACGAAATTCACGCCAACTCCCCCCTGAGTTCCAATGGGTGTATACACCATTGTACAAAGATGTGTACAGGGGATATTACAGTTCTTCGCCACAATATTTACAGTATTCTGCATCATCGGCATGGCCTTCTCGGCCACACCCTTCACAAGCCAGCGTGGGGTGCAACTCTTCCCGCTGAGTTTGGACCAGCTCGGCAGATACGATGCCCGTAGGCACAGCTAGGACGCCATAGGCGAGGATCATGAGCATGGCCGAAAAGAATTTCCCAAGTGGGGTGATAGGAGTAATGTCTCCATACCCCACTGTAGTGACTGTCACAATCGCCCAATACATCGCTTCAGGGATATTGCTAAATCGCTCATTGCCTGCTATGATGCCCTCAATAAAGTACATCATTGAACCCACAATGAAAATAATGATTAGCACAGCCCCTAAGAAAACAGTGATTTTTCTGCGGCTCCGCCCTATGGCAATGACCAAGGTCTGGGATTCTACCAGGTATTTTGTGAGTTTCAGCACCCTGAATATCCGCAACAGGCGCAGCATACGAATCGTCGTCAGGTAGTGAGAGCCTGGCACAAATACACTGAGATATGTAGGAATGATTGACAGAAAGTCCACCAAGCCATAAAAGCTAAAAATATATCGCCAGGGTTTGCGAACGGCATAGATCCTCAGCACATATTCTATCGTGAATAGCACGGTGATTACCCAATCCAATATGACCAGCAACTCCCCATACTTGCGATTGATAGGCACTACGCTTTCTAGCATCACAATCAATACACTCAGTAGAATCGCTATGAGCAAGCTGACATCAAATATTTTTCCAATCGGCGTCTCCGCTTCAAATATTATTTCGTGAATCTTAGCCTTTAGCGGATTTTTTGGTACTCTATTCTTTGACATGCCATTTATTTATCTTGCTTGCATAATTTCCCCTAATATGGGGCTAATTTTAGTTAAAATCATCTTCCTGAAAAACATCTGTTTCCCTTCTTAGGTTTCATGATAACTGATTACCTTTACCCTTGGGAGTAATTTTGAATGAAGGAATGCTTGCCCTGAGTTTATCGAAGGGTTGAATTTTGAATAAACCCCATTAATTATCATTGCTTACTCAAAAGTACTTAAACCCCAAACTCCGACCCTAAACTCTGAACCCTAAACCTCTGACTGAACCCTAAACCTTTGAACGCTCATCTATGGAAGACCTATTCAAAAAATTCCTCTACACTGGTGTAGGCCTAGTCGCCTTCACAGCCGAAAAACTACAAACCGCTGTGGATGACCTCGTCCATGACGGCAAGCTCTCAAAATCTGAAGGGAAAAAGATCTTGAATGATCTGTTGGACACGGCGCAGGCCAAGCGGGAAGACTTCGAAGAGCGCTTGCAGTCTGTCACAGAAAGTGTCATCGAGCGACTGAATATCCCCTCTCAAAGTGACTACGAAGCCCTTGAGCAGCGTGTTGCTGAGTTGGAAGCGAAGGTCGCTGCCCTTCCCAAACCCAAAACTCCCGCTAAGCGAACAACAATTAAGAAAGATTAAGAGACCGCTCGCTTCGCTCGCTGCGAGAAGCGAGATCGTTTGCGCCTTCGGCACTCACTGCGAGACCGCTCGAAGACTCGCTGCGAGATTAAAGGCAAAAATCTTCTCTTGTCTCGTAGCGAGGTGAGTCTTCGAACCGAGCGATCTCGCAGTGAGGAGCTCCGCGACGAACGATCTCGCAGGGAGCCCGAAGGGCGACCGGTCTCGCAGCGAGGGCGAGTCTTCGAAGCCCGAGCGGTCTTATTCCCCCATTATGGCAGGTTATTCATCCACCCCCTTGCAACGCAAGCTCGGCATCAAGGCCGGCTATGAAATGCTCGTGATTGAGCCAATAGAGGCCTATTTTGACTTATTGGGACCATTGCCCGAGGGCGTGAAGGTGGCGAAAGCCGATGCATCTAAAGTGGATTTTATCCATCTTTTTTGCAAGGAAGAGCAGGTCCTATTGGAACTGCTCCCCACACTAAAAGCTCGCCTAAAGCCTGCGGGCATGTTGTGGCTTTCCTGGCCCAAAAAGGCTTCCAAGATTGAAACCGACCTCAACCGAGAATTGATCCGCGAACATGGACTCAATATAGGCTTGGTAGATGTCAAAGTATGCGCCGTTGACGAGGATTGGTCAGGGCTGAAATTTGTATTCAGGGTAAAAGACCGAGGGATTGATGAATATCGAACAAGGAATTAAGATTGAGGAAGGCAAAGAGGTTATTAGCTGACAATCCTTCATAAATCCTTGTTCTGCAATCAGTATTCTCCAATCTCTTTCCTGCCATTCCCTTCATCTCAGGGGCCTTTCCCCACACGTTAGGTGTGGTACCTAATTTTTCACTAACTTCGATTGCTTGACAGTGGTATAGCTACACATGGAAGGTCTCACACTCATATATGACGGCACCAAGTCGAATCTCTATCTCGACACACAAGATGAAGGCCAGCCTGTAGTCATCAAGATGCTCAAAGAGGTAGATCCCGCTCCGCATCAGTTGGCTTATTTGCAGAATGAATATGCGCTTACGCACCAGTTGGCGCTGGAATGCGTGCGGAAAGCCTATCGAATGGGAAGGTTCGAAGATCGCCCCGCCATCTTTTTGGAACACGTGCCAGGTGCATCCCTTAAGCAAGCTTTTGTCAAAGAAGAAAAACCCTTTGCAGATCGACTCGCTGTAGCTGTAGAAGTAGCCAAAGCTTTGGAAGCGATTCATGGCCAAGGCATCATTCACCGTGACTTTACCAGCAACAATATCCTCATTGTCCCCAAACCTCAAGGGCCGACAGTGAAGATTATCGACTTTGCTTTTGCAGTAAAGCAAGAAACAAAAGGAGATGAAAATACCCGTCCATCCTCCCTGGAAGGCACGATGGCCTATATTTCTCCAGAACAGACTGGCCGTGTCAATCAAGCAGTAGATACTCGTTCCGATCTGTATTCTTTTGGCGTGAGCCTGTATGAGCTTTTTACCAGGCGGTTGCCTTTCGAGGGGAAAGACCCTGCAGAGCTAGTGCATGCCCATCTGGCGACGCCTCCTACGCCGCCAGAAGCTATCCAAGGAGACATTCCTCATGTCCTTTCTGAATTGATCCTGCGATTGCTCGCTAAGAACCCTGATGCGCGCTATCAGTCGGCAAGCGGCCTCTTGGCAGATTTGCAGCATTGTCAGAAATTATTGGAGAGTGAAGGAGAAATCCATGACTTTGAATTGGGGACAAAGGACCTTACGGGGAAACTTGAATTTCCAGAGGCCCTTTATGGAAGGCGGAAAGAATTTAAGCACCTGATCAAGTCTTTTGATCGAGTGACCTTGGGCACAGTAGAATTGGTGATGATCAAAGGCTATGCGGGCATCGGGAAATCTGCCTTGGTCAATGCATTTCGCAACCGCGTAGGTCGCAAGGGCGGCTATTTTGCTATGGGGCATTTTGACCAACTCCAAAGCAGCGTGCCTTATCAAGGTACCAACCGCGCTTTTGGGCAATTGGTACGCCAACTCCTCACCGAAAGCAGTAATCGACTAGAAGCCTGGAAAAAAAAGATTCTCGATGCTGTAGGAGAAAATGGGAAACTACTTATAGATGTCGTCCCAGAGCTTCAACTCATCATCGGGCAGCAGCCCGATGTGCCAGAAGTAGGGGCTACCGAAGCGCAAAACCGCCTTCGCTATACTTTCTTGAATTTCATCAAGGCCCTTTCGGATGCCCAGCATCCATTGGTCTTTTTCCTCGACGACTGTCAGTGGGCTGACGGAGACTCTATCGATCTCATCGAACTGCTCCTCACCCACCCCGACAATCAGTATTTCTGGATTATCACGGCCTTGCGAGACAATGAAATCGCAGCTGATCATCCCCTGCTGAAAGCCTATGACCGCCTGCTTGACAAAGGCGCCTTGGTAGAACAACTGGAAATAAGCAATCTCTCACAAGATGCCGTCACCGAGCTGATCAGTGCTACGCTGCGATGCGGGAAAGCTGATTGTCAACTATTGGCAGAATTGGTCTATACCAAAACGCAGGGAAATCCTTTTTTTGTGCGGCAGATGCTCATGTCGCTGTATGAAAAAGAACTCCTCACTTTTTCCCAAAAGGACCGCCGCTGGATATGGGATCACAATGCGATTCAGCAACTCAACATCTCGGACAATGTGGTAGAACTCATGGCTGGCAAGATCCAACGCCTGCCTGCTGCCACCCAGGAAACCCTCAAAAAAGCGGCTTGTATTGGCAATCAGTTTGCTTTCAGCACTTTACAAGCCATTCATGAAGTATCGGATCAGGAGCTGAATGCGGCCTTGACACGGGCCATCGATGAGGGATTGGTAGCTGACTTGACTGACGTAAATACTGCTGGGGAACCCTCATTCAGTTTTACCCATGACCGCATTCGTCAAGCTGTTTATTCCCTTATCTCCGAAAATATCACCCCAGCTCTACACTTGAAGATCGGTCGGTTGGTCCTGGAAAAATTAGAGAAGCAAAAGAATGAGGAGGCCCTCCGGGATCATATTTTTGATATCGTAGGTCAATGGAACCGGGGGATCGATTTGGTGGAAGGACGTGAAGAGAAAAGGAAACTCGCTCGTCTACATCACATCGCTGGGCAAAAGGCTAACTCGGCTGCCGCCTATAAAACAGCCCTTAGCTACCTCCAGCAAGGTCTAGACTTGCTTGCCGCCTTTGGCTGGGAAAACAATTACAGCCTCAACCATGGGCTGGCAAGTGAGGCGATGGAAGCAGCTTTCCTGGAAGGCAATTATAGCCTGCTCATGGAACTCAGCCAACGCTTGATCAGCCAGTCTGTCAACCTCGTGGACAAGGTGAAGGCTTATGAATTGCGCACCCAGGCGCTTTTGGCCCAAAATAAACTGGCTGAGGCCGTGGCAGAAGGCTTAGCTTTTTTAAAGTTATTAGGCATTTCCTTTCCTTCCAATCCACGAGAAATCGATACACGCCTGGCCTACCTCAAAAGCCGCTGGCAATTACGAGGTCTCAGCAAGGAAGACATCATGCGCCTGCCAGAAATGACTGATCCGCTGAAGCTGGCAGCGATGCGGGTGATCTCTGTCATCGAACCGCCTGTACATATCACCCAATCCTACCTCCCCCCCCTATTGGCTTTTAAGCAAGTAGCCATTTCGATTGAAAGTGGTTTGTCGCCAAACTCTGCAGCAGCATTTATCGGATACGGGGTCATGCTTGCGACCCGCTTTGGGCGAATAGACAAAGGATATGCTTACGCTGAGATGGGGCTGGCATTGCTGGAAAGGTTTCAGTCCGAATCCCTCAAAGCACGGACCTACTATTCTTTTTATTCCTCCCTTGCCCCATTTCAACTTCATCTGAGAGATTGCCTACCTCCCCTGTTGGAAGGATTTGAAAGTGGATTAAACGCTGGAGACCTCAGCAATGCTACTTTTTGCATCATTCAATATGTATACTACGCTTACCTGTCAGGTACAGAACTCAGCGGCCTAGAAGCAAAACTGCTCCAGTATATCCGTGATGTAGCTCAGAGAGGACGCCATATTGGCCTCAATTATTTGAATTTGGCCCTTCAAGTCATTCAAAACCTTCTTCACCCTTGTCCTAAACCTTATTTGCTGCAGGGAAAGGCCTATACCGAAGAAGATATGGTGGAGCATCATCAGCTCATGCATGATCACCCAGGATTATACAATCTTTACCTGAATAAGATGATCCTGGCCTACTTGTTTGAAGCCTATGAGGAAGGGCAACAGTATGCCACCCAGGCATCTGAAATCCAGGAGAAAGCAGAACTCATCAAAGGCAGTCATCACTGGATGTATGATGCCCTCCTGTGCCTGGCACGCTATCCTGAGGCGCGACCACGCGCACAGAAGGTCCTCATGGTACGGGTAGAAGAATGCCTCGACGAGCTATCGATGCTGGCAGAGTATGCGCCTACCAATCACCTGCACAAGTATTATTTGGTGGAGGCCGAAAAGCACCGTGTGCTAGGGGAGGAGATCATCGCTCGGGAGTTATATGAAAAGGCCATTCGGTTTGCCAAGGAACACGAATATATGAATGAAGAAGCCCTCGCCTGGGAGTTGACTGGGAAATTTTTCAGGGAGCAAGGGCATCGCTTTTTGGCTGAAACCCACTTATTGCAAGCTTGGAAAGTCTATCGCAGTTGGGGCGCAGCGGCCAAAACAGCCTTTTTGGAACAGCGGTATCCACACTTCATCGGGCGGGCAGTTCGCAAGGGCAGCTCAAGTGCCTCATCGAGCACTCGCTCGACGTCCAGCACAGAAAGCCTGAAAGGCATTGACTTAGAGAGTATTACCAAAGCATCTATCGCGCTGTCAGGCGAGGTGGTTTTGAGTAATTTGTTGGAGAAAATGATGCAGATCGCGATGGAAAATGCGGGGGCCGAAAGAGGCGCATTTATCGAAAATCAACAAGGCAAACTCTCTGTCCTGGCACATGGAGACGCTCAGTCAGGGATTAAGGTCCGCGAGCGCATCCCCTTGGAGGAAGCTTCCTTTCTCTCTCCTGCCATCGTGAACTACGTGGCACGGACACAAAAAGCCATTGTCCTACAGCACGCTGCCGAAAACGAAGCTTATCAGCAAGATGCCTACATCCGCGAACATAAGCCCAAATCCGTCTTATGTTATCCCATAGCCCATAAAGGCCACCTTACAGGGCTTATTTACCTGGAAAATAACCTGACCATAGGCGCTTTTACCCAAGATCGAACAGAGATATTTCGCCTGCTTTCCTCCCAGATCGCCATTTCTTTTGAGAATGCGCGGTTGTATGAGCATTTGGATGAGAAGGTAAGACTACGTACCAAAGAACTCGATCGCAAAAACCGTCAGTTGGGCGCTACATTAGGCAAACTGCAATCCACCCAGTCCCAACTCGTGCAATCCGAAAAGATGGCATCCCTTGGCCAGCTCACCGCTGGAATCGCCCATGAGATCAATAACCCCATTAACTTCGTCACAGGAAATATTGGCCCGCTCACCCGCGATATAGAAGACATCAAAGAGCTTCTCATGAAGGTGAAAGCGTTAGAGACTTCTACCAATATTTCTGAGAGCCTAAAAGAGGTAAAAGAATTTGGGGAGGAAATAGACACCGATTTTCTTTTTGAAGAAATAGAGATGTTATTGACAGGCATGCGAGATGGGGCCAACCGTACCAAGGAGATCGTCCTAGGACTCAAAAACTTCTCTCGCCTGGACGAGCAAGACTTCAAAATGGCCGATGTCCATGACGGTATAGACAGTACATTAACCTTGCTCAATAATAAGTTTAAGGGGCGTATCACGGTCCACAAAGACTATGCGACCATTCCACGCATCGAATGCCTCCCCGGCAAGCTCAACCAGGTCTTTATGAACCTCCTGAATAACGCGCTAGATGCAATGCCAGAGAAAGGAGAAATCTTTATCTCTACCAAAGAAGAGGAAGGCGAGATGCTCCGTATCAGCATTCGCGATACGGGTTCGGGCATGAAAGAGGAAGTGCTAGAGCATATTTTTGAGCCATTTTTTACGACCAAGGATGTCGGCGCAGGTACAGGCCTCGGCCTTTCCATTTCCTATGGCATTATCCAGCAACATAAAGGAGATATCACTGCCACCAGTACCCCAGGAGAGGGCAGCGAATTTGTCATTCGGATTCCGATGAAGCAGTTGGAGGGTTAGACCGCTCAGGCTCGAAGACTCGCCTTCGCTGCGAGACCGTTCGGGCTGCGCCCTCACTGCGAGATCGTTCGCGCCTTCGGCACTCACTGTGAGACTTGTCCTGAGCCATGTCGAAGGGCCGCTCGGTTCGAAGACTCACCTCGCTATGAGACAAGAGAAAGAAATTGCCTTTAGTCTCAAAGCGAGTCTTCGAGTGATCTCGCAGTAAGGCCGTCAGGCCGAAACGATCCCGCAGTGAGCCGGCAAGGCGAACGATCTCGCAGCGAGGGCCGTCTTCGGCCCGAGCGGTCTTCTACCGCATGACCGTCACACTCCCCGTGTATTCTCTCCCATCAGCTGTCACCAGCCGAAAAACATACACCCCTTCCGACAAACCTTCTGCCCGCCAATCATTCTGGTAATCAGCCGATTGAAAAACCAGATTGCCCCATCGGTTCCAGACCTGGAGGTGACAATTTCGGGGTAAATTGATCACTTCAAAGGTTTCGTTCAGCCCATCGCCATTGGGCGTGAAGGCATTGGGGAGGTAGATGTGTTCACAAGGCTCCACTGTCACAAGCACTGAGTCGTGGCTTATGCAAAAAGTGTCTTTGACAACCGTCATATGGTAAACCATACTGGTCTGAGTAAAGACCTGTGGCTGCGCCTGGCGGGCATCATCCAGCCCGATCGGCGGAGACCAACTGTAGGTCCAGTCAGCCATTCCTGGCGTGCCAATGACTTCCACCATCTCTTTGCCTTCGCAGAGCTTCACGTCTGGCCCCGCCTCCGCCAATTGCGGCTGGTGGACCTCCACCCAGACGCTGTCTGTGGCGATATGGTCACATACACGGCGCGTATCCGTGACGGTCAGGTAGTAGTACTGACTCTGCTCAGGCCGCGCCAGGGGCTGGGCGGCAAGCGGGTCATCTAGCCCTTCGCCGGGCCACCAGCGATAGCGGTAGCCTGGGACAGGCGGCAGGCCCAGTCGCATTGCAGCTCCAGGACAGATCGTATCCCCTTCTCCTGCTTCCACGCTAAAGCTTGGAACAGGCATCTGCACCTCCACCCAGACCGTATCGGTATTCACATTTCGGCAAGATCGTGTCGTATCGATGATCGTCAGGACATAAGCCATGCTGGTCTCTGGCGAAGCCCATGGCTGGGCGATGCTGGCATCGCTGAGTCCTTCGCTGGGCGACCAGGCGTAGAGGCAGTGGGGTTGGGGTGGCCCACCGATCTGCACCGAATCCGCAGCGCAGGCGGTTTGGGTGTCTGGCCCAGCGTCTGCTGGGGGGAGGGGGAGCGCCCCGAGGCGGTAGTTGGGGAAGTTGGGGAGGCCATAATTAGATAATTGGCCTTCTAAGAAAAAATTTGCTGATCGAAAGTTTGAGGCTTGCCCTTTCTCATTGGGATTGTGGATAACAGAAAGGCTCTGATTGTATTTGTGAGGGATAACTACCCAATGTGCTATATAAACCTTTCCATTAGGGCCAAGTTGATGCTGCCCAATAACATTGTGAATATTTCTCTCCGGATGCTTCCAGACTAAAGTTTTACTGGCTTTAATATCAGCTTCATTTAGGTCAAATTGATACAATTCCCAAGTATTAGATACATAAAACTTACTCCCATCAGGTGAAAAGGAGCAGCCATAAAAGAAATTGTCCCATTCTTTGGCAAGGTCGTATTGAGGCTTATCATGTCCTAAGGAAATAGGATTTGACAATTCTCCTGTACACCTGTCAAAATCAAACAATTCGATTAAGCCATTACCTGTAACTGTGGCAAGCTTATTCCCATTAGGGTTTGCAGATATCTCCCCACTAGGAGCATACCCTCGTCCATTGGAGGTTCCTATCCTTTGGAAATACGGGCCTGATATATTGCTAGCAGTGACAAGGTATTTGATAAATTGATTTGTATTAGATTTATGGATCATGACCCACCAGTCTACTCCATTTCCATGTCGTATAGCCATCAATTTTTCGTCCATGTTTTCTCCCAGAGGAGGTTGATATAAGTAATTATCTTTATTAATCACTTTCCCTTTTCCATTATTCTTACCCATATCTATGGTAGCATAGTAGAAATAACGACTATTGATATAAAGCAAATAATACAAATTAGGGGCATTAGGAACAGCAATAATGATGGCTCCATTCGTAACAGAAGAATTAGTAGATAAATGTGAACCACTATCCATTGCTTGATGACTAGAAGTACTTATTTGAGAAAATCCAGGAGCATACCCTAAATAAAACAACAAATTCCCACTAGAATCCGAAATAGATGCGAAGTTTTCATTATTCCCAATCCTTTTTGGAATAGGTGTTCTAAAAAACACTGGGTCACTCTGTGTAGAACTAAACTTTAGACCACAGGAATCCCCAAACACCCATGTAAAGTCCCCCTTCTGCCCGAAAAGTGTAATGGGCATACATAAGAATAGGTATATCAAGCGTCTTAGATTCATCTATGAAATAAGAAGGCGTGAACATGTAAATTGCTCACACCTTCCCAAACTTAATTTGTAATTAATAATCTTTCCGTTTTTACTATTTGCTGCCCTTTTTTCCAAATCACCAGATACGTACCTCGCGCCAGATTCCTCAGGTCGAAAGCCATAGAAGAGACATTTTTCTTTAACCTTAAAGATCGGATATTCCGACCCAATAAGTCAACTATCTCAATGGATAGGTTTTCTATTTCCACGGGATAGGTGACATTAAACATTCCAGTGGTTGGATTAGGGAAAAATTGCAGATAAGGGTCAAGTTCAGCATTCTTAAATGGCGATTCGGCAAACCGCTCTTCTGGAGTCTCGCAGTCTTGTGGAAATTCATACCAGGAAGTCTCTGAATCGTACTGCAAAACTAATTGGTTTTCAAGGATAACCCTTGCACGAATGACGGCAGGTCCGCCTTCTGAGGGACACTGATAGGCGAGATATTCTAGGCTGTCTATTTGTCCAATTGTATAGGCCGTTTGCTGATTGAGTCGATAATTAAGCTGAATTTGGTTGAATAACTGAATATTTTGTTCAATCAAGTGGGGCGATGAAATAGGCATATTGACGGTATATGCATTAATAAAATCTTCTGCATCGAGCAAAGAGTCTACTTTATAGAATTTGCCAATAGTGGCTTGCTCGGCAGAGTCGTAAAATGCTGAAATAATCAGGCTACTATCCACTGATACACTGTCCATTTCAATCAAGTGATAAAGGCTATATTGGTACATCAGTAGATTACTTTCAGATGTAGGGTAGGTGCCATTTGCTATTGCCTCATACTTGGCCATCCTTAATTGCAAATTATTGGGAGGTTCACAATCTTGAAGGTTGGGGTTTGAAACTTGTGAGAAAGGTATAGCTAAACTACCCCCATCAGTAAGATTTGAAGTAGGGTGCATCGTCGATCCTGGTACAGTGCTTATATGGAATTCAGACCATGGCCCAATAGACACATTCCTCGTATACGTCTGCGCAAACCCAAAACTCCCATCCCATTCATTCTCATTCGTGCCCAATGGAATAGCTCCCTGATCAGGCTGATCACCTATCTCTCCATTATTCTGCAAGGTAAGCCCCGAATAAGCATCCTGCATACTATTGCCCACAAAGCTGGTAAAGGCATTTAGCCCATCGAACATAAAGCCGTGGCCTGTCAGTTCGGCTTCATTGCAGGACATAGCGGTCACGCTATTGAGTTGGTGGAAGAAGCCCTGGTGGGTGCCGTTGGTGCTATTGTTGGTAGCAGTGTTGTAATGGGCTTGTAGATGGACATTATTGGCAAAATCATAGCCTCTCATAATCCCGCCGCCAAATGGGGCAATGCCTGGGTCTGTCGAGACGGTATTGCTGTTGACATGGACATTTTTATAGCCACTTATCTTGATACCGACTTGAGCATCTAGGACAGTATTTTCACTCACTATATCCGCAAATCCCCCATTGACGGATGTGGGGAGGTTGCTTTGCAGCAAAATCCCCCAAAAGCCAGTATTGGCTAATTCGTTGTGCTGGCGGACATAGGTATTCCCATACGAGCGGTTGATCACCGATATTCCACCCAAAAACATGTCTTCAATCGTATTGCCTTCAATTACATCCACATTAAACCCTCCTCGGGCATTGATATTTCCAATATAAATACCTGAGACCATTTCACTCAGCGCATTATCCCGAATCTCCGTATGATAATGGTCTTGGACAAAAATGCCATAATTACACCCTGTCAGGGTTGAGTTTTCGACCGAGAGGGTGTTGAAGGTGGTCGGAGCAATCGTAGGGCCTTCGGCTCGGATAGCTACCGCCGTCGCCGTCAGGCTGCCAGGGTCCACCATATTGCTGTAGCTGCTATTGGTGACGACCACATCAGATCGGTAAAGATCATTGCCGAAGGTCATGTTGTCAAAGGTATTGGTGTGCATTTGTACTTCAGAATCCTCAGCGTATACGCCTGTGTGAAGGTTCGTGAATAAATTGTTTGTAACAGTGACATTAGATCCAACAATTTCTATCCCCTTATCAATATTATCAAAAATATTGTCTTGGCCGATAGAAATGGCCGCTACTTGATTGATTTGAATTCCTACTACCGTCCTTGTCGAAAGTGTATTTGGCAACCAACCAAAACAAGCAGTGCTATTTGTAGGATCATAAGGTAAAAAAGGACCTGTGCAACTAAGGGTGCTTCCAGTAATAAATCCATTGTGGGCAGCACCAAATTGATCCACAAAAACATGTCGCAAATTTTTATCCAAAACAGAGTTTGTGATCTCAAAACGACCTCCATTTCTACTGACAATCCCACATTGCATATCAGTTATCAAACTACCATCCCGCACGATCAATTCTGTATCACCCAATCCATCGATCACGATTCCTCCCCACATTTCATTACAACCATGAAGATGGCTTTGTGAAATATCTAATCTTGATGGGCCTGGAAGTGCAGGGGTGATCAAAATAGAACTTCCAGGGGTTAACGTGACATCTTTGCCCTGAATCGAATAAATATTATCAATGATCAACTGACCATCGATTAATACGGTGGATGCACTAACAGGTATGGGGACTGTATTTGAATTTACGAAAGCACCTTGGATCACATAATCTGCATCCCACGGTACCACATCAGCACAAGCAGTCGCCGAACAAGGGCCGTGAAACACCGTGGCACAGTTGGTGTATTGTGTACAGGCTTCGGCATCAATGACCACATCCATTGTAAGGGTGGTACAAGTGGGCATAGTGGGACTCATCGCTGCTGGGAGCGTAAAAATGGGCGTTTCATGCACGCCAGGAGTCACTTCAAAAAAATTCGGTGAGCTAAGGAAAGAAATATTGGGATCCAATATATCCCTTACAAAGACATCATTAGTCGCACTCAAGTCATGATTACAAACTTCAATGGTATAGGTAAATGCAGTCCCTCGCATGGGGTTAGGGGTACTGGCCATCTTGGTGATTGTCAAGGGCTGTACCACTACCATATTGGGCATCGGCAATGAGTTAGGATCAATACAAACATTGGGACCAGAAGCGCCTGCTATGCCCATATAGGACCCTGCTGCAAGGCCAGGGTCAGGCAATAAGATAATTGGAATGCTGAGACAGGGCGCAAAATCTGAAGCTTGTAGATTCATGAATCCAATAGTTGGATTTGGTGGATTAACTTGCATAAGACCTACTGGAATCACTGTAAATCCTGGCGGAAAATCAAAGGACAAAGTCAATCCCCCAGCGGGAAAAGGAAGCGTGGGGTCAATACAGGCATCTACGACAAAAGAAAAATGGGTACCTGGACACACAGGGTTAGGCGGAATCACATTGGTAATTGTCACGGGAAAGCTTCCAGTAACATTTTCGGGAGTGTCATTGGGGTGGCCCATCAGGCCATTTCCTCCAAGCATCATCATGCTGAGGAACATACATACGAAGGTACGGATGGGGTAATAGAATCCTGCGACTTTCATAGGACTTGGGGTTAAGAAAGTTTAGAAATGATAATATGTTTATACAAGAATAAATATATGAGGAATTATTTCAATACACAAGCAGTAAGGCAAATATTTTTCCTCGCATACGCATTTAAAAAGGATCTACATGAAACAAAAAATGCTCCTCACAACAGCAAGGAGCATTCGCAAAAATGTATTTTAGTTTTCCGTCTAAAACGCCGCAAACGTCTGGCTATCTGTCAACTTATAGATGACAGTCCGCAGCGGCTGCACCCATTTCACTTCGACGCAGGCCCCATTTTCATAGGTGAAGTAATGCTTATCGCCATTGGGCAGTTGATAGCCATAGGTATGATCGCTGAACTGCTTGAGGGATAGGAATTTACCATCTGTTTCGGAAAAAACGCGTTTTTTACCTGAAGGCTCATGGAAGTATAGGCTAGCCGTGCTGATCGGTGCGGGGCCGCTATCCAGCGCAGTATACGTTGCGTCTTGCAGGACATGATAGGTTTCACCGTCCCATTTAACGCTTGTGCTCGTTTGGACTTCATCTTCAAATAAATTCCTGCTGATGGCAGAGACCAATTTCCCATTTTCATAATTGGCCGTAAGGCTAAATGATTGGGCAGAAAATGGGCTGACTTGCTGCTGAAGGGCAAAGGTGCTATTGGCTCCTTCGGAATGCTTCCACGCCTCAAGGCTTCCAATAACTTCCTTCCCTTTATATACCTCAAAAGTCAGTTTTTGGGCAAAAAGACTGGAAGATAGCAGGGTAAATACGGCGAGGAAAAAGATGTGAGTTTTCATAGGATTTTGGCTTGATATAAGACTTTATACAAATAAGACGTATTCTTCCGAGAAATCTGAGCACTTATATCATGAAAGGTCAAAAAAAAGGAGTGAAAGGGGCGAGATCGCTCGCCTTTCAGGCTCGCTGCGAGAGGCGAGACCGTTCGGCCTGATGGCCTCACTGCGAGACCGCTCAGGCTCGAAGACTCGCCTTCGCTGCGAGACAAGAATTTCGTTATGTCTGAAAAGGTCTTTTAGTCTGACAGTGAGCCTAAAAGGCGAACGATCTGACAGCGAAGGCGCAAGCCTAAGCGGTCTCGGAATGAGGAGTGAAACGACGAATGGTCTGACAGCGAAGGCCGTCTTCGGCCTGAGCGGTCTCTTCCCACGCGGTCTTTTCTAATTATTTTTGTTCCTTTGCAATAAACAACCTCAAACCTATTTGATGGCACTATGAAAAACTTTTTCATTTCCTTATTAGGACTGTTGCTCCTAGCTACCCTGTGGACTGCTTGTCAGGAAGATGACGGTCCCAAACTCCCCGATAGATTGGTGATCACCGTAAATGGAGAAACCTTGATCAATCCAGGAACGATTCTCCTATTTTCCGCTAATATGGACGTCGACTGGTATATTGAAGATGATAATGGCGGGACCATTTCTGAAGATGGTATCTATACAGCGCCATTTAACAATGGTACTTATGTCGTTCGGGCTGTCAGCCAGGAAGATGAAACGCTCACAGACGCGATTCAACTCGTTGTGACAGACATCAAAGAAGAATACAAAGCATTGCAACAAGGAGGATTGGTGCTTTATTTCCGTCACGCAGAAGCTGATTCTGGAGCTGACCAGTCCTCGTTAGGTGGTTCATGGTGGAAAAGCTGTAGCGCCGATAGCGCACGCCAACTTTCGCTGGATGGCATCGAACAGGCACAACTGACTGGAACAGCGCTTAAGCAAATCGGTACGCCTGTCACGCGCATATTGTCCAGTGAATTTTGTCGGTGTATCCAGACAGCAGAACTCATGGAGCTAGGTCCACGGATTATTGAAGATACCGCCATCACCTTTTTTGTCTATGACGAACCCAATCGGCCAGCCAACACCTATGAGAGAATCTCTGTCCAAGGCGTTCCCGAAGGGGAACTCACCGTATTTATCGGGCATTCTGTAGGCGGGTCTCCGCCATTTGGTCCGATGGACCAAGGGGATGTCATTTTGTTCCGTCCTGTTCCAGGTGGTGAGGCAGAATTTGTCGCACGGGTACGTACCAACGACTTGACAGAACTGGCACGTTCCCTTTAGGAATCAATTTATAATTCTTTGTTCACTGAGTGCTTGGGCGATAGCTTCTGGGCGTCTTAGGCTTATTGGCCGCAATTGAGGGGAATACTGTACCAATTCATCGATGAGTTCATAGCGATGGGAGTTATGTCCTGTCTGAACAAGCCAGCTCCCTTGGGTTCGAATCAATGTATCTGAAGGAAGTGTATTTTCTGCTATCATTTTATCCAAATGTGTAATGACTTTTCCATAGTGGCGATTTTTTACACATATATAAAAATCCAAATACAACTTCTCTGAGGTAAGGCGATGAGCACTTCTCTTCAGATAGCCTAAGTCTTGTTTGGCGAGCCACTGATTCATAAGGCCTAAAAGGCTTTTTTCATCTTTGCTGAAGGGACTGCAGCTGATGACCACAGTGGTTTCTATAAGGGTGTTTGTAAAATTCATGAGAGCAAGCGAATAGGGGGTTATGGGTAACGATACAAAGAAAGGCCCTTTCTGCTTACCATTCTTCGAGAACAGCCCGCAATTCTTACGGACTCAAATAGTGGGTTTTTTGCACTCACAGTAATACAAAACAGAAAAAGGAGCCTTATGGCTCCTTTTTCTATACAAAATAGCCTACCATCCCCCTCTATCATTCTTACAGTTATTTTGTGGCAAATGGATGTTTCCCATTAGGCGACTGCTCAGATTCCGCCACGAGGCGTTTGGGGTCTATTGGAACGACCCCTACCTCTTCACACACCAACCCTCCAGCGAGGTTGGCATATTTAGCGGCTATCAGCGGCGACAGCCCTGCAGCTATGCCGAGGCATAAGACAGCAGCTACGGTGTCTCCTGCCCCTGAAACATCCACGATATTTCTTCTATAGGCAGGCAGGTGAGTTGCTTTAAGGTTCTCATCGACGAAGAGCATTCCATTTTCACTGAGGGTGACCAGCGTTTGTCGGTGTGGCATATTTGAACGCAGTTCTTCGACAGCTAAAGCTATTCCATCCAAATCATTTTTATCTAACTGTATATCTAGGCCTTCATTCAGCTCCTTGAGGTTGGGCTTAAACAGGTTACAATCTGGATAGTGGTGAAAGTTCTTGAACTTGGGATCTACTATGACAGGCACATCATGCTGTTCAGCGTGTATGGTGAGCATACTGATCAATGTCTCACTCAACATCCCTTTGTCATAATCTGAAAATATGATGGCATCAAACCCTGTAAGCATTTCAAATACAGCATCCATCACCTCTGTATTTTCCTGAGAGGCTAGTGCATGGCGATCCTCATCGTCGACGCGCATCACGTGCTGGTTGTTGCAAATTATACGTGTTTTGACAGTCGTCTTTCGAGAAGGGAAGCTAAATATAAGCTGTGTATCAAATCCTTCCTTACGCGCAAGCTCTAGCAACTCCAAACTGTTTTTGTCTTTTCCAGTGACACCACATAAAACAGGGGTAGCTCCTAAAGCTTTTAAGTTAAGGGCTGCATTGGCAGCGCCACCAAGGCGGCGTTCGCGATCGTAGACATCCACGACAGGAACAGGTGCTTCTGGCGATATGCGATCAATGGATCCCCATAAGTATTGATCGATCATCAGATCCCCGATAACGAGGATTTTGAGGTTTTTGGCTGAGGCAAGGAAGGAAGATGTGTTATTTGCAGGCAATTGATATTATTTTTATACAGTAAAAGATAAAAATCCAACATCATATTTCGGGGCAAAAACCGTGCGATATAATACAAATACCCGAAACAAATCTAATAAATATGGTATTTTGGGTACACATATCAACGAAAGTTTATTCAAAAGGTGATTTTTATAACTGGAAAAAATTAACATTTTTCCCATAAATCTTACAATGATTTTACCCCCCAAACCATGCGAAGGGTGAAAAAAAATTTTTTGGAATAGTTTTTGGACATGGGTGATAGAAGGTATTTTATTCACTCCTTTTGTAATTCCAGTAAAATTACTTTACTCTAAAATTATTTTCCACATATCAGAAATTAATCCTTTCTGTCGCTGGATAAAATAACCCAATTAACCTTGGGTAATGAAGTCTTTATGACTTAAAACTAAAGATGATTCCATCTTTGGGCTGGTGATTTTTTGACTAAAATTGACCCTTTACAAATGTATACAAAAATATACATCTGCATAAAAAAGACAACTGTGTAATATTCATTATTGTATACTAAATTTTTTGGACCTATGCTTTGTATTATTCTCACCAGAAGTAAATTGTTCGCCGGTGTCTACACAGATACCACGGAGCTATTGCCCCTAAGTTCCAGAGAATACATAGATTATGGTGGTAAGACAATGCTTCAAGTGTTGGATACCAATCTGGACAAAATTGGCAAGGCCTACGAACAGTATGCAAAAAAAGCGAATCTCAATGTCCCCAAAGGAAAGATCCCGACCTCTGTTGCCTTTGCTGTAGGCAACTTGCGCAAGGATGGCTCCTTGTATGACAGCAATGAGATTCACGATTTTTTCAGTAAAAGCAAAAATGCGGCAAACTTCGACCTGCTTTATGCAGAACATCTGCCACTGTCGTATTTGCGCGGAATGAATGGCAACCCCAAGTTAGCCAAAGAAAGTTGTGTCGTCCTCGAAGCGATGGACGATTGCTTGAACTTATGCTATTGCAATATTCCCAATGGCAAGCTCAATGGGAAAGCTCAAGGAACGGATGCTTTTCGCTATATTTCTTACAAGGAAATTGGCCAGAGCGCAGCCATGCAAGGCTTGCTAGATGAAGTGGTATCCCAATTCACCAATGCAGGCCTCAAAGTAGATGCGAAGAGCAAGGCTAGCTTGATGAGTCAGCTTTCAAGCAATCTCTCCAAGCCTGCGTCTGACAGCACCTACTCTCTCAATCGATCCACAGGAAGAGTCAGCATCAAGGCTGAACTGAATCTATCTGCTCGTCGTCACGAAGAAGTGTCAGTTACCAATTTACCCAGCCTTAAAGATCGCCTGAGCAAGGAGCAAGTAGACTCCCTTGGGATCAACAAGGTGGTGTTATTGGGCGAATACCTGGACAATCGCGTGCTGAAAGATTACCTTACTAAGGACTTACGCTTAGGCGCCAAAGTGCTGAACCCTCTGAAGGATAAAAGCCAGGGCGAACTTTTGGCTATCACTAAAGGCGTAGGCTTGACTGCCAAGGAAATCGCGAAGCTCAGAGCCGAAGAAGCCCGCCGTAGAGCTGAAGAAGAAGCTCGTCGGAAGGCCGTAGAACGTGAGCGCCGTCTCAAAGAAGAGCGTGAAAAACTGCTCACCGACATCCGCCATACCTGCGTGGACGCCTCCAAAAAGAACGACTATGAAGAGCGATTTGCGGCTATTGGTGCGAAGCTCAATATGCCAAGAGAGGTCATCGTATGGAACATACAAGAAGCCTTAAGTAGCGCTTCTCTCCAGGTTGCTGTCACACCAGCAAGTACCTCTTTCGCCAGTAGTTCACGGAGTACGCAAGTAGCTGTATCTAATCCGAACGGTAATAAAATACCTAGCCTACAGGAGCTATTTGACATCAAAGGCGTCTTGATAGATCCCGAATTTGCTACCAAAAAAGCTACCCTCAGGGGCAAGCCTGGCAATAAGGTTGTACGCATGATTGACCGTGCGTCTATCGGCAATCGCCAGAAGATGGCCAATTTTGAAAAGCTCTATAATAAGGAACTTGTCTATTACCAAGAACTGAGCGAGATCAAGGATGTAGCCGAAGGGAAATATTATTACCGCGACTTTATCCCAAGATTCACCTTGAAAGAATATGTAAAAAAGGTAGGCTTAGACAAGAAAGCTTCTTTTGAAAAGCTCTCAAGCAAAGACATCAAGTTTGTGATGAGCATCTTTGACGAAGTCCGGTCTTTGCCTGTACCTCATGCCAACCTCAATGAATTTAATATCCTCGTCCTCCAAGAAGGATTGTTGAAGCGTACAACTGAAATCAAGTTTGTAGGGTTCACATCTGAAGATTGTTCTGTGAGCAAGATGGAGGAACGTATCCACACCGTGTTTAGCACGCTGATGAAGCCAAAAGTATATGCCGAATTTCGTAAAAACCTAAATCTCTAATCCACAACATGAAAAAGAGCGTAACCCCCAGTAGTGACTATTTAAAGGCACTAGAATCCAAGGAGCGATCATCCAAACGAAGAAAGCTCTTTATTCTTGGGGCAGTAGGTGCTGTCGCTGTAAGTAGTGCCTTTTTTGTCCCAAAGATCCTTGCTTCAGGCGCTGATAAGGCATCGGCTGGCCTCAACTATCAAAGCTATTTTGCTACGGAACTGACTGATGAAAAAATAAGGGCCTTCTTTACAGGCGGTGATGGCAATGACCGCATAGTCGTCAACTATCCAGGCGAAGACCGTCGTGACACCATTGCCTCCTACGACGAATACGCTACCCTTATCTCTCGCAGAAGCGATTGGGATTTCAGTGTGGTTGCTACTTCTGATATGCAATTTGAAGAAGGGCAAGGAGGAGACGAAGCCCTCAACAATGAGGACGCTGATAATACCTCTCCTGTCGATGATGCCCTCCAGGCAGCCTTAGGGAATGAACCCATCGCCACCCAGCAGGAGGATAATTCTGATAATGAAGCGACCAAAGAATTTGGATTCCGGATTCGTGGGGAGCGTGTTGTAGGGGGAGAATTATCCCTTCAGGTAGTAAACTGGGAACCAGGAACTACCTTTGAAATGGACTTTGGTGATGGCACCCGCAAGGAGATTAAGCGAAATGAAACCTATTCATT
Source organism: Bacteroidia bacterium (assembly GCA_030430575.1). GTDB lineage: Bacteria > Bacteroidota > Bacteroidia > J057 > J057 > JAUIGE01. The sequence continues at coordinate 101,645 of JAUIKF010000016.1, read as the reverse complement.
TGCTGAGCCTGGAGTCTATACCCTGATTCTTCGCGCTTTTGGCAACAATACGCCAAGGAAGATTTATGCAACTTATCCCATCACCATAGAAGCGCCAATTGCAGAGGAGACTTCACAGGAAGGAGATGGTACAGAAACTTCCACAAACCAGCCTATATCATTGGAAAATCCAGGTACCCTCGATGGGCCTTCTGAAGAAGATGCTGGACCTGAAGACACAACGACTGAAACAACTGATAAGCCAGCGGAAGAAGTAGCTAAGCCTATCAATCCCAATGACGCTGCAGCGAACAATAAGCCGTTTTTCTACGCTAGCAAAATGCCTAGCTTCCCAGGCGGTCGCCAAGCCATGTATCGCTTCATCAGAAAGAATATCCGCTACCCCAATGTCACCAATCAGCGCGAAGGTAAAGTCGATGTACGATTTGTCGTAGATGCAAATGGTAATATCAGTCAGCCTACGATTGTCAAAGGCTTAGGTGGTGCATATGACCAGGAAGTTCTCCGTATTCTTAGCATCATGCCCAAGTGGTCTTCTGGCGAGCAAAACGGAAAAAAAGTCCCTGTATACCAGCAACTTAGAGTTAGTTTTGATTTGTTAGATTAATTGATATTTCTACAGGACAGGTCGAAGAAAAAGACTACACATCCAATTTTTTTTCGTCCCTCATCCGACTTACAAGACCCGACAGCCATGTCGGGTTTTTTTTATGGGGAGACCGCTCGGGCCGAAGACGGCCCTCGCTGCGAGAAGCGAGATCGTTCGCCGCTTCACGACTCACTGCGAGACCGCTCGGCTCGAAGACTCACCTCGCTGCGGGACAAGAGAAGATATTTGCCTTTAGTCTCGCAGCGAGTCTTCGAGCGATCCCGCAGCGAAGGCCGTCTTCGGCGTGAGCGGTCTCACAGTGAGTGTCGAAGACGCGAACGGTCTCGCAGCGACCGCAGGGAGCGGTCTCTACAGCTCTGAATACTTCCTTTTCCCCTTGATAAAATACTGCCAGACGATGCTTTTGGGGTAATAGCCATGCTTAGGAGGGCTGATTTTTTTCCCCTGATAAATCTCCTTCCTCCTTTTTCGCCAAAACCCCAATTTGCCATAAAAGTGCATGTGCGCCTTGAAGATAGCGCCTATGGTGCCAAAGTCCAGCTGAGCTAGCGCACGCGCAGCCCAAACCCCGTCCAGACACAAGCGAGTAAATATCTTTGGGAATACCTGCCCCTTCGGCAGGTTTTTATACATCATTGCCAAGCTATTGCGGGCATTGAGAAAGGTTTTTCGTGGGCTTCCCTTTTTCAGCGTACCGCCACCTATATGGTAAATGGTACTGCGTGGCTCATACATGAGTCTATATCCAAAGTTTTGGGCACGCCAGCAGAAGTCTATCTCTTCCATATGGGCAAAAAAGGAAGGTTCAAACAGTCCTATTTTGTCTACAACTGACTTCCTTATTAGGCAGCAGGCCCCACTCGCCCAGAAGATTTCATGGGCTTGGTCGTATTGTCCTTCATCTTTTTCCAGGGTAAAAAACAGCCGCCCACGGCAAAAGGGGTACCCCAAGGCATCGATATAGCCGCCTGCCGAGCCTGCATCTTCAAAATGATCCTTTTGGTGATAAGCCATCACCTTGGGCTGGACAACAGCGATGTTTTCATCCGACAACATGGTCTCCACCATGGGTTCCAGCCAGCCAGGCGTCACTTCCACATCGCTATTCAGCAAAACGACATACGGTGAATCGATATGAGGAAGGGCAAGATTGTTCCCTTGCGCAAAACCGTGATTTTCTTCCAAGGCCAATACTTCTACTTCCGGGAAATGGGCCGCCAAGAATTCGCGGCTATCATCTGTAGAGCCATTGTCCGCCACCAGCACTTTCATGTTGGGGTAGGTGGAGGCAAGCACTTTTGGGACAAATTGTCCCAATAAAGCGCGTCCATTCCAGTTGAGGATCAGGACAGAAACAGGGGGAGCGTTCAAACGGTTTTGAGTTTTGAGTTTTGAGTTTTGAGTTTTGAGTTTTGGGTCTAGCTTCAACTCGAAACACAAAACCCAAAACACAAAACATTCTTAAGAGAGTCCAAACTTACTGAGATCCAGCCCGGGGATATTGGGCATCATGCCTTGGGTGGCTTTTTGCAGCTCGTCGCGGCCGCGTACCTCGGCCTGGTCGAGGGCCTTATTGATCGCAGCGGCGATCAGATCAGCCATGATCTCTGGATCGTCCTTGTCGATAATATCTGGATCGATGGTGATCTTCAGCACTTTGCGGTTGGCATTGGCGCGGACACGCACCATACCGCCTCCCGCCTCTGATTCTACAATGATGTCGTCAAGCGCTTCCTTGGCCACTTTCATGCGGTCTTGCATCTCCTTGAACTTGCCCATCATATCGCCTAAATTGAACATATTAGCAGTCTATTTTGGTTAATAAGGGTCAAAGATACGGTTTTTTGAGGCTATTTTTTCGAAAAGATGATTCTCCCTTTCGCACAAATTACTTTTATTCTATGAAATCCTTTTGCTCCATCTTCTCCCTTTTAATTTTCCTTATAGCTTGTACGCCCACCGAAGAGTCCCCAGAGAATCCCTCTGAATCCCCCACCCTCCCCAACATCGTCCTCCTCATCGGCGACGACCAAGGCTATCCCTACTTTGGATTTATGGGGGCAGACTATGTCCATACCCCCCATATGGACAGTCTCGCGGCCAGCGGTACCCTTTTCACCCAAGGCTATGTCCCTGCCAATCACTGTCGGCCGTCTCTTCAATCTCTGATGACTGGGACCCTGCCCATCGAATATGACAGAGAAGTCAATGCGCTGATCGATCAAGAAAAGGAAGCGCATGCGGAGTTGACGCCAGAGGAATGGCAAGCATTTGCTACGGAGTTTCGGTTTCATGCCATGCAACATTTTAAGACTTTGCCTAAACTCCTAGCCGAAAGCGGCTATGTGAGCTTTCAGGGCGGGAAATGGTGGGAATACTCGTATGAAAACGGCGGTTTTTCGGAAGGCATGACGACAGGATGGACAGTGAAGGACAGGGAAAATGGGAGCAAATGGTTCAAACAATTTATGGGCGGATCGGGCTTGGAGCTGGCGCGCGCCACGATGGAACCAGTCTATGACTTCATCGATAAAAACAGCGAAGCGCCTTTTTTCATCTGGTATGCACCAGAACTGCCACATTATCCTTTTGACGCACCTGAAGCTTATTACAATCGCTACCGCAATGAGGACATGACAGAATCGGCCAAGCGCTATTACGCCAACTGTACCTGGTTTGATGAGGGCGTAGGGGAACTGACGCGGTATTTGAAGGAAAAGGAAGAATTTGACAATACCTTATTTATCTATGTGAATGACAATGGCTGGGAACAAAATCCCGATCAGGAGTTTCGGCATGACTCCCTTCGTTGGCACAATGGAGGTGACAAAGGCAAGCTTTCCATGTACGACCAGTCCTTTCGTACACCGATTATTTTTTCGTGGAAAGGGCATATTGAAGCAGGTGTAGTCAAGCAAGACTTGATGCATAGTGCAGACATTCCTGCGACCATTTTGGATTACCTGGGCCTTCCTGTCCCTGGCACCTATTTTGGTCAGTCGTATAGGCCTGTGATTGAAGGGAAAGCTTCCCATCTACGGGGAGAAATCATAGGAAATATTGATCAAATGCGCTGGGAAGGGGATATGATGGGCAAAACGGTCGAGGGGTATTGGCTGAGGAATGAGCAATGGTTTTTTAAATGGAACCTGACGCTAGGAACTAAGGCGCTATTTGACATGGAAAAGGATCCACGCAATGAGGAAAATGTGGCGGAGCAGAATGCAGAGCTGGTCGAAGAATTGACGAGTCAGATTGAAGATTGGAAGCGGAGCAAGGGGCGGTGACTCTTGGTCGAGGATTACGCAAAGAGCCGCTCCACAATCCGGAAATCCTCGACAGCGTGGGGGTCCACACTGGAAAGTCAATTTTGACTTTTAGGCTTTTTGCGACGGACTAAAGACTTCGGCGTGAGCTCAGTCGAACGCCGCGTCGCAATAGTTTTTTCCGCGTCATTTTACCATTGCGACTGGGTTTCAACCCGTCGCAAGAAGGCAAAACTCCTTTAAAAAGGAGTTACCGGAGCAGCCCCAACGCTTGAACCCTTAAACCTTCTTCAAAAGAACACTCTTCCCTCCATCAGCTTCCGCGCTGTCCGCCAGGAACTAGCATGGATGACCTCAAAATCAGCCCCTGATCCTGCTACTTCGATCTTCACAGGAATTTTTCCGGCGACATGTTCGACGACAATGTCCTTGGTGGAGGATTCGGATAAATGGGCAATCTCTGACGCCACCGTTTCTGCTGCCTTGGTGGCAGTTCCGATACAAATAGCGCCGCTCACGGCGTGAGTGGGGTGAAAGGTGTGCGGGGTAAAGTACTGAGACTTAATCGTTCCCCCATTGCGTGGAGGAGAAAGGATGCTTATCCTGGGCAGGACACTTTCAGACACATCGCCCAGTCCTGCCATCCTGCCCGCCTTCAATCGAAGGGCTTCTATTTTTGCCATAAATGCCTTATTCCCCTCAAAATACGCCTTCCCTTCAGTCCCATTCAACCCCAAAGCTTCTGCCTTCAGTAGCATGAGTAAGTTCCCCGCATCCACAATAGAAACTTCTATGCCATCTATCACATCACGCCGATTTCCCGTCGGGAAAAGCTCGCCAGTAGCGCCGCCAGCGATGCCTGACAAACGCATCAAGATGGGTGCGCCAGTCCCTTGTACCCCATCTATGACAAAGTCACCATCCGTATAATTCACTCCTCCATTCGGGGTTTGTACCACCATCTCAATGGTCGAGTCGGTGTTGATATTGTAAATCTTGACAGTCGTTTCAGGATGTCTAGCTTGTACCCAGCCTTTTTCGATAGCAAAGGGTGCCACGCCGCTCATCATATTGCCACAAGTGGGTTTGGTGTCGACAATAGGCTTGTCGATAAAGACCTGGGCAAATAGGTAATCGACATCTATACCTGGTCGTGTAGAGGGTTGGACCATCACTACTTTGCTGGTGGTAGGTGTGGCTCCGCCTATGCCGTCAATCTGTCGGTTGTCAGGAGAACCCATGATGCGCAGCAAGGCTTGATTGCGTTCCTCGCTGTCTTGCGGCAAGTCCCGCAAGTCAAGGAAGGGGCCTTTGGAGGTCCCTGCGCGCATGTAAGTACATGGGATGCTGTTTTGCATGAGGGGAGGGTTTTAGGGTTTGAATAAATCATCCAAGCTCAATACACTTTCCACCAACCCCAAGCTATGCTGATTGTGTTTCATCCCAGAACGAATTAAACGCTTAACCCGTCCCCCACCTCATCTCCCTCTCTCGGCGCATGCTTCCAGCGCCGATGAGACCATAGCCAATAGGCTGGCTCCTCACGAATGACAGCCTCCAGCATAGCAGCGTGGTGATCGGTAAAGCCATGAACATCCTTGGTAGCAGCATAGGTTTCGGTGGGAATAGGGATAAGGGTACAAGTGTAATGCCCACGTTTGATCTTCCTGACATCCGCAAAGTATGCGGGGATATTGCGTCCTACGGCAATCATCGCCGCCCCTTCATGCATGGCCGTAGGACGACCGAGGAATTGGCTGAAGTAAAGCTGCTTGCGCCTGCTAGGTGACTGGTCACTGACAAAGCCAATCATGCAATGGCCTTTGAGTTCGCGCAGCGCAGCGCGAAAGGCCGTCTGTTTGGGGATCAATTGGGTACCCCAGCGCGTACGGATGCCACGCATCAGCCGCTCAAAATAGGGGTTTTTCAGTTCGTGGTAGATGGTGAAAGTGGGCACAGTCCCTGCGTGGTAGTCAATGCAGGCATTGGTCCATTCGAAATTGCCGTAGTGAGAGGCGATGATGATGGCGCTGCGCCCACTCTTGGCGACGGCATCGACGACTTCTGGACTGTCAAAGCGCATGCGCTTTTCGAGTTGGCGAGCACTCAAGGTGACACCTTTGAGAGATTCGACGAGCAGGTCGCAGAGGTGAAGATAAAAGCGTCTGCGGATCGTTTTGATCTCTTGGAGGGGTTTTTCAGGAAATGCCTTTTGCAAGTTGTCCAGTACCACTTTTTTCCGATACCCCACTACATAAAAGGCTATTACAAACAACACCTCACTGATTCGGTACATCACCCAAAAAGGCAGCCTACTGAATAAGTATAGGCTGCCTTTAATGAGGTAATATAGTGGGGCATACATGCCGCAAAGTTAGGGAAAGTTCAAGTTCAAGTTCAAGTTCAAGTTCAAGTTCAAGTTCAAGTTCAAGTTCAAGTTCAAGTTCAAGAAGATACTTTGAGCTTGAGTTTGAGTTTGAACTTGAGTTTGTCTTCTCTTAATTCCTCCCTGTGTCTCGAATCAGCGATCGGTTCTTTTCGTAATCGTCTCGCGTACGATTCGACTCTTGAAGCGGCGTGCGCCCATCTTCGAGCATGGTCTCCCAACCAAAGTTCTGTAGTTCTCCATACTTATTGGAGTGAATGAGGGGATACTCGTCGGTGGCGAGGTCATCATCGAGGAATACGAAGATCACCTGTGCTTGTGCCCCTAATTTGTCATACTTCCAAATCTCATGTGGCAGCCTATCGGCCTCCCTCATAAAGCGTTCGATGTCGCTTGGAATCCCATATTGGAGGAATACACGCCCACGATCCGTCATCCAGCCATCTCGAAGCACGGATTTGAACATCTCATTGGTATAGTCCAAGGCAGATAAATGTCCTTTCCACAAGCCTTCAACGGTTTTATCCGCAGACAAGCGTTTTTCCCAAAATGCAAACAGGTAATTTTTCTTATCATCAAATGTCTCTAAGGCTTTTGCAAACCGTATTTCCCCTTCTGTACTGATATGGATTAATGTTTTGATATAATAGTCAAGCTGCTCTTCACTATATTCATTCAGAAACTCTGATTCGCTCCGGCTAAGGCTATACTCTGCCATATCAGGCATTACCTTAGAATTGGCTACATAGAAAGTTTTATTCATGACTTTCCCTTCAGGCTGTTCTTTATTGAACAATTTCACTTGAAGCCGATAGGTCTGAGAAGGAAGCTTTTCAATATCAAATTCACCAGAGAAAATGTCGATCGGTTTGGGGGATTTTTTTCGGGTAATATCATACATCAATAAGGGCCGATCCCCTTGCAGGATAGTCGCTTGCGCATAAAAATCATCCTTAAAGACCTTGTCTGCATGGTAGTATTCGAGGTAAAAACCCAGTTTCTTTTGGTCGACAAAATTGGAATTGATGCCAAATGGCACGATCTCATAGCCGTTTTTGTTCAGAATACTCTCCTGGTCGCTCTTCGTGACACGCGCCACAAATTCCAGGTCGCTGAAATGGAAATCCGTCCCGTTTGAAGCCTCCAGTTCAAATTCAGCAAAATTCACGACGGGGGTCCCTCCGTCGTCTTGGTTGTCCTTCATCATCACCTGGACGAGGTACTCGCCAGGCGCTAGCGGGATGCGACGCATCTCGACAAAGTTCTGCCGGGTATACTCCAAAGTCGTATCTGGAAATTGTGGGCTGAGCAAGTTGTAGTTATCCGTGAACTTTGCCACGGAATCTTTGCCTACCAACTGAAACACCTGGAGCTGGATATTGACAGAAGCTTGCCAAGTGCTAGCTTCAGTGGGCTTGTAAGACACCGAAGTAGCATCTATGGACAAGTATACCTCCACATAAGGCTGATCATCAGGCCCTTGAAACCGTGCATAGTCGAGGTAAAACTCCACATCTCCTGCCCGGAGGCTGGTGCAGAGAAGGAGGATCGTGATGGATAGCAGTAGTTTTTTCATATTTTCTATTAACTTTCATCCCTGTGCCAGGGTTTGTTTGTGGGATTTTCAGAATTCATTCTCAAGAAACACATAAAGATAATACTTCTAAAGATTATCCTGTTGGCTTCATTACACAATTAAAGACGGGAGATAGAGAAAAATATCACCCAATAGAATAAATCAAAATGAAAATCTAAATGAAAATTAAAATATGAATCATTTATACAAAAAAATCATGGGTTAATAATTCAACCCATTATTGCCATTTTATTTTCATTTTAATTCTTATTTTCATTTTAATTCTTCCATGTGGCTTCTCCCCTTATACTACTTCCCACCCATCTCATGGTTTACCGCATGTGTCCAAGCAGATCGAGTGTTGCTTGATCTACAAGCACCTTATGTGAAGCAGCACTATACCAATCGGATGATGATCCGCGGAGCTAATGGCGTATTGACACTCAGTGTGCCTGTCTCTCGCCGTCAGGACAGTGTCAACGTTCGGGAAAAGAAAATCGTCTACCAGGAGAAATGGCAACGAGGGCATTGGCGCTCCATTTATTTTTCCTACAAAAACTCACCTTACTTCGACTATTACGCTGATTATTTCAAGCCCTTTTTTGAACAGCCTTATGACCATCTTTGGCAACTCAATTATGACATCATCCAGATGCTCGCAAAACTGCTGTCTATCACCACGCCGATCGAAACATTAGATACCCCAATCCACTTATATGCTGAAACGATAGCTAGAGATCTTCGCCTGGACTTTCACCCGCGACGTGAGCAGTGGCCCGCCTGGTATCAGCCAATCCCATATCCGCAGGTCTTTGAGGGGTTTGAGCCAGACTTGTCCATCATTGATTTGCTGTGCAATGAAGGGCCTGAGAGTAGGCGTGTGTTGGCGGAAGGAGACCGCTCGGGCTGAAGACAGCCCTCGCTGCGAGACCGTTCGCTGGCGCTCACTGCGAGAACCGAGACCGCTCGGCTCGAAGACTCACCGAGCTTCGAGACTAAAAGCATTTTTCTTGTCTCTAGTCTCGCAGCGAGCCTGAAAGGCGAGCGGTCTCGTAGTGAGGAGCAGGGCGACGAACGGTCTCGGTTCTCGCAGCGAGCCCGAAGGGCGAGCGGTCTCTCTTCTCTTTCCCATAATAATCCATAACTTTACCCCATGGAAGACATCCAAATTGATAGCATAGAATCCGCCATTGAAGACATCCGTCAGGGCAAGATGGTCATCGTCGTAGATGATGCAGATCGCGAAAATGAAGGCGACTTCATCGTGGCGGCAGAATTCGTGACCCCAGAAGTGATCAACTTCATGGCGACACATGCACGGGGGCTGATCTGTGCGCCCCTCACAGAAGAACGGTGTGATGAATTGGAGTTGGACATGATGGTAGGCAAAAACACCGATCTGCATGCGACGGCCTTTACGGTGTCTGTCGATTACCTCAAAAAAGGGTGTACCACGGGCATCTCTGCGAGTGACCGCTCCAAGACGGTTCAGGCCTTGATTGATCCGGAGACCAAGCCTGAAGACTTTGGAAAGCCAGGCCATATTTTCCCACTAAAAGCGAAAGATGGCGGTGTGCTCCGTCGTGCAGGACATACAGAGGCTGCCATTGACCTGGCTCGAATCGCTGGGCTGACGCCCGCTGCTGTGATCGTAGAGATCATGAATGAGGACGGTTCCATGGCGCGTCTGCCAGACTTGCGCAAGGTCGCGGACCGCTTTGACATGAAGCTCGTTACCATCGAAGATCTGATTCAATATCGATTAGAGAAGGAATCCCTGATCAAGCGAGAGATCAGCGTCCAAATGCCCACAGAAAGTGGAGATTTTGACATGGTGGCTTATCGTCAGATTGATTCGGGCGAAATCCACTTGGCCTTGGTCAAAGGTGAATGGGAGGAGAATGAACCTGTATTATTGCGGGTGCACTCGTCCTGTGTGACAGGAGACATCTTTGGCTCCTGTAGATGTGACTGCGGGCCGCAGCTAGCCCGGGCCATGCAGATGGTTGAGGAAGAAGGGAAAGGGGTGATTTTGTATATGAATCAGGAAGGTCGAGGGATAGGGTTGATCAATAAACTCAAAGCATATAAATTGCAAGAGTTAGGCCGAGATACAGTGGAGGCGAATATCGAATTGGGATTCAAAATGGATCAGCGAGACTATGGGGTAGGTGCCCAGATCCTGCGCGACCTGGGTGTGCGCAAGATGCGCCTCATCACCAATAATCCGCAGAAGCGTGCTGGACTGATTGGATACGGGCTGGAAATTGTCGAGCGAGTCCCTATTGAAATTTCGCCCAATGCGCACAACGAACATTACCTTTTAACCAAAAAGCTAAAAATGGGCCACGAGATTCTGGAGAAGAAATGATAGAATGAGTGAAGGAGAGGATGATAGAATGGCAAGAAGTTCAGTTTCCAATATTCTCTCATCTCAGTCTATCATTCACTCATCCTATCATTCTATCATTGGCTTATTCTCTCATTTCATTCTATCATTCTATCATTCTATCATTGACCATTCCCCCATTTATTCCTTTTCTCATCTAATCATTTAATCATTCTCCTGTGCTGAGCCTTTTGCATCATATCGGTAGATACGTCCTCTTGATGGGCGGTATTTTCAAATCGCCAGAGAAGCTGAGGATTTATTATCACCTCACCTTAGCGGAAGCCATTTCCATGACTGCTGGGAGTGTATTTATCGTTGTGATCATTTCGACCTTTATCGGAGCAGTGTCCACTCTACAGACCGCTTATCAGCTTGAAACGGGGCTTCTGCCCACTTCTATCATCGGAAGTGTCGTGGCCGCCACTACCCTCCTCGAACTATCGCCTACGGTGCTTTCCTTTATCCTGGCTGGCCGCATCGGCTCCAATATCGCCTCCCAGATCGGGACCATGCGCGTCACCGAGCAGATCGATGCCATAGAAGTCATGGGCATCAATTCGAAAGGATATTTGATCATTCCCCGAATCACTGCGGGCTTGATTTCTTTCCCCATCCTTGTGACGATCTCCGCCTTTCTGAGTATTCTTGGTGGCATGATCGCAGGCCATACCACAGGTGAAGTCACTGCCACCGATTTCCTCCAAGGCATCAAAGAATATTACGATCCCCTTCAGGTGGTCGTGATGTATGTGAAAGCCGTGACCTTTGGTTTTCTGATCTCCTCGGTAGCTGCCTACCAAGGATTCTTCACGCGCGGCGGCGCGCTAGAAGTGGGGGAATCATCCACGAGAGCCGTGGTGTATGGGTGTCTGAGCATGGTGATTGCAGATTACTTTATCGCGTATTTGATTCTGTAAATACGCTTGAACCATCAAGTCTCCAGGCCACATTCTGATGGGCATAATTGCCCTTTCCCGCCCGATTATTGCCTTTGTTATGATGTCAAACAACCTATTTGGGCACTAGACAGTTATGTGTTAAATTGGCAGGTTGGGAATATTTATTATTACTAACAATTCAACAACAACTCATAATTTTAACAGGGCTAACATGAAAAAGAAGCTTATAATTCAGGTAATACTGGCAATCACATTTTTGGTCCCATTGGGACTGAGTGCCCAGGACTGGGTAGAGATGATGAACGCAGAGGACCGCAATATCTATGAAATTGAAAAAGCAGTAGATGCATGGTGGGGCAATCGCCCTAAAACAGACAAAGGGTATAAGCCTATTGGTCGCTGGCTGGAGATGATGAGAAATTATGCAGACGCAGATGGCAACATCGACAGGAGTCAAGAAGTCCGCAATTTTCAAGAATATATGCGCCTACACCAAACTTCTTCTCGGAATGGAGGGGATTGGCGTCTCATAGGCCCGATAACGCCCATATCTTTTGGTGTAGGCCGCGTGAATGCCATTGCATTTGATCCCTATGATGCAGATGTAATGTACGCTGGAACGCCAGGTGGAGGGTTATGGAAAACCACGAATCGCGGAAACAGTTGGGTCGGATTGACAGACAACTTGCCTTCTTTAGGCGTATCGGATGTCGTAGTGCATCCTACTGACCCCAATACTATTTATATGAGTACGGGAGATAATGACGGACAGAATACCCCTTGTTTTGGTATATTGAAGTCAATAGATGGAGGAAATACATGGAGTAATGTTTTCCCTGTCAATACGAATGGGCAGTATTTTGATGAATTATTGATCCACCCTAACAATCCTGATACAATCTTTTCTGCTGGAACGAGGGGAGTAGAACGGTCTTATGATGGAGGAGCTAATTGGACAAATGTGCTAACCGCTAACTTGGAAGACATTGTTTTCCACCCGACCAATCCCGACATCATGTATGCAGTAGGATATGGAGGTGATAATGGATATTACAAAACAACAGATGGTGGAAATACATGGACACAAGGTGCCAACGGTCTTTCAAGCCCTGTTTCAGGAGGTGTTGGCAGGATGATGGTGGCGGTCACTGCCGATGAGCCGGATTATGTCTTTATCTTGGTTGCTACCACTTCCAATGACTTTGAGGGTCTATATCGGTCCACTAATTCAGGGCAAAGTTTTTCCCAAAGATCAGGAACCAGTGTTGGATTGAACTTCACACAATCATGGTATGACCTGGCCCTTAATGTCAACCCAGCCAATGCAGATGATGTATTTATTGGAGATTTTCCTTTTTATAAATCGACCAATGGCGGCCAATCCTGGCAAAGAACCGATAGAAATGGATTTGGCCCGAATTCGCTCCACGTAGATATTCACGACATTGAATTTAGCCCCATCACAGGAGATATGTGGGTGGGAAGTGATGGCGGTGTATATGAATCTGTCGGAGCAACAGGCACAAATTGGCGATCTAGAAACCAAGGCCTGTCAATCACCCAGTTTTATCGTTTGGGAACTTCAGTGTTTGATTATGCAGACATCATAGGGGGGTCTCAGGATAATAGTACAATGCGTTATGATGGATCTTCTTGGCGTTTCGTCTCTGGTGGCGATGGAATGGAATGCCTGCTCAGTTGGTCTGACCCCAATTTCTACGCTTCTTCTTCCCAAAATGGCTTTATCCAACGCAATGGTAACGGTTGGATTACCCCCAACTCAACTGGCGAAACGGGCGCCTGGACTACCCCTTTTATCCAGGATCCCAATGACGGCAAAACCTTTTATGCGGGCTTTCAGAATATCTGGAGGACCACTGATGCTGTCAACTGGACAAAATTATCAAGCCTTGGAGGGGCCAATATTGCCCAAATTGATGTCCCACAATTGGCTCAAGGATTTTTCATATACGCATCCTCTGGAGGAGCCTTCTACCGTTCCCTAGACAAAGGCGTAAGTTGGGAGACCTTATCCTTTAATGATGGACAAGGAACCTTTTTGGACATGGCAGTAGATCCTCAGCGCCCCAATGTGGTATATGCCTCTCACTCAAATGGGGTCTGGAAAACAACAGACGCAGGAAGCAACTGGACAGATATTTCTGGTTCATTGCCTGACCTTCCAGTGGAAGCCATTGTCTATCAAAATGGTAGCAAAGAAGCACTTTATGTAGGGACAAGTGTGGGAATCTACTACCGCGATAGTACACTAGGCGATTGGGAACCCTTTATGGATAATCTCCCCAACGTAAGAATCCGCGAATTGGAGATCAGCTATTGCTTTGGTAAAATCAGAGCTGCTACCTATGGTCGTGGAATATGGGAAAGTGACCTCTACCCAAATGGCTACCGCATTGTATCAGCCGATGTGGAAGTTGATTATGGAACAGGTGCCAATGATGCAAGTATTGAAATTAAGCCAAGAGGCGGCGTAGGGCCTTACACCTACTGGTGGAATACTGGCGCTACTACAGCTACTCTATCTAATTTATCTCCCCGCCAATATATTTTCACTGTTACAGATAAGAATCACTGTAGATACGAAGAAGTATATACGCTCACCGCTACTTCTATTGATGATCAATTGATTGGGATAGAAGCGCTGAAAGCATTTCCTAATCCTGTAACCAACCAACTCTTTGTAGAACTCGATGCGGCGCAACCTGGCGATTTGAGGCTCACCCTCCTGAATGCAATAGGACAGAAAGCCTATCAAGAAGCTGTGGAAGTTATGCCAGGGAAAAATAAGTTCTCTCTTCCTATGCAAGAACTAGCTGCTGGGGTATATGTCTTGGAAGTAAGCCAGGGCAGCCAAAAAGCGCATATCAAACTGGTGAAGCAGTAACCAAACTAAGTGATTTTGGGTAGGATGACCAGCTTAAACATCTAACAGGATGAAGAAAGCCTGTTAAAACAATCCCGAATTTTCAGCAATGAAGATTCGGGATTATTCATGTTTTAGCTTTAATCATATCCCCCTTTAACCTTCGACCTTAACGTAGGATATAAAATCCCATTACGAGCATTTTCTTGCTGTTTCTTGATAGAAAAATTAGGAGACAATAGGTAATAGTACAAATACTTCAGGCGCTTTTTTCTCCTTATTCTTTGTACATTTTCCTCTTCGAATGGAGTCAAATCAATCACAAACTCGATTCTATTCTTAAAATCTTGAATAGCAAATGGATCAAACCTCAGGCAATAGGTTTTATATCGCACCAAAAGCTCATATTTTTTTTCTTTGTCGAGAGGTGGAATAAGTAAAAACGTTTTCTGAAAGGGTATCGAAATCGTGTCTTGCGAATAAATGAGTAAACATTCGAAATCTGGCGATAGGTCAATATATTCACCCTCAACAATCAATCCTGCATAAACCGTATCAGGCTGTGACCAACCTATTGCTGGTGAAAAAAAACACCACCAGAATATGCCCATTCCAATTAAACCCTTAAACATCCCTTGAACCCTTGAATGAATTGAACGCTTGAACCCTCTTTACCCCCTTCCTCATTCCCCTCCTTTCACCCACTTCATCGTATGGGAAAAAGCCTTCCCCTCTACCTGAACGATATACACCCCATCAGGCTGCTGCGCCAGGTCAAAGGGCACTTCACGCGTACCCGAGAGGTGCACAATGCCTTGCTGCGCCACTTTTTGGCCCAACATATTGGTGACAGTAAAGCGTACAGGGCCGCTGAGTCCCTCGCCGAGGCGAATGACAAATTGGCCCTCGCTGGGATTGGGGAAGAGGCGAATCGCCTCTTGGAGAGCAGGTTCCAGGCTGTTCGCTTGAGGTTTTACCCGCACTTGCTGGCGAGTCACGATCTGACATACGCCATCAGAAGCAGTGAAGGTAACGGTATACAAGCCCGTTTGGGTGAAGATATGTTGGGGGTTGCGGAGGGTAGAAGTGTTCCCGTCACCAAAATCCCAGGTCCATCCTGTTGCCGTGGTATTCAGATCGGTAAATTGCAGGGGCTGATTGACAGTCACCTGGCTGGAGGGAACGGAAAAGCCTGCGACTGGACCTTCTCCCAAAATATAACATTTGTACTTCCGTTCGGCTGTACTCTGAATATTAATCATATGACTAAAACTAGACCCTGCTAACAGGGCAAAGGCCACCTTATAGCTTCCGTTGGCAGGGAGGGTGAGGGGCCCTGCTCCAGCTACGTGAAAGATGTTTTGGCCAGTACCACTTGTGCCTGCGGTAGCTGTAGTGGCCGTAGGGGCATTGGAAATCGCCGCAAATTTAGCCGCATCGGTAAAGTTGAAATTGTCTACGCTGTTGGCAAATGCGCGAAAGACATCATCTGAGAGCAAGGAGACGCCATAGAAGGCAGGGTCCCGGCGTTGCACATCGAGGGCATATACCATTTTGAATCCATTGTCATAATAGGTCGCATCTTTGGTAGAATCTACAATGTCCCAATCGGCAAAAATACCGGCAAAAAAGTTGGTAATATCTGTAGGAGTGGGATTGTGAAATTCGTATTCAAAGATGACATAATCGCCATCAGCATTGGTATTCCATGCATAGGCACGCTGGGTCACAGACACCCCGCTAGGGAGCCCGTTCCCTCGGTCATCAAATTCTGCAAACGCCTCAAAGTCAGCCAATTGCGGGGAACTCACTTCTCTAGCGCGCTGGAGATAGTCCAAGTCTTGATCTTGCTGAGCAGATGCATTCCGTAGATTTCCTGCAATCTGTACCAATGAGTTTCCAAATAGCAATCCTCCCTCATACAAGGGGCTTCGCTCATTGCCATTGTACTGCACACCAAGCCCGATTTTATTTTTGGGAAAATCCCCATATCCGATCCCTCCTCTGCTGTTGATCGAGCAATGAAGGCGATTGACCGCAATATCTACGATGGTAGCATTGGCGATGAAATTCACATATTGAAAATCGCGGTAGCGAAGCGCAGTATCCGTATAGGTGAGTTTGAGGTTGATGGCCAGGTCTTCTGGGGTATTGGTTTTCAGTCTAAAGACAAACGGGGATGTCCCATTGCTAAACTGCTCATTCATATTCACGATCCCTGGCAAAAAGGCAGCATCTATGAATTCGATAAAGCCCAATTGGTGCGTATCCAATACCTGGACGGACAAGGTCAGGTCAGCCGTAGAGGGGTCGAGAAGATTGATAAAATCTCCAGATAAGATGACCGTATCTCCTGGCAAGAAATCCTGATTTCCCCTTAGATTGACCAGTTCATAGTTTTCTAAGCGAATAGAAGGCTTCAACGGGTCGGTCACCGCCTTGAACATATTTACCCTTCCTGTCCCCAGTTTGTCTTGGAGTAATTGATTTTGGGGAATGTGGTAAATGTCATCCGTGGTGACGCGGACACGCTCAGCGGCTTGCAAACCAGTGTAGTGAGGATAGTGGGCCAATGTAATGCCCACAACCCCTGCCGCCAGCGGCGACGCTGCGGAGGTCCCATTAAACCCTGTAAAAGTAGAACTGTTATTGGTAGTAGCTATTTTCCATCCAGGAGCGGAAACATCTACCGCATGGTTATAAGTAGTTCCTAAGCCCGCTGGACAGCAAGCCGTGTCCTCGAACTGGGTATTGGCCACGGACAATACGTTTTTAAAAGATGCCGGATAGAAGCGAAGATCCAACGGCGTATTTCCTGCTGCTGCTATTACGGCCACTTGCCGTAGCTCCGTCACATAAGCGATCACATCTTCCGCCACTTTACTTTTTACCCTTCCTCCCCAAGAACAGTTAATGACCTGAGCCCCTTGCTCAGCCGCATAAAAGACGGCTTCATATCCATGGGTGATAGCCCCCCGGAAATTGTCTGGACTGGCTTTCAAAGGCAGATAGCTACAATTGAAGCCTATTCCTGCCGTACCAAAATTATTATTGGTCGTCGCAGCGGGAATACCAGCTACATTGACCCCATGGGTATCATCTTTATAGGTCGCATCATTATCTCCTACCCCTTGACCATCTACGCCAGCAAAATCCCATCCTCGATAATTATCAACGTACCCATCATTATCATTATCCACGCCATCAAATGGGTCAGCGTGGTTAAAAGCAATATTCTGCTTGAGGTCAGGATGGTCATACGAAGTCCCTGAATCTGTGATTCCGATTACCACAGCAGTATCCCCTTGCTCCACATCCCATGCTTCTCTAGCTTGGATCGTCGCCAGGTACCATTGATTCGCCCCGCCAAAAGTGGTATCTGCCAGGGGGTCATTGGGCTGAAAAAAAGGTTCGTAGATATATCGAGGTTCAGCATAGGCTATCGCACTATGGCCGAGCAATAGATTAATAGCAGAGGTGATATCCAGCGCGCCACCATATTGCAATTCGTAGATATAGCGAATTGAAAAAGGGTCTACCTCCTGCTTATGTGCCGCCTGAGAAGAAGAGGGGAAGTTTTGTTTGAGGGAAATATAGTCCAATTGGTCAAAAAGGGCTACGAGGCTAGGAATATCAATCACATCCTTTTGGCAGTGTTCCTGAAAGGCAGGAGATACCTTAAAAAGAATTTGTCCTTCCACATAAGGCGCGTCATCTGGCAAAACAAAAAGGGAAGTCCCTGAAGGAGCGATAGACTGGGCAAAAAGGATGGCAGGGACTAATCCTCCCAGCATTATGCCGAAAAGGCGTAGAAATAACTTCATAAGATGTGTTGACCGTGTTTGGTTATCCCGCTAAGATACACAAATCTCGTTTTTTTATGAATAACCCTTCCTTGATATTTTTTACATGAATTTTGCGAGGCTTTGCGAGCAAAATTCCGCCAAATTGACAGGATATTTTCCCTTGGCCGAGTTCTTGACTGAACAATTCCAATCATTTTAGTTTTATTCTTCCTAATTTCGCTAACTTAAAAGCCAAAATTATGAGACCAGACGAATTTCAGCAATATGCCGTCAAGCACCTCGGCATCAGCAGCACGACGCTGCACAACTATGAAAGTGCTATCGCTCCTGATGTACAGGCGATGACTCAGTACATTATCGAAGAGCGGGAGCGTCCATTCCGAGCTATTGACGTGTTTTCACGCTTGATGATGGACCGCATTATTTTTCTAGGGACAGAAATCAACGATTATGTATCCAATGTAATCACCGGACAATTGCTATTTTTGCAGTCGGTGGATTCATCTAAAGATGTGAGTATCTATATCAACTCACCAGGAGGATCTGTCTATGCAGGCTTGGCGATTTATGACACTATGCAGATCGTCGCACCGGATGTTGCCACCATTTGTACAGGCATGGCTGCCTCCATGGGTGCAGTTCTCTTAACAGCTGGTTCCGCAGGCAAGCGTTCTGCATTGCCACACTCTCGTGTGATGATCCACCAGCCGATGGGGGGTGCCAGAGGACAAGCTTCTGATATTGCCATCGTTCATGAAGAGATTCAGAAGCTGAAAAAGGAGCTGTATGAAATTATTGCTCAGCATTCGGGCCAGGAATACGAGACCATTTGGAATGATAGTGACCGCGATAAGTGGATGAAAGCTGGAGAAGCCAAAGAATACGGTCTGATAGACGAAATTTTAACAGGGAAGAAGTAAGATTATTATATTACTGATTATTCATTATTGATTGATGCTTTGCATACTACAGGGGAAGAGATTCCCCAATTAATTATCAATCAATTAATCATCAATCAATCATTATAGCATGAAACAAGAGAGTTGCTCCTTCTGCGGGAGGTCCAAACAAGAAGTTCAAATCTTGCTGGCTGGCTATGGCGGTGCGCATATTTGCGAGAACTGTGTAGCCCATGCCAACACGATTATTGAAGAGGAATTTCGGCAGAAACCCACTACACGCATCACGCGTGTCCCCAAACCCCGTGAGATCATGGAGCACCTCAACGATTTTGTAATCGGTCAGGAGGACGCCAAAAAGGTGCTCTCCGTGGCCGTTTACAATCACTATCGGCGGATCATGAGCTATGAGCGTACGGGAGGAGATTCAGAAGTGGAATTGGATAAAAGCAATATTCTCCTGGTAGGCCGGACTGGCACAGGGAAGACGTTGATGGCTCGTACCATCGCGAAGATTCTCAAAGTGCCCTTCTGCATTGCTGATGCGACCGTCCTGACTGAGGCAGGATATGTGGGAGAAGATGTCGAGAGTGTTTTGGTACGTCTTCTCCAAGAAGCGGACTACGACGTAGAAGCTGCCGAAAAAGGCATCGTCTATATCGACGAAATCGACAAAATTGCCCGCAAATCTGACAACCCCTCTATCACAAGAGATGTGAGCGGAGAGGGCGTACAGCAAGCCTTGCTGAAACTATTGGAGGGTACCACTGCCAATGTTCCTCCTAAAGGAGGACGTAAGCACCCAGAGCAAAGCCTCGTTCAGATTGATACCAAAAACATCCTGTTTATTTGTGGAGGTGCATTTGTAGGAATAGAGGATACCATCTCTAGCCGCCTATCTGTCAAGACAGTAGGGTTCAACAGTACGCCGACCACCCAAGTCTCCAAATCGGTTAATCTGTACAAATACCTCCAACCTTCAGACTTGCGCAAATATGGGTTGATTCCCGAAATTATTGGCCGTTTGCCCGTACTTTCCTACCTCAATCCACTCGACAAAAAAGCCCTTCGCAACATCCTCATGGAGCCAAAGAACTCTTTGGTCAAGCAATATCAAAAAATGTTTGAGCTTGAAGGAAAGACGCTTTCTTTTGACGAGGATGCTATAGAGGTGATCGTCGATAAGGCTGATGCCCTCAAATTGGGGGCTCGTGGCCTGCGCTCCATCATCGAGGCCATCATGCTCGACATTATGTACGATATGCCTGATAGCGAAGTGGAGCATTACCATATCACAGTCGACATGGCCAAGCAACAGTTGGAAGCCAGTCTGATTGAATTTCGCGCAGCAAGCTGATGAAGAGATTATTGATTGATTGATTATTAATTATTGGTAAGTAGTTGATAATCAATAAAACAGCATTTTCCTTCCAATCAATAATCAATCAATTTATAATCAATAATTCCATGCGTAGTCCCTTTTGTTTGATCTGCAGCCTTATTGTCTTGCTGACGGTCACTGCATGCGGTCCTAAAACCGCGGCAGACTCCACCGAGACACAAAATCCTACCACATCTTCTCCCTCTGCTACGGATCAGACTGCCCCTGCTAGCGACAGCATGGTTGCGGATGACGACGAACTCATGGCGCGTGGAGCGCCTACTGACCGGAGCATGAGCCGCATGGCTTTTTCGTTTGAGCAACAATTTCCCCACCTTCACCAACTTCTTCAGTCAACCCCCACACTTTACGACCAATTTTCAACCTATGCCCAGCAAGTGGTGACAGGGGACCGAATTGCCAGTGAAGGGGACATTCTGCAAGTGATTGGCCAGCGGGACCAGACGATCATTCCCAAACTCAATCCCATTTTTGAGGAATTGGATGAAGATGTATTTTATGAAGGAATCGAAGGATATGTCGAAGAGCTCCAGCAATTAGGATTGAGCATTGCGACAGCGGAGGGTATGTTTGTGACCCTCAAAGGGCATAAAATGCTCGCTTCTCAGATTGAAACCATCGGTTCTGAACCCTTGAAGCTTTTCCTTGAGTTCCAACAGGCGGATGCCAATTCGATGGGGGGAGAATACCCTTACAACAATTTGGCGCCATACCGAGATATGATCCTCATCGGAGAAGAATTATATGCAAATCATCCTAAAAGTGAGTATTATACGAAAATCGCTCCGCGCTTTCAGGAGGCGCTTAGCACCTTTGTTGGGGTCTTTCAGGTAACTGAGCAGGATTATCAAAGCTACAGAGTAGGAGACCCAATGAATCAGGAGTATTACCTGATGTCTGAAGGGGAGACGCTTGAAGCATTTGTCAAGGAAAATACCCAATCCCGCTACCACGCGCTGATCAGCGAAAAGATGAAATCCATTTCCGCTATATCTGGCAAACCAGAAAACCTCTATTTGGTGCATTTTGGCGCTGAGTCAACCGAGGAGGCGGCGAAGGCTCGCCAGTTTGAATTGCTCAACGCAGGCGTAGCGGCGAGTCATTTGGTCAGGGTAACGATGGGAAATGGAAAAAGCAATTTCATCCTCACCCACAGTTTCTTTGAAGATAGCGAAAAGGCGTCCGACGTCTTTGATCAGCTAGAACCCCGCCACAAAGACGTCAAACTGATGATGTGCAGCATCTATAAGGGAGAGCTGAATCAGTTGGGGATATAGGGGAAGATAATAGATTGATGATTGACGATTGATGAACAAGGATTGAAGAAGTATAAAGGCTTCTTTACTTCAAAAATCATCAATCCTTGTTCAATATTCTGCAATCACTTAGTCCTTGTTCGATATTCTTCAATTTCTTCACCCCCTTTCCGCCAACTGCTTTTGCAAAAAGCGCTCATACTTCTTCTTGCTGAAAGTACCAGAGAAGCGCTGTAGGAGTTCAGAAGCTTGCGTAAGCTCATTATTTCGGATAAAATCGAAGATCGTACTTGTCAGGTAGACATCCCTGACTTCGTCCATCAACAGGGTATCCGCTACGGCGAGTAATTCCAGCGCTGTAGAAGGCTGGTCTTCTTTCACATCGATATTGGACTGAATCAATGCCTTTAGGTAGAGGTAATAGTAGTAGGAAAATACGGCCTCCTCATTATGGGTCTCAATCTCATCGAGGTAGCCTGGATAGACCAGGCGATTATAAGCATTGGAGAGTTTGAGGTAGGC
This sequence comes from Bacteroidia bacterium, assembly GCA_030430575.1. Classification (GTDB taxonomy): domain Bacteria; phylum Bacteroidota; class Bacteroidia; order J057; family J057; genus JAUIGE01. The sequence goes on along the minus strand of JAUIKF010000016.1, from coordinate 79,747 downwards.
CTTTTGGTACAAAATCTCATTTTTCTCAAAATGAATAAACCACTGAGGCAGTTCATTGGGCGTAGAACGAATCAGCAAGTGCGCCAACTCATGGACCGCCAATGAGTCCAGGATATGGGCATGAAGGGAAAGACTATCAGCCACGACCGTATTTCGATAAGCACGAATGTGGCGCCGTAAAAATTTCCGCGATTTTTCCCGATAATACCTACAAATCCCCTCGGTATACCCTTCAAAGGCCAAACTGTCTACTTCAAAGTTTTCTGAGTCATACCGTGCAGTTACCTTCAAGGAGCTGTCAGGAACTAGAAATATTTCGATAGGAATATCATTGATGTAGAGAAAGGCCGACCGTGGACTATTGACGCGAAAGGGAACTCGGTACACACCAGGCGCATCTTCTTCTGCTGCAACCGTCTGACGCTCTCCTTCGATAATGTTGTTAAACGTTCCCAATACGACATCCTTTCCCGCGCCTTGCTCGCTTGCCAGGCTTAGCAGCACATCGCTCGTCCCATAGAAATCAAAGGCTGGTTCTGGCATGCTGCGGTGATTGGCATAATAGCTCAATCCACTCACATAGACCGTCATCAGCGACACCACCACCCAGGGGATGATGGCATTGAAGCTCATATTTCTTTTTAGTAAAGCCATGTGAAGATGTTCTAGGTTCTAGGTTTTAAGTTCTAGGTTCTAGGCTATTCTTCAACTTAAAACATAGAACCTAAAACATAGAACTTCTTTCCCGCTACCCCCTCAGCACTGCGTGCAGCCGTAATGAAAGTGCTGCGAAGACCATAGGCGCATTGGCGTTGCCAGCGATCTGACGGTAACTGTCGTCCATGAGTGCCACCATTTTTTCGACTTTCTCAGCATTGATGAGCTGGGAGAATTTAGATTGAAATTCACGCTCAGCAGTAGTGGCGAGGGAAAGTTGTTCTAATCCTAAATGAAAGAGCAAGGAGTCCCGCATTTTCTTGGCTGCAAAGATGAGAAAGAGTTTTTGAAACTCCTTGCTCTCCCGCGAAATAGGCTCTATTTCTTTCTGAATACGGCCATAATGGCCCGTATAGACCATGCGGAGCCATCCTGCATAGAGCGTATTCATCGCCATTTTTTCCTCATCGATATAGGCCAATGCTTGCCCAATACTGCCTTCAGCAATCGCTGCCAGCGATTCTGCGCGGTCGGCTTCCAGGCCTTTTGATTGCTGCAAATACGCCTGAATCTCTGCCTTGTCCAATCTTCCCATGGATACCTGCTGACAGCGCGAATTGATGGTCGTCAGGAGTTGGCTGGGATCTGAGCAAGTCATGATGATAATCGTCTTATCTGGCGGCTCTTCTAGCAGCTTGAGGAAGGCGTTGGCCGCTTCAGTGCGGACACGCTCCGCTTGCCAGAGCACAATGACCTTGTATTTCCCTTCAAATGCTTTGAGGAAGACCTTCCGCTTCAAGGCGCGAATCTCATGCACACTGATCATGAGCTGCTTATTTTCACCGCCCAAGGTCTGCTGCCATTGCTCAAAACTAAAATAAGGGTCTTCAAAGAAATGTGGGCGGAATTCTTCAAAATAGTCTTCTGTCAGCCATTGTTTCCCTTTTTCCTTTTTGGAAATGATTGGTAGGACAAAGTGCATGTCGGCATGGATGCCCTTGGCAATTTTGATGCAATTGCTACACTTCCCACAGCTATCCTCCTCCGTAGGGTTCAGGCAGTTGATGTATTGGGCGATGGCAGTCGCCATGGCCAGCTTGCCCGTGCCAGCTGGGCCTCTGAGCATGAGGGCGTGGGGCAGGCGCCCACGCGCAATCGCCGCCAAGACATGCGCTTTGGCGGCTGATTGACCGATGATGTCTTTGAAAAACAAAAAGTTATAGGTTCTGGGGTGGAAGAAAATGATAGAATGATAGCATGATAGGATGAGAGAATGGACATCTTTTTGGCATATCCTATTCTATCATTCTATCATTCCCTCATCCTATCATTGAACATTTATTCATCTTATCATTTAATCATTTACTCATTCCCCTATTCCCACGCGACGCCTTTTCCGCCTTCATACCAGCCTTCATAATGGCTTCCATAGACCTTGTCGATCTGGTTGCGCTTGATCTTGAGGGTAGGTGTCAATAGCCCGTTTTCTGGCGTCCAGGGTTCTTTGACTACAACAAGTTTTTGTAGTCTTTCATGGTGTTCCAGCATAGGATTCACATGGTTGAGAGTCCCTTCCAAGCTCGTATTCAATTCCTCACGGCCCATTTTCTGGGCACTTTCAGAAAGGACCACCAAGCCAATCGGTTGGGGGATTCCAGTCCCTACGACGCACACCTGCTCGATATTGGCGTTTTTGGAGAGCTTCATCTCGATAGGATTTGGCGCGACGTATTTGGCCTTGGACGTTTTGAAAATGTCCTTGACACGGCCTGTGATACGCACCCAGCCTTCGCTATCTATTTCGCCGACGTCTCCTGTATGCAACCAGCCATCGCGAATTGTCTCGGCCGTCTTCTCAGGTTCTTTGTAATATTCCACCAAATTCGCTTCACATTTCAAGCATATTTCCCCTTCGTCTGTAATCTTCATCTCCACCCCAGGCAAGACCTTTCCTACCGTTCCAAATTTAAAGTCACCTGGCAAATTGGAGTGAGAATAGGCACTGTTCTCTGTCATCCCGTAGACTTCCAGAATGCCAATTCCCAATTTTTGGTACCACTCCAGCAGACTCACGGGAATAGGCGCAGCACCTGTCAAGCATATTCTGGCTTGGTTAAGGCCCAGGGCTTCGCGGATTTTTTTCTTGATTACCCCTCCTAAAACAGGAATAGAGGTCAACATCCTCAATTTCGAAGGAGAGAATTTGGCAAATACCCCCATCTGGAACTTCGTCCAGATACGAGGCACGCCCAAGAAGATCGTAGGGCTACAATGCCTGAGGTTATCGGCAAAGGTATCGAGTGATTGGGCGAAATGAATAGATCCTCCCACCACCAATGGACACATCCCCACCAGCATACGCTCAGCAATATGAGAAAGCGGCAGATAAGAGAAAAAGCGCTCATTCGGCTTTAGTTTCAGCAAGTCATTGAACTGCGACATGCAGAAAGAGAGCGAACGATATTTATGAACGACGCCTTTAGGCGTGCCAGTAGTTCCAGAGGTATAGATGATCGTCATGATTTCATCCATATCAGGCACCCTGCTTTCCCCGAGTGGTTCTACGCCTTCTAGGACGTCGTCCCACACGGGGAAGCCTTCCTGGCCCAGACGGGGGAAAGTAATACAGGAAAAACCTTCAGGCACGCCATGCTTCATCACATCCCAGTTGGGCTGGTCCAGTTTTCCCACAAAAAGCAGCTTCGCTTCACTGTGTTTTAGGATATATTCGACGGTCTCAGCAGCCACATTGGGGTAAATAGGCACGGAGATAAACCCGCCCAACATGCAAGCCATGTCCACCATGAGCCAATGTGCACAGTTTTTGGATACAATGGCAATTTTGGAACCTGATTCGTACCCTTGTGCTTTCAGGTAAGCAGCCATCTTTCGTGCTTCCTGCCCAAATTCTTTCCAAGTGTAAGTGATCCATGAACCATCAATGGGTTGGTTGAGGTAAGGTTCATTTGCCTTATTCTGCTCCCAGTCATAGAAGTATTCTACAGGGGTTTTGTAAACGTTAGTTGACATATTTGCTGTTAAGTGTTTTGAGGAAAAGGCACCCAAGGAATTAGTAATTATTGAATTGACTGATTATTAATGTTAAGAATAAATATTACTCATTGATCACCAAGATATTACCCCCAATTAATCAATCAATAATCTATCAATTAATAACTTCCCTATTCCACAGAGTGCTAGTGGACTCCAAGTTAAGAAAAAATCAAATATCCGCTTAGATTTACTGGCAGTTATGCGCATACTTCTCTTTTCAATCACCATTTTGCTATCCGCAGGGATCGCCATCTTTGCCAAATACCAAGAGAATCCACGATATTTTCAAGTAGCCAAACCCATTACCACTTCTTTGATTATTGCCTTTGCAGCCATAGGCATGACTCCTCGCGGAATAGATCATTCCTATGGCCCATTAATCCTCATAGGCCTGTGCTTTTCCCTCATCGGAGATGTCTTCTTATTGAAGGAAAAATACTTCGTGCATGGGCTAGGGGCTTTTTTATGCGCCCACATCCTTTTTGCAATGGCATTTATCAGCATTGAAGGGATGCAATACGACCTGATCCCCCTGATTGTATTGGGAAGCATTGCACTTGTCTACTACTATTTCCTCTACCCAAACCTCAGCAAAATGGCAATTCCCGTAGGATTATATATTTTGGCCATTATCTTTATGGCCTGGCAAGCGTGCAGTTTGGGGACAGAAGGGATTTTTCTGTGGATAGCCATAAGTGCCTTGCTCTTCGCCTTCTCTGACGCAGTCATCGCTTACGCCAAATTCGTCCACCGTTTTCACAGTTCTGAGGTCTGGATTCTCTCAACCTACTGGACATCTATCTATTTGCTTGCTTTGTCATGCCATTTTATGATTCCGCCCTTCCCATAGCACCACAGATTACTTAAATTCCCACAGATTTTTTACCAAAAAGTCAAAATAGCTGGATGGATTGCAGAAAAAGGATTGATGAACAAGGATTTAGGCAGGGAGAAAAAAACATTCCTTCATCAATCATCAAGCCTTGTTCGATATTCATCAATCAAACCCATCCCAAACAAGACACTTGTTTTTATCAAAAAAAAAATGAATTCTCCTGCAAAGCGAACCCTCCTCCCCTGCTTCCTCCTTGGAATCAGCCTTCTCCTCACCCATTGCACCCCCAAGGAGCCGTCCCTGGACTTGCCCGTCAAGCTAGGCGACCGCATGGTCCTGATCGGGAACAACCTCTGTTCGCGCATGATGAACTTTGGGCATTTCGAAACGGAGATGCACCTCCGCTACCCTACCCAGAAGCTATTCATCCGCAATATGTGCGACGGCGGCAATACGCCAGGCTTTCGCCCCCATTCGGGCCGTTATTCGCCCTGGGCCTTCAATGGGGCGGAAAAGTTTCACGATGAGCTGGCCAATTTCTCCAATAGCCAAGGGCATTTTGAAACGCCCGACCAGTGGCTTACGCGGCTGGAGACAGACGTCATTTTGGCGTTTTTTGGCTACAACGAGTCCTTTGCAGGGGCAGCGGGTCTCAAGAATTTTGAAGGAGAGTTGGAGGCTTTTATCAATCATACAACTGCGCAGACCTATAATGGGCAATCCGCTCCTCGACTGGTTCTCATTTCGCCCATCGCCTTTCAGGACCTTTCAGCTACCTATGACCTGCCCGACGGTCAACAAGAAAATGAACACCTCGCGATGTATGCAGATGCGATGCAGAAAATAGCTACCAAGCATCAGGTGCCATTTGTGGACGTGTTCAGCCCCACGCATAGGTGGTTCACTAGTGGAAAGCAATTGACGATCGACGGGTTTCAGTTGAATGAGGAAGGATACCAACAATTCGCCGTGTTGTTGGCGGATAAGCTTTTTGGAACAAAAGAAGCTGAAGAAACCCACCGCGAACTGGTACATGACGCTGTGATGGACAAGAACTGGTTCTGGCATGATGACTTCAAAAGTCCCAATGGGGTTCACGTATTTGGCCGGCGGTACAATCCGTTTGGTCCTGATAATTATCCTGACGAAATCAAGAAGAAGCGGGAGATGACAGCTATCCGCGACCAGGCGATTTGGAATGCGGCGATAGGGGGCAAAATGGATGTCGCAGCAGCAGATGCCAAGACCCATCCCCTCACCCCTGTTGAGACCAATTATAAGGTCGATGACTATGGCAGGGGAACCATGGAATATCTTTATGGAGAGGATGCACTAGATAAATTGACAGTTCCTGAAGGGTATCAAATAGACCTATTTGCCTCCGAAAAAGAATTTCCAGACCTCGCCAACCCCGTGCAATTGTCCTTCGACAATCAAGGCCGTCTCTGGGTCGCAGTCATGCCGACCTATCCCCACTATCGCCCTGGCGATCCCATGCCCAATGATAAATTGCTGATCCTGGAGGATACAGATGGGGACAATAAGGCTGATAAACAGACCATTTTTGTGGAAAATCTCCACATCCCCGTAGGCTTTGAATTTGCGCCAGAAGGCGTTTATGTCTCTCAAGGCACCAACCTAAAATTGTACACAGATACCGACGGCGACGACAAAGCGGATAAAGTAGAAATCATTTTAAGTGGCTTTGACGACCACGACACCCACCATGTCATCAGCGCCTTCTGCGCTGATCCCTCAGGCGCCATCTATATGGGCGAGGGCGTCTTCCTCCACACCAATGTGGAGACGCCCTATGGCCCCGTACGTGCCACCAACGGCGGTTTCTTCCGCTATGCGCCACAACGGCGACACCTCGAACGCACTGCTCAGCTCTCCATTCCCAATCCCTGGGGCATCGCCTTTGATGACTGGGGGCAAAATATCTTTGCCGAGACTTCTGGCCCCCTCATCCGCTGGATGATGCCAGGCTCCGTGAAGCCGCGCTACGGACGTGCTACGCAGCAGACGCCCAGCCTGATCAGTGGCGATCACATGGTACGTCCCACTTCAGGACTGGAATTTGTGTCGAGCAGGCACTTTCCAGATGAGGTGCAAGGCGATTTATTGATCAATAATACCATTGGATTCCTGGGCATGAAACAACATCAAATGCTCAATGATGGCACAGGCTTTACGCTCGCCCATCGCCAAGACCTGGTCAAAGGGGACGACCCCAATTTCCGCCCTGTGGATATGGAATTTGCCCCTGATGGCTCGCTTTTCCTCATCGATTGGCACAATGTCCTGATCGGCCACATGCAGCACAACGCCCGTGATCCGCTTCGCGATCACGTCCATGGGCGGATCTACCGCATTACCTATCCTTCACGACCGCTAGTGGAACCAGCGGAGGTCGCAGGCGCCTCGATCACTACGTTGCTCGACAACCTCAAACTGCCCGAATATCGGACACGCTACCGCTCACGCAGAGAATTGAGGGGGAGAGACGCAGATGAAGTCTTGGCGGCGATCAGTAATTGGGTAAAGGAATTGGACAAAACTCATGCGCAATATGAACACCATCTCCTAGAAGCCCTTTGGGTGACGTGGGGCTTAAATAAAATCGATGCTGATCTGCTTCAGCAATTGCTTTCCGCAACAGATTTCAGGGCGCGCGCAGCGGCCGTACGGGTGCTGCGCTACGCTGGTCACCAGATCGATAATCAAGCGGATTTATTGCTTCAAGCGGCAGGCGATGCACACGGCCGAGTCCGACTGGAAGCGCTGGTGGCGGCTTCGTGGCTCGATCGTGAAAATGGATTGAAGATCGTGGAGAAAGCGGGCGAAATGGAATTGGACAAATGGATGGAAGCGCCTTATAAGACCGCTTTGGCACACTTGAACGGGAAGAATGTGGAAGTAGACAAAAAGGAAATCAGGACTCACCTCGAAGGCGCTGACAAGGAAACCTATATCAAAGGCAAGGAATTGTACGAACGAGAAGCTTATTGTGGAACTTGCCACCAAGAACATGGTCAGGGACTGGCAGCGGCTGGCTATCCGCCTTTGCGCGGTTCACAATGGGTCAGGGGAAGCGAAGAGCGCCTGATTAAATTGACCTTAAATGGCCTTACGGGACCCATCACGGTCCTCAACCGCGCGTACGACGGCAAGGTACCAATGACGCCTTTTGCGGGCTTGATGAACGACGAGGAGGTGGCAGCTGTGCTGACCTATGTGCGAAATTCCTTTGGCAATCGCGCTTCTGTAATCTCTGCGGAGCAGGTGAAAGCCGTTCGAGAAGAGATAGCGGATAAAAAAGGCTTTTATACGGCGGAGGAGTTGCTGAAGGCGCATCCGCATGAATGAGAAAGAGAAGCTCAAATTCAAGTACAAGCTTAAGTTCAAAAAAGAGAGCAATTGAGTTTGGGCTTGATCTTTCTTGTTTAATCTGTGCTAATCCGTGAAATCCGTGGTAAATTCCTTTTCCTCCTTTTTGATTTTTCACAAAACACCCACATGAAACTATTTGTCTACCTCCTCCCCTTTCTTCTCCTCAGTTGCCAAAGCAACCCCTCAACAAACACGACTATTTCCACAGAAACCCAACATCCAGATCAGCCTGCCCAGTGGGAAACCTATTTGCCCCAATCTGCTGACAAAGGCAAGCACATCGTCCTGGTATCAGGCGACGAAGAATACCGCTCAGAGGAAGGGCTCCCTCAGTTAGCGAAAATCCTGTCCCATCATCACGGCTTCAAATGCACAGTGCTATTTGCCCAAAATCCCGAAAAACCCGGCCTGATTGACCCCAATTACAGCTTCAATATTCCAGGTCTGGAACAGCTGGCGACTGCGGACTTGATGATCCTCTTTACCCGCTATCGCGAATTACCGGCGGAGCAGATGGCGCATATCGAGCAATACCTCTTAGCAGGCAAGCCCCTCATCGGTATCCGAACGGCGACGCACGCTTTTCACTTCGAAGATACGACCCATGCCTACCGTCATTATGACTGTTATTATAACGGCGAAAAAGAAACCTGGAAATCGGGGTTTGGCAAACTGGTGCTGGGAGAAACGTGGGTGGAACATCATGGGCACCACAAACACCAAAGCACCCGAGGCATCATCGCGTCTGGCGCAGAAAGCCATCCCATTGTGAGTGGCATTCCCAATGGTGCTATTTGGGGACCGACGGAGGTGTATAGAATCCGAGTGCCCATGGACGGGGACGCACAGCATATCGTGATGGGACAAAGCGTCGATCGGGCGGGCAAATTTGATAAAAATGACCTGTTTTATGGGATGCGGGAGACGGATAGCGTCGTCTCAACAATCGTTGGAGAAGGCGAAAATGCCTATAACCCCAATGATCCTATGCAGCCCATTGCGTGGACAAAGTCCTATCAAATTCCTGGCGGGGAAACGGGGCAGTCTTTTACTGCAACGATCGGTGCTTCAACGGATTTATTGAATGAAGCCTTGCGGCGCATGTATATCAATGCTTGTTATCACTTGCTGGGCTTAGAAGTGCCTGAGAAGGCGAATGTCGCGATTGTCGGCACCTACCAGCCTACGGCTTTTGGGTTTCACGACGACGCGTATTGGGCGGAAAAAGCGTTGCGGGTGGAGGAATAGATTGCAGATTAATGATTGATGAACAAGGATTGGAGAAGTAGAAGCAGTTTTTCACTTCATCAATCTGCAATCCTTGTTCGATATTCGTCAATCGTTTTTTCTTATTTCTTAACCACCTTCCTCGTCATCACCTTCCCTTCCATCTGGAAGATCACATGGTACATGCCTGCGGCCATTTTGTGGCTGTCCCAGGCGAACTGGTGCATGCCTTGATCAATGGCTCCGTCGGAGATCAGGGCGACGGTTTGGCCAAACTGGTTGACAACCCTGAGTTGGGAGTTGGGGCTGGCCTCGGCGAGGTTGAGGTTGATGGTCATCTGGTCACTGACCGGATTGGGAAAGCAGGAAAGGGTTGATTCCTGAATGGCAATCGATGCTACCGTTTCTGTGGGAGCAGGAGGTTCAGCCATGGTAGAGGCGGTTCGGGTGGTGGTCGAAGCACAGGGGTCAGCCTTGATTTTTGCTTCAAAACCCGCTCCATAATGCGCCTCAAAGTCGGGAGATAGTTGGATGACATCCGCAGCATAAAAGCCTACTTGCGCACCAGGTTTCACCTGAGCAGTACCTCCCGCAGTGATCGTGTCTGCCGCATGGTAGTTCATTTCCCCAGCCCATTCTTCATAGTCAAAATTATACACCTTGGCCTCAGGACCATGCCCTGTGATGATCAGGGCAAAGGCTTGAAAGCCATGCTTCAAAACCCCTGAATGACTGACCGTAATGGTATAGGATTTTTGTCCAGGATCTTCGACGAGGACCTGCTCGACATTGTCCAGCATATTATTGCCGCGCGTAGCAGGGTCGGCAGGAGAACCCGGCGAAAGCTTCCAGGGCAAATGGGTACTGGTCCCCTCGGTAATTCTGAGGTCCAAATCGTTCACGAGACGAGGGACCAAGGGGTCTACCACAAACGTGTTATAGGTATGGTAACCAGGATCTGTCCACACCAGTGTCGCTTTAAGGGGTCTCAATCCCGTGGTATTGACCGTCACGCTATAGCTTCCAGTGATTGGCAATACCTTTTCATAAATGGCCTGACAGCCACTCTTGGCATCGCGTTCCATGACTTCTGCTGCGCGTTTGCCGTTCAAGAGCCCCCAGCCAGTCCGGTAGTCAGGGCCTGGTGCATCCAGGTCGTCAGCCGTGTGGATGACCAAGCCTTTCATGGTATGTGAAAGGGGCGGGATCATACCATTCAGCCGGGTCCAATGCTCGTGGAGGAGGCCGATGGTGCCTGCCACGACTGGTGAAGCCATCGATGTCCCTTGCTTAGTGGAATACCCACTAGCGGCGGTATCTGCGGAAAATACCCCTGTACCGTGTGCCATGATATCGGGTTTGATGCGTCCATCATCTGTAGGTCCCCAATTGCTATAGACTTCAGATGTCATCGAAGGACCATAGGTGGGATCCACCAAGATGCTGGCCGAAGCACTCGAAGTCGTACTAGGGGCTGAAATGGCCCCTACTGTGAGGCAGTTTTTCGAGGTAGATGAAGGCGCCATCGTGTCATATCCCCCTTCGGCCAGGTTACTTCTGTGTTTTGCTGTTCCGACATAAGTATCCCCTCTATGATTGCCTGCAGCAGCCACAATTAGGAAGAAAGGAGATACAAAGGAAAAATCATCCCATTTCTTCGCATTCAGGGAGTATGCCCCAAATTTCCAGTCTTCATAGGCAGTGACAGGGCCATTCCATTTGGGAACAGTGGTCGAATTGGACCACCCACAAGCCGCCCCAAAAGAGTGGTTGCCCACTTTTACGCCCATAATAGAAGCAAGGGCCTTTTCTGCCAACCCATTGATGGAGTTGTACGATAGGAGAAAAGCGTATGGAGCCATGCCTTCAGCCGCAGGATTGGTTCCATTGCCAATCATGGTCCCAGCGACATGAGTAGGGTGCCCCCCGATGATCCAGGGGACGTCCATTTGAAAGGCACGGAAATCAAATTCAGGGTGGGAAACGTCCATATTTGTAGATTCCCATATGCCCAATATTTGACCAATCCCTGTGAGGTTAAACCCCGTCGATCCCCCTACCTTGACATGATCTGTATGAGAAGCCCTGGCTGAGATGAGGTTGAAATCTTGCAGATAAATCGGCTCGCCTTGTTCAAATCTGTCTAAATACAGCGTATTGCCATGTTCATCTTCCTCGACCAAGGGAAGCCCTTGTTGCTGGGCTTGAAAGATCGTTTGTTGGCGACGGGCATGGAAGATCGAATCTTCTTCCTGGGCAAATTCGTTCAGGACTTCAATTTGCTGTTGAGACAGGGGTTGATACTGATTGAGGGGTAATTGGGCAAAGGCAACGCTTATTAATCCTAGGAAAAACAAGGCATAGCGGCAGTAGCCCACAAAGCTGTGGTGATTGTATGGTAACATGACTGTAGGATTTTTAGGATAAAAGAGGAGGGGAAATTAACGGTCGAGCTGCGCTTCTAGTTCTTGAATGCGCGCCTGCTGCTCGATAAGGTGAAGGGTAAGCTCTTCAATCTTCTCCATCATCTGCTGCTGCATTTCAGCTACGTTCAGCCCTTTTTCTGCGACTTCGTCTGCAGAAGCCACGCCAGGCAGGTGCCCTTTCTCCGCGATATGCGCTTTCACCTCTTCCAATGGCATCAGTTCATAGTCATCTTCAAAGACGTAGTCAGGCCAATCGCTTGACAATTTCACCGTCAATCCTTCACACATGATTTCGCCTACAACCGCCAACTGATAGGTACTCCCTGCCGAGGGGAAACTGATGCTTGACACATCGTCACTCCCAATGGCCACAGGCCCTTTCATCCCTACATGGTAGTGAGTAGGCAGATTGACCATGTCCATGGTCACGCGGCCGTCTTCATCCACCTTGAGGTAGTCACGGTAGGGGCGTGGATCGCTCAGGTTTTTTAATTTCCGAACGGAAAAAAGGTCATAGTCATTGGTCGTACTGTCCATGACTTCCAGCCGAGCGGTAGGGGTGGTCGTATTGATGCCCACAAATCCATCTCCTTGTACATTGAAGATGCGACTGTCCACGCCTGTGCCGTCAGGCTTCACATAGCGAAGTGCGAAGGAAGCATGGCTGCTTGATGCATCAGGCGTAGCTTCCAAGGCCCAGACTTCGCTACTGCGGTTATTGCTGAAAGTAGCGCGAGTCGTCTGGTCAAATCCATAGAGCGAACTAGTTCCTGTAGGATTGTGCAAATGGAGCTGCGAATAGTGCTGCCAGCTACTGCTCGTGGCATTAGGGCCCAGGATGCTACCGTGAGAGACTTCTAATTTGTGGGCGGGCGTGGTCGTACCAATGCCTACCTGACCGGTATCGTGATAGACATCCGATCCACTTTCTGTCCAGTCATTGTCTGGGATATTGGAAGCGGAGGTCGTCTGGACAGAGCCGTCGGCGAAGAGGATGCCATTGGCGGTGCCACCCGTGATTTTTACATTGCCTGCTACTTCTAGCTGTTCACTCGGCAAAGCGGTTCCAATACCGACATAGCCGTTTAGGAAAGTCCGCCCATTGAACTGAGCAGCATAGTCTGAAGTGCCAGAGGCCGTCACATACAGTCCATAACCCGTTCCCGTTCCGATAGTCGGCACGAAGGTATATAAGCCATAGCGAGTGCCACTGGTCGTACTGGAATTTCGAAGCTCTAGGGCAGAAGTAACTCCCGTGGAAGTACTGCTATTCTGGAAAAAAGCTGCATTTTGGGCTGCGGTATTATTGCGGACATAGAGCTTGTGCGAGGTCGAAGAAGCAGTCCCGACACCGACGCTGTTGTTGTAATTGATGCCGGAGGCATCATTGGTCCACTGGGCGTTTGCCGAAAAGGTGAACCCTGCCATAAGGGAAAAGAGGAGAAAAAGCTTGGTGAAGTTGATGGTGAGGAGTTTCATAGCTGTGATGAATTTGAGGGTTAAAAAAAGAGGAGATTATTGATTACTGATTGATTCATTATTGATTGGGGTATGCTGATCATTTGCTGTGGTCAATACTTTTCATTTCAACAAGAATCAATAATCAGTCAATCAATAATTATGTAAGCGTCAGGTGGAAAGGAGATCGATTTAGGCTAATGTTTTTTTGATAATCTATTCTCAATTCCTGTATTTGCTTAGGTAGGTCGGCAGACGATAAATCCGATCACCCTTTGGAGGGACATTTTTTGAAAAAAAGTTATTTTCAATCCTCTGCACTCTTTTTCCTCATTCAAAATTCATCATTCAATCATTCAAAATTCTCTCTTCCCTCTTCCCCATGAACTACCAGCAAGTACTCGACGAAATATGGCAAGAAGTGGCCTCTTTGCCCCCAGAAGGCGAAGTAGCTTCCTATATTCCAGAATTAGCTAAGGTCAACCCGAACGCATTTGGGGCGCACCTTTGTGATGTATCAGGCGGGCATTATGCGATTGGGGAAAGCGAAAAAAAATTTTCCATTCAAAGTATCTCAAAGGTATTTTCCCTCACCCTGGCGATCTCTTTGGCAGGAGATCCGATATGGAAACGCGTGGGCGTAGAGCCTTCAGGGGACCCTTTTAACTCGATGATCCAATTGGAATTTGAACAGGGGATTCCGCGCAATCCCCTTATCAATGCAGGGGCGCTTGTCATCTGCGATTACCTCATCGGGCAATTAAAGGACCCCAAAGCGGATTATCTCCGATTTATCCAAAAAATAGCAGGCGACGATACCATCTCTTACAATTATTCCGTCGCTGCCTCAGAAAAGCAATGGGGCCATAGAAATGCCGCTATGGCCAACCTGATGAAGGCATTTGGCAATATCCACCATGATATAGAGAAAGTACTAGACCTTTACTTCCACATATGTGCCATTGAAATGAGCTGCCGCCAACTAGCCAAAACCTTTTTGCTCTATACCTTCCACGGGAAGGTGCCTCACACAGGCGAGCAACTCCTCACCCTGAGCCAAGCCAAGCGCCTCAACGCCATTATGCAAACCTGTGGGTTCTATGACGAGGCAGGTGAGTTTTCCTTCCGCGTAGGCCTTCCTGGCAAAAGTGGGGTCGGTGGCGGCATCGCCGCCATTCATCCAGGCGAATACAGCGTCGCTGTGTGGAGTCCCCGCCTCAACCCCAAAGGGAATTCCTTTTTGGGCATGAAGGTGCTGGAGTTGCTGACGACGAAGACGGGGCGGTCGATTTTTTGAGGGAAAGAGAAGTTCAAACTCAAATACAAGTTCAAGTTCAAGTTCAAAAAAGAATAGAATTGAATTACACTTGAGATTGAGTACAGTGTAAATTAAATTTCTAGTTCTTACAACAAAGTTGTCCCTTCGGAATACTCAGGGCATGCATTTCGACCGAAGGGAGAAATCTAACACGCCCTTTCGAGTGGTTATTTCCAGGCTTCTAGACCACATTGTTAGATTTCTCCTCCCTCCGCAAAGCCTACGGTCGTCGAAATGACAACAATGTTGTTATGGCGAAAAACTTTGGTTACACTGTATTGAGGTTGAATTGGAGTTTGAGGTTGAGGTTGAGTTTGAACTTGTACTTCTCTTGCTGCACAGTTATAAAAACCGTAGTTTAGCTTTGTACTCAGCAGTCTATACTGCTTTTCTCTCCCTATCAATTTTTTGCTTGAATCTCATTGCCATTGGCCCTATGAATTATTGATTATTAATTGATTGATTATTGATTTGATACGTCTACTTTTTTGAACCATATAAGGCATTTAAGGGCATATAAGGTCTAAAAGCGTTTTTCTAAAATTAATAATCAGTCAATCAATTAATTTATAATCTCCTCCTTACCAGACAAAAAATATGATGCACTTTTCCCTTGCCTTTTCCCGTATTTACCCCCTATTCTTCACCAGTTTGATGTTCCTTGGTTCACTTATCATAGGCTCTCCACATGCCTATGGACAGTGTGATTCCAGCTTTGTCATCAACCCCTCAGGTGTGATTTGCCACAACCAGACGGTTGCATTTATCGCGAATCAGGCCGGTGCCTTGTCCTATACCTGGACGTATGGAGACGGGGGAGGTGGTACAGGACAGATAAGTACGCATCAGTACAACCCCGCCAGCACACAGAACTTCAATGTAAGCCTTACGGTCCTTTGGGTAGATAGCACCACCTGTACTTCTACCCAGACGATCACGGTCAATGTACCTGTGCCGATCACGGTATCTGTCCCGCTATCGGGCCTGACCAAGTGTGTAGATACGGCCAGTAGTGTCACCACCTTCCAGCCGAGGATTCGGATCAATACGCCCACGACGGGGCTTTTCACCTGGAATATGGGCGATGGAACGGTGTATAATGATACTTCTCTCAGGGATTATTCTCATCCATATACCCAGTTTGGAATTTACACCGTCACGATCACGCAAAACGGCGGGATATGCCCCAGCATCTACACGACACAAGTCCGATTTCTCCCAGAACCGATTGCCAGTCTGCGATTCAAGGACAAGGTGAGCTTTTGTGAAGGGGATACCTTGACGGTATTGAACCAGTCTGTGGACACCAATTTCATCGACTATTATGTCTGGATATGGGGGGATGGAGATAGTACAACGACGACTTCCCATGGGAGTGTATCCCATTTGTATAGCCTGGCAGGTCTCAATCCTTGCCAGATTGCCACCGGTGGGGTTTCATTTAATGTAACCCTAAAAGCCTATAATTCCTGTCCAGCGCCGAGTTCGCCCCACTTCATTACCTCGCCTGTAAGGGTAAAGACTTTTCCCGTACCTCGGCTGATTCCCGATGAAGACACCGTCTGTGTGGACAGTCCCTTTGTGACCTTTGATGCAGGGAGCAGTTGTGCCATAGATACCATCAATTGGGACTTTGGGGATGGGACCGTTTTGTTAAATGGATTTTTGGTTGAAACACATGCCTATACCCAAGGCGTAGGCACCTATCTCGCTACGGTGACAGGGACCAATGAGTGTGGAACTCGAACTGCAAGCGTGCCCATTACGGTCATCGACACCCCCAAGATAGATGTCACCTATACGCTCAGCGACTCATTGGGCTGTACCAATCTTGCGGTTGATTTCACCAATAATACGACCCCCACAACGGGTGTTGGCTATACCTGGTCGGTAGACCCTCCCACAGGCTGGGGCTTTGGTACGCGACCCAATCCGCCCCCCTTTCCCCCTACCCTTACGACGATGAACAGCAAGGAACCCATCCTGATCTTCCATCGGGCGGGTACTTATGTCGTCACTTTGGTAGCGGAAAATCAATGTCAACCTGCTACCTGGATGGATACCATCGTGGTAAAGGATCGCCCAACAGTGAATTTATTGCCTATCGACACTGTATGTGGGGGCTTGGCGCTCAGTTTGGATACCGTAGTTCTGTATAATTTGGGTAATGATTCTGTGGCCTTTAATTGGCAGTTTATTGGGGGAATTCCTTCTTCATCCACTGATTCTATTCCACCTGTCATCACCTTTGGGTCGGGGAATAATACGATCATCGTCCAGATGGACAATGACTGCGGGACGGTAAGAGACTCCGTCTCTTTCTATGCCATTCCGCCCACGGCGGCCAATGCAGGCAATGACACCAGTATGTGTCTCAGTCAGGGGAGTATCCAACTGACTGGGGGCCCGCCCGGGGGCTACTGGACAGGCGACAGCATCACATCTTCAGGGGTGTTTACGCCCACCATGCCAGGGGTATATCAGGCCATTTACAATTTTGGTATTGCCTTTTGTTATGTGACAGATACCATCAATATCACGGTTTTTTCCGCTCCACCAGTTGACGCTGGCCCGCCGCTCTCTATTTGTCAAGACAATACCCCCATTCAGTTAACAGGCTTTCCATCTGGCGGATTCTGGAAAGGACCCAAAATAGATTCCCTGGGCTTTTTTACCCCTGATTCGGTGTTTACAGGCTTCTTGATTTATTGCTATGGCGACAGCTCGACGGGCTGCTTTGGGGTGGATACAACCACGATCACTGTCCGCCAATCGCCTGTGGTGACAGTGCTCGATAGCGTGAGTTATTGTTTGGATGATGGGCCGATTGTGCTCACAGGATACGGTCCTACGGTAAATGGTCAAGGGACTTGGTCGGGAAATGGCGTGACGGATCCCATCAATGGCATCTTCCTGTCTGACAGTGCAGGACTAGGGGTGCATTTCCTGCTATACACCTTTGTAGCGACCAATGGCTGCCGAGACAGCGCAACCATGCAAGTCAGGGTGATAGAAAAAGACTCCATCAGTGCGGGGCCAGATTTCGATATGTGTATCAATGACGGCATCATTACCTTAAGCAATTTTTTCCCTACCATCGATTATCTCTGGAGCAGCACTAGCAATGGCCTGATCCAGCCCGATCGCTTTGATCCGCTCCTGGCAGGTGTAGGCACCCACCAACTCATCCTCACGACCGACTCGGCAGATTGTCAAGTGTTTGATACCCTGTATATCACGGTATTTCCCAACCCCACTGCCAATGCAGGCATGGATACCCTGGTGTGTTTTCAAGATTCCTTCCAGTTGACGGGGGTCGTTGCAGGGGGCGATAGCAATTATGTGTACCAATGGTCGCCCGCGTTGGGCTTAACCGACTCAAGCATCCTGAACCCAAGGGGGGGCAATCTCTCTGCAACGCAGACCTATACCCTTCTTGTAGTGGACGGAAGAGGCTGTACAGCCATCGATTCCATGCGTGTCACCGTCAATCCGCAATTGACGGCAGACGCAGGAGCTGATACGCTGATTTGCTACCAGAATACTTTTCAACTCCATGGAAATGCTATTGGCGGCACCGCAGGCTATGACTATCGCTGGTCACCAGGGGTGGGGTTGGTCGATTCTACGATCGCCAATCCTATGGGCAGCAACCTGAACACTTCACAACAATACATCCTCACCATCACTGATGCCAATGGCTGTATGGCCGTCGATACCGTGATGGTCATGGTCAATGACTCCATCCTCGTCTCGGCGTCAGCTACCGATAGCCTGATATGCTTTGGAGATACGACAACCCTCATCGCCACGACAAGTGGCGGAGCAGGTAGTCTGTCCTATTTATGGTCGCCCTTAAACGATACCACCGCGATCGTCTCTTCAGGGGCCTTATTTGCAGATCAGCAATTTCTTGTAGCAGTTACCGACAGTGTGGGATGTTTCGCCTTTGACACCGTTTTGGTGACAGTGAGTCCCCTCCTCCAGCCCAATGCAGGTCCTGATCAGGGCCTTTGCCTAGGCGATTCCTTGACACTAGGCGCCATGCCCACCCAGACAGGCGGCATACCACCCTATACCTGTA
The DNA here is from genome assembly GCA_030430575.1 of Bacteroidia bacterium. Taxonomy (GTDB): domain Bacteria; phylum Bacteroidota; class Bacteroidia; order J057; family J057; genus JAUIGE01. The sequence goes on along the minus strand of JAUIKF010000016.1, from coordinate 61,295 downwards.
GCTGGGATTCAGCAGGCGTGGCGTGGTCCACGACATGTAATCCCGTGATCACAGGATTAACCCAACCTACCCAATTTGTGTTGACCGTTACGGATTCAGCAGGCTGTACGGCCTCTGATTCTGTGAGGATCATTGCCTCTCCCCCTGTTTCTGTGGATGCGGGCTCTGATGCGCTCGTTTGTTATGGCGATTCGTTACGGGTAAATGCACAATTTCAAGGGGGGATCGGTCCATTCACCTTCCAGTGGACTTCGACCCAACCTATTTCCCCTGCCAATAGCCAAAATCCCTTATTGACCAATCTCACTGCCTCTGCATGGGTGATCGTAGAAATCACGGATTCTATTGGCTGTCAAGCCATTGACTCCATGTTTGTAGTGGTGAACCCACAGGTCATTGCACAAGCAGGCTTGGATACGTTGGTATGTTATCAAGATTCCTTCCAGCTAGGCGGAAATGCCATGGGAGGAAACAACAGTTACACCTACCAATGGTCACCTGCTACAGGTTTGCTCCAAACCAATATTGCCAATCCTCGCGGAGGGAACCTTACCGCTCCCCAAACTTATACCCTGCTCGTCTCGGATAGCCTCGGATGTACCGGCATCGATTCTATGCAAGTGATTGTCAACCCGCCCTTGGTTGCCCTTGCGGGCCCAGATACCCTGGTCTGCTTCCGTGACTCCTTCCAGCTGGCGGGAAGTGCCCTTGGCGGCGCAGGTGGTTACACCTATAGCTGGTCCCCAGCGCTGGCGTCCGTGGCCAATCCTCGTGGGGGAAATCTCACTGCCACTCAGGCATTCGTCCTGACCGTTACGGATAGCAGCGGCTGTACAGCCGTTGACACGGTCATGGTTATCGTCAATGACTCCATAGGCGTGGTGGCTTCGGCGCTGGATAGCCTGATTTGTTATGGGCAAAGCACCCAACTGATGGCTTCCGCCAACGGCGGAAGTGGAGGTTTTGGCTTCGCCTGGTCCCATGGCCCAGTAGGGGCCAATGCCTCGACAGGCGCTTTACTGGCTGACCAGCAGTTTGTCGTGACAGCCACAGATGCCATCGGTTGTAGCGCATCAGACGATGTCACCGTGCGCGTCAGCCCGGTTTTTGTGGCGGATGCAGGCCCTGATCAAGGGCTTTGTTTAGGGGATTCCCTTACGCTAGGAGCGATGCCCACGCAAATGGGCGGAATTCCTCCCTATACCTGTAGCTGGGATTCCGCAGGGGTATTGTGGGCTACAGCTTGTAATCCAGTGATTACAGGATTGACCCAACCGACACAGTTTGTGCTGACCGTCACAGACTCGGCAGGATGTACTGCTAGCGACTCGGTGACAATCATTGCAGCACCGCTACTCGTGGTAGATGCTGGTCCAGACACCTTGGTGTGTTTTGGCGATAGTTTGCAGGCAAATGCGCTGGTACAGGGCGGAATCGGCCCATTTAGCTACCAATGGACTTCTACCCAAATTCTTTCCAATGACACCATTCCCAATCCCGTTTTGCAAACCCTCACGGCTTCCGCTTGGGTCGTTGTACAAGTCACAGACTCCATTGGCTGTATAGCGATTGACTCCTTTTTTGTCACGGTAAATCCTCAAATGATTGCGAATGCGGGCCTAGACACCCTCATTTGCTACCAAGACTCCTTCCAACTAGCAGGAAGTGCCATCGGCGGTGATAGCAGTTATGTGTACCAATGGTCGCCTGCACTGGGGTTAGTTCAAACAAATATTGCGAATCCACGCGGCGGCAACCTTTCTACTTCTCAAACTTACACCCTCCTCGTGACAGATGGAAAGGGCTGTACCGCCGTCGATTCCATGCAAGTGATTGTCAATCCACAATTAATTGCGAATGCGGGTCCTGATACGCTGGTTTGTTTCCGCGACTCCTTCCAGCTCGCTGGAAGTGCTGCTGGCGGTGCAGGTGGCTACACCTATAACTGGTCACCAACTTTGGCATCCGTCGCCAACCCCAGCGGCGGTAACCTCACCGCTTCTCAAACATACATCCTCACGGTCACCGATAGCAATGGCTGTACAGCCGTTGACACGGTTATGGTCATCGTCAATGACTCCATAGGCGTGGTGGCATCAGCGCTGGATAGCCTGATCTGTTATGGGCAAAGCACGCAACTGATGGCTTCCGCCAACGGCGGAAGTGGGGGCTTTGGCTTTGCCTGGTCGCATGGCCCTGCTGGTGCGAGTGTATCCTCCGGTACTTTGCTGGCTAACCAGCAGTTTATCGTAACAGCCACGGATGTCGTAGGATGTAGTGCAATGGACGATGTCACCGTACGAGTAAGCGCCTTCTTTGTAGCGAATGCAGGGCCTGATCTGGGCCTTTGTTTGGGAGATTCCATTGTACTCGGGGCGATGCCTACCCAATCTGGCGGCTTGCCTCCTTATACCTGTAGCTGGGATTCAGCAGGCGTACTGTGGTCCACAGCTTGTAATCCTGTGATTACAGGGCTTACGCAAACAACTTCCTTTGTCCTGACGGTCACAGATTCGGCGGGCTGTATCGCCATCGATACCGTCATCATCACCGCAGCACCGCTGCTGACAGTAGATGCAGGACCAGACACTTTGGTGTGTTTTGGGGATAGTTTGCAGGCAAATGCGCTTGTTCAGGGAGGAATAGGACCTTTTATCTACCAATGGACTTCTGCACAAACGCTTTCGAATGACACCATTCCCAATCCCGTTTTGCAAACCCTCACAGCTTCTGCCTGGGTCATTGTGCAAGTCACAGACTCCATTGGCTGTCAGGCGATTGACTCCTTTTTTGTGACCGTAAATCCTCAACTAATCGCGAATGCAGGCCTTGACACGCTCATTTGCTACCAAGACTCTTTCCAGTTAGCAGGGAGTGCCGTAGGTGGCGATAGCAGCTATATGTACCAATGGTCTCCAGCAGGTGGTTTGGTCCAAACTAACCTCAGCAACCCACGCGGCGGCAACCTTTCCAGTACCCAAACCTATACCCTCCTTGTCACAGATGGGAAAGGCTGTACCGCCATCGACTCCATGCAGGTGATCGTTAACCCCCAACTGATTACGAATGCAGGTCCTGATACGCTGGTCTGCTTCCGTGACTCCTTCCAGTTGGCTGGAAGTGCTGCAGGCGGCGCAGGCGGCTACATCTATAGCTGGTCGCCTACTTTAGCTCCTGTGGCCAATCCTGTGGGCGGTAACCTCACGGCTTCGCAAACATACATCCTCACGGTCACCGATAGCAACGGCTGTACAGCCGTGGACACCGTCATGGTCATCGTCAATGACTCCATTGGCGTGGTGGCTTCGGCGCTGGATAGCCTGATTTGTTATGGGCAAAGCACGCAATTGATGGCTTCCGCCAACGGTGGAAGTGGTGGATTTGGCTTTGCATGGTCCCACGGCCCTGCAGGAACGCCTGTGTCGACAGGTGCATTGTTGGCTGATCAGTCATTTATCGTCACAGTGACAGATACGGTGGGATGTAGTGCAACGGACGATGTCACGGTGCTTGTAAGTCCGTTTTTTGTGGCGAACGCAGGGCCTGATCAAGGGCTTTGTTTGGGAGATTCGCTGGTGCTGGGAGGAATGCCCACACAGGCGGGCGGGCTCCCACCTTATACTTGTAGCTGGGATTCGGCAGGCATCTTATGGTCTACAGCATGTAATCCTGTGATTAAGGGGTTGACGCAGCCCACTCCATTTGTCCTGACGGTCACAGACTCAGCGGGCTGTATCGCCAGCGATACGGTGAACATTATCGCAGCCCCCTTGCTGACAGTAGATGCAGGGCTGGACACCTTGGTGTGTTTTGGGGATAGTTTACAGGCAAATGCGCTTGTACAGGGCGGAATCGGGCCGTTTATGTACCAATGGACTTCCACACAAACCCTTTCAAATGCGACCCTTTCCAACCCCGTTTTGCAAAACTTAACGGCTTCGGCTTGGGTGGTTGTGCAGGTAACCGACTCCATTGGCTGTATAGCGATTGACTCCTTTTTTGTAACGGTCAATCCTGATATCGTGATCACCCTCCCGCTCGATAGTGTGTGTGATGGGCAAAATATTGTGATGAATAATTCGGTGACTGGAGGTACATCGCCTTATCAGTACCAATGGAATCCAGGCACTTTCTTGTCTGCGACGAATGTGCTCAATCCCCAAGTGATCAACCTTACCCAAACCACCAACTACACCGTGGCGGTCACGGATTCCGTCAACTGTGTGGATAGCGCCCACACGACGGTTACATTTGTACCCTTGCCGCAGCCTGCGTTTACGATCAGCTATGCCTGTGCGCCGGATTCGGCCTGTGTGGGCGATAGCATCACCTTGACAGATATTTCTGTCGCGCCCGTGGGCGGTACGCCCATTCAGCTCGTGCAGTGGGATGTCGATGATGATGGGCAAATTGACTATACAGGGTCGCAAGTCACATTTGTTTACCCTAATAAGGGCCTTTATACCATCAAACAATACGTCACTTCTGCCGCAGGATGCCTGGATTCTACCACCCAGCAAATCCAGGTTTCTGAGATTCCTACAGCAGCCTTTACCCTAAATCCCCATCAAGCCTGTGCGCCCTTCCAATTTACCCTGACAGACCAAAGTTCAGGCTATATCAAAGACTATCATTGGGAGATTTTTGGGCGAACGCCTGCGGGCGCAGCGGTGGTCGTCTACTCCAGTACGCAGGCGACCCCTACGAACCTGCCCCAGCTTCCGCAAGGCCGATTGGGCGATACGACGTTCTATGTGCGGTTTACCGTTTCGAATTGCTGTGGGGCACATAGTTTCCTCGATTCAATGACCATACAACCCCTGCCATTGGTGGGGTTTGCGACGTCGCAAGACACGGGCTGTGCGCCGATCAATATTCGTTTCCTTGCGAATCAGTTTGTCACGGTGCAGCAAACCGATAGCATCGTGTTTCACTGGGGAGATGGGGACAGCCTCATTGTGCATCCGATAAATGTCGGCCCGATCCGCTGGGACACGGTTTCGCATACATTTGCGGGACTGCCGTTTGATACGGTGACGTATCAGGTGACGCTGACGGCGTATACGCCTTGCGGCGACTCGTCCTATACTGCGCCTATTTATGTAAAGCCCAACCAAGTACGATCGTTCTTCAATACGGCCTTTGATCAAGGCTGTGAAGACCATACGGTGCGGGTGATCAATCAAGCTGCTGGCAATAATTTGTTGGTGACCTGGTGTTTTAATTTTGATACCCTGACACATAGCTGTATCGACACCCTGGTCTATGAACCCTCAGACACCGTTTACTATACCTATACCCAGCCTGGCGACTATGTGATTGCGCAATTTGTCAATGACGGCTGTAGCCACGACACGTCCTACTTCGTCGTTCATGTCTGGCCCAAACCCACGGCAAATTTCACCGTGAGCCAGTTCTGCTTGGGAGATTCGGCTTTATTTACCAATCAATCCGCCATCAATGACACCGCCAATGCGCCTGGATCTGTGATTGCAGGGTATCGATGGACTTTTACCCAACAAGACTCCAGTTTACAAATCAATCCTTCTTTCCTGTTTGATACCGCCGGGACTTATTCTGTGACGCTAGTAGCGATTTCGGATAAGCAATGTGCCGATACAGTCACCAAACCTGTGACCATTCTTCCGCCGCCTTCTGCCAACCTTGCAGTTGCCAATACTTGTGTAGGAGACAGTAGCCAGTTGACAGACCTCAGTCAGGGCTTCCACAATGGGATTTCCCATTGGTGGGTGGATTGGGGAGATGGGCTACGTGACACCGTGATTGCCCCTGCTATTTTCCCTTTAAAGCACCTATATGCTGCGGAAGGCACCTATACTGTTCGCTGGGCTATTGTGGATGGAAGCGGATGTAGGGATACAACTTCGATTACGACTACCGTCCATCCGCTACCGATTGCTGATTTTGTCGCAGATACCGCTTGTCATCAGACAGCTACCCAATTCACGGACATGTCCTTTACCCAAATCAACGGCGCACCGATCAACCGTTGGGATTGGACATATGGAGATGGCTTTGGGGCCATTACGCCTGTTTCTACCACTAGCCATACTTATATGCAAGCAGGAATCTACACAGCAGGCCTGACGGTCCGAGACCTCAATGGTTGTGAACATAGCGCACTGCTTTTGGTTCAGGTCGACACCTTGCCGCAGCCTGCATTTGTGGCAGATAGTGTATGTTTCGGAGAAATAACCACTTTCACCGACCAGTCACGGGCTACGAGCAATCCCCTGATGAGTTGGGCCTGGAGCTTTGGCGATGGTGGAATGGACAGTGTACAACATACGAATCATCAATATGGCACCTCTGGCATCTATGGCGTGAGTTTGACAGCCACTGACAATCGCGGTTGCGAAGCGACGCTTACCGACAATGTCGTTGTATTCCAACTGCCAGACGCGGCCTATGGCCCTATGGACAGCGCGGGCTGTGCCCCGTTTGAAGTGCCATTTGTGGACCAATCCGTGGGTTATGGGGCGACTATTTCCCGATGGAATTGGGACTTTGGCAGCGCAGGCGTGGCCAATGCCCAAAACCCCACGCAGACCTTTGGCCTGGTAGATACTTTCACTATCCGTCTGGAAATCACTGACAGCAACGGTTGTAAGGATACCACGATGGGGCGTATCATCTCGTGGGAGGGTCCCATGGCTGCTTTCATCGGAATAGACTCTCTGGGCTGCGCACCTCAAGTCGTGACTTTCACTAACCAATCCACAGGCCCCTATCCCCTCACAGGCTGGGCCTGGAATTTTGGAGACGGTAGCCCCATCAACAATCAGCTAGACCCCATGCACAACTATTTGTTGGATGGGCAATACACCGTCACGCTGATTGCCACAGACATTCATGGGTGTCGAGATACGGCTGAGAAGGTGAATTATGTCAAATTGTCCCATCCGCAAGCCTCCTTTTCTCAAGACCTGACGGCTGGCTGCCCAGGGACATGGATACAATTCACCGACCTTTCTGTCCAAGACACCGCCCTCATGTCCTGGCGTTGGGACTTTGGCAATGGGGATACGAGCAATGTGCAACATCCTTCGTACCAATACCACGTTCCTGGCATCTATGACGTGACGCTCACAGTGACCAATGTCCTGGGCTGCACCCATACCTTCACACGGCCGCTGGCCGTGGAGATCTACACACCGCCGACGGCGGGATTTGACTATACCACAGATTCGCTGTGTTCAGGCGTGGCCGTTATCTTACAAAGTACCTCGTCTCAAGGTTCCTCCCCGATTTCGTCCTTTCAATGGCAATTGGGAGATGGGAATACGGCCAGCGGGGCTACTGTGAGCTACACTTACGCGGCACCAGGAACTTATCCTGTCACGCTGATCATCTCAGATGGCAATACGTGTAAGGATACCTTGGAACAGGCCTTGGTCTCCCGTCCCCCACTGGAAGTGGATTTTGAGATGAGTGAAACGGCGATCTGTGCGTCAGCACCGATCACTTTTACAGGGCTTGTCCAGAGCAATTCCCAAGTCGTGACTTGGGCATGGGACTTTGGTGATGGAGAGCCTGCGGAGTACGGAGAAGTCATCACCCATATCTTTTTCCAGGAAGACAGTTTTACCATTACCCTTATCGCCACCGACATTCACGGCTGTATGGACACCGTTGTAAAGGCCAATGCCATCAGCACGATTGCCTATACAGGGACGGAAGAGGTCGTTCGTGCGACGGTGGTAGACAATCTCGATGTGTTGGTGGAATGGAGAAAAGTACAACATCCCTGGGGCGCACAGATCCAGGTAGAACGATACAATCCGAATACCTTCGGCTGGGACAATCCTCGAACGTATGACGATCTGGAACGGACCTTTTTCCTTGATAAAGGGGTATTTGTTCAAGATGAATCCTATACCTACCGCATCAACGTGCTGGATGTATGTGGAGATTACACAGCATATTCGAATGTAGGCAAAAGCATCCTGTTGAATTTCAGAGATGAGGACCCCAAAGACAATCTCGTCACGCTGTATTGGACGGCCTATCGTGGATGGACAGGTGGGGTAGAGAAATACGAAATTCAAGTCTTCGACGATAGCCTGGGCATGTTTGTCCAGCGAGATGTGGTTCCAGGAACGGATACTGCTTACGTCGAAGGAGACCTGCCCTTCGACGGAGACCTATCGAGTTGCCTGTATCGAATCAAAGCCTATGAGCAGTTTGGCAATGACACCATTAGCTATTCCAATTATGTACAGATTGCCCTAGGGCCTGAATTTCACATTCCCAATGCCTTTACGCCTAATGGGGACGGGCATAATGAGTTTTTTGAGATCAAACTCCCTCCATTGATTGAAAACACAGACAACTATCGCATCCGAATTTTCAGCCGCTGGGGCGTCAAGATGTTTGAGTCGAATGATGTCGGCACGCATTGGGATGGAAGATATAAGGGAGAATGGGTACCAGAAGGCGTTTACGTTTATGTGATTGATGTTACAGGCAAATTGGATCAGGAGAAGACATTTACAGGGACGGTGACGGTGATTCGGTGAGACCGCTCGCCCTGCGGGCTCGCTGTCAGATAAAGGCAGAAGCGTAAAGTCCCTATAGTTTCGTAGTGACACGCTCTCCAGCGGACGATCTTACCGTTTTCCGTAGGGTCACGAGATCTCGTGACCCTACGGAAAACGGTCTCTACCGATACTCCACCTCCCACACAATTGGGCAATTCTTGCGGAGCATAGCACTCACGCCGCAGTATTTATCCTGCGAGAGATTAATGGCCCTTTCGACCTTTTTGGGATCTACATTTTCTCCAAAAATCCGGTAAGTCAGGCGAATCTCTGAATAGACTTTGGGGTGTTCGTCGGTGAGGTCGGCTTCAGCGTCGATCTCCAAGCCGGTGTAGGACACGCGCATCTTGTCGAACAAAGAGATGACGTCAATGCCTGTGCACCCTGCTAGCGAAGCGAGCAATAGCCGCTTGGGGCTAGGCGCAGAATCATCCCCAAAAGGGGGTTTGGCGTCTATGCGGAGGGTATGGCCGTCGATGTCGCTGTCAAATAGCATCTTGGATACCCAGGTAGTTTTTACAAAATGTGACATGGGGAATTAAGAATTAGGAATGTTTACTCAAAAATCGAAATAAATATGTAGGGGCAAAAATGAACAAATTTCACTCCCCCCAATCGTCTTCGCGGAAAATTTGATTGTAGGGATAGGACATGTCCTGTCCCTACAATCAAATTTATCCGCGATCTCCCGCAAAAAAACGTTAAAAAACGATTTGGAGCGGGAGACCTCGGATATTTTTCTCCCAAAGCGTCGAAAAATTCCGAGGTGACGTTTTGTTTTTTTTAATTTTCACCTAAAAAAGGGGCGTAGTTTTTATTTCAAAAAATGAGTGAATACGCCTAATAAAGAATGAAAAATGGAAATTATTTATTCAAATAAGCATAAATCGCTGAAAAATCCTCCTTTCCAAGACCTGACTGCTTCGCAGCCATATAGGCCTCCTTGGTCGCGTTGGCCAGTATGAGCGGGGTGTCCTGCTCGTAGGCTGCTTTGCAGACCAAATAGAGGTCTTTCTGCATCCAGCTGAGCGGGAAATTGGTGGGGTATTCCCCTGTTTTGAGGTTTTCTACTTTGGCTTGGACAAAGGGCGCAATGACGGGCAAGCTCGGCAAGAACTCCAGCAGGAAGTCCTTGGAAAGGCCCAGATGTTCTCCCAGGTTCACGGTCTCGGCAAATACAAGCATGGACTGGGCCAGCATGGAATTGACCAATACTTTGAGAGAAGCGCCCATGCCTACGGCTCCGAGGTGCACAACTTTGCGACCCATGTGTTCCATCAAACGGGTAACAGATTCCACATCTGTCGCTTCGCCTCCGCAAAAGAAAACCAACTGCGCGCCTGCGGCTTGAGGCAGAGAACCCGCCACAGGAGCCTCCAAGAAGCGGATGCCTGCCTCAGTAGCCCTCGCACCAATCTGACGGGTAAATGTAGGGTCCACCGTAGAGCAGTCCACCCACAAGGCATTTGGCTTCATTTTTTGTACAAATCCCAATTCTCCCAATGCGACTTCTTCCACTGCTTCTGGCGTTGAGAGCATGGTGAAAACGATGTCTGCGTCTGCAACACAACTTTGCGCAGAGTCAGCCTTTTTTGCGCCTGCGGCTACGAGAGGGTGCATAGCTGCCGTCGTGCGGTTGAAGACGGTGAGGGATATGCCGTTGTTCAGGAGATTCTGGGCCATGCGGCTGCCCATGATGCCTAAGCCGATAAATGATACATTCATGTTGTTTTGATTTTTGATGCAAACTTATGGTAGATGCTGTGTGAGAACTACCCCAAATCCGTCAAAACTGTTCTGTTTGCGTCAAAAATTTGAACCATTCTCCTTAGTTCAGTGTGCAAAAAAATTGGTTATCTGACAAATTCCGTGGTAAGCTAGTCGCTTCTGGCAAACACATCCCCGATCGCACAAGGCACCAACCCCTTCAAAGGGGTTTTCGCGCCAACTAAGGCTTGTGGGAAGTCCTCTTTGAAGAGGATGGGGCCTGCGGGGTTCAGGAGATGTGAAAGCCCAAAGTGGACGATCCACTAAAAATGTCAGAGAACCCAAAAAAATCATACCTTTTCCAAAAGGTCATTTCGACGAGTCTTCGAGGAGAAATCTAACAACGTGGCCTAGAAGCCTGGAAATAACCGTTCGAAAGGGCTTGTTAGATTTCTCCCGTTGGTCGAAATGACAACTGTGTTGTAATGAGAAGGAATAGAAACTTTTTACACATAATGATAAATTGATGACTATCACCAAGTTACAACTCATCAGTTCATTATAAAAATGACCAAAACGTGAGATATAAGGCATATAAGTACATTTAAGTTTCCTCCTTTTATGTACTTATATGCCTTATATGGTTTTTTCCCAATCGTCCACTTTAGTCCTCACTCACCCGCATCACCATCTGCTTTGGACTGGTGCCATACAACTGGCGAAAGGCCTGGATAAAATGGGAGACATTTTCATAACCCACGGCGAGGGCCACTTCCGTCACAGAATATTGGGCTTTTGTGAGCAGCTCATGGGCCTTCTCAAGCCGTTTTTGGCGGAGCCATTGCTGGGGGGTTTGGTGAAAAAGGCGCTTGAAGTCGCGACGAAAGGAAGATAGACTTCTACCAGTTAGGAGGGCGTAGTCTTCTACTTTGAGGGGTTTGTCAAAGTTCGCTTCGAGGAAGGATTTGAGTTGGTGCTTTTTGCCTAAGGTCAATTGCTTGAGGTAGGGGATAAAGTGCTCATTGCCGGGGGTCTCGGCCAGGAGGAACAGTAATTCCAGCGTTTTGGTGCGGAGCAAATGGCCTGAAGGGTCCTGGATTTTTGGGGCAAACTGCGGAAGCGTTTCGAGAAAAAGCTGGATGGCTGGGCTGGTGGGTAAGGGGAAAAAGACGCCTGCGTCGCCTTTGGCTATTGCCGCTCGCGGAAAATGAGCGAGGAAGCTTTCCAGCAATTCATCCGTCACAAAGAACAGGCAGCTCTCAAAAGTTTCTCCATCCGTCAGCAAATCTGTAATGCTATAAATAGAGCGAGATAGGAATCCCCCTTTCTCCGCGCGAATCCGCATATTTTGCCCTTCATAATTGGTAATTTTTTGTTCGCCACTCCTCACCAATGAGAACACATGCGTCCCAAGATAGCAAGAGCGGTCCAGGCTATCCTGGGGAAGTTTTTTGGTTAATATCAGCGATTTTCCATGCTGCATCAGCACCTGTACCTCAGGCATCAGCAATAAGCGATCGGGGATCAAAATCATAGAATGAAAGTAAGATTATTTTTGATTTATCCCCTACTATTCGAAGCTTGCACAGATTTCGTCAAACCCACTCTTTCATCACATACTTGACCCATATTTTCATTTAGATTTTTATTTTCATTTTTATTTTCGCTCCCCCCTATGCTATTTCTCCAAAAACCCATTTCATTAGCCCAGTTAGACCTTTTTATCCTCAACATCCCACGAAAAGAAGTCTTCGTCTCAGGCATCGGAAAACGTGTACACAAAGTCGCGCTGATCGTGCGGTGGACAGATCTTGAGGGAAATATTGGCTACGGCGAAGCCTCCTGTCGCCCTGATCCTTACTTCTCTGCCGAGTTTACGGAAGGAGCAAAGATTCTCATCGAGCAGTTTATCACGCCTCACCTCAAGGCCCAGCAGACCTATGGCGAAGTCCTCAAAGTCCTGAATCGCGTGCGCGGCTGGAACTTCACCAAGGCAGCCGTGGAGTATGCCATGCATGACCTGATCGCGAAGCGAGATGGAGAAACGATCTTTGATGATTGGGGACGGACGCCGCAAGAAAATGTGCCCATCGGCATCTCCATCGGCATTCTGCCTGACCTGCCTGCGTACGAGCGCATCATCCAACAATCCATCTCCGACGGCTTTCGCCGCCTGAAATTCAAAATCTCTCCCGGATTTCCCACAGCCGTCTCCGACCTCATGTATAGCTACCGCGACCAAGCCTATATGAGCTTTGATGCGAATGGCACTTTCCATGTCAAGGACCTCGACAGCCTCGAACAGTTCCTTCGATTTGACCATGCCATCGAGCAGCCGTTTCCCCCGCACCGTTACGACATTTTACGTCAAGCCAAAGAGCGATTCCCCCAGCTCAAAATCTGCTTTGATGAAGAAGTAAGTGGCCTCGGCGACCTGATCAAACTGCACGCCTTGGGCGTGATCGACGAGCTCAACATCAAGCCAGGCCGTGTCGGCGGCCTCTACCAAAGCATACAGATCGCCAACTATGGCCAACAACATGGCATTCCGTGCTGGGTCGGCGGCATGTTTGAGACGGGCATCGGCCGCGCCATGAATTTGCAGGTGGCGGCTCACCTGCCTAACGCCGTGGCGCACGACCTGAGTACGCCTGCGCGCTACTTTGAGCGCGGCATTGTCAAGGAGCCGCTGGTGATGGATGCCGATGGCTTCATCTCGCTGACGCAAGCGAAGCGCGTGGCGGTGGATAAGGTGGCTTTTGAGGGGTTTAGGGTTTAGGGTTACTTTTCTGTTTTTTAGGGTAGTGCAACAAATATAAGGCTGAAATCTAGTGCCAGTGAAAAGAGGGATTTCTGTGAGCATCACATTTAATGCACCACCAAAGATTTAAGCCCAGGGATGTACTACCTAAAAATCACTGTTGGCAACAAAAAGGCAGTGCGAAAAGTGATGATTCAGCCTTAAATTTTACTATATGAAAAAAGTAATCCTTTTATGCTTATGCTTTGGTCTCTTATCCCTTTCCGCTCAAACACTTGAATGGGCCTATGGCATAGGGGGAATTGGCTTTGACGCAGCATTAGGAATTGCTGTAAATGATTCTGGATATACCTATACTACAGGTGTTTTCTCTGGGACTATCGATTTTGATCCAACTCCTAGTACCAGTATGTTAACTTCAAAAGGTCATTGGGATAGTTTTATTCAAAAGCTAGATCAGGGAGGCCGTTTTATATGGGCCAAAAGTATAGGAGGACTAGCGTATGAATCAGGAGAGGCAATTACAGTTGATCAATCGGGTAATATTTATACGACTGGAGTTTTTGAAAAAACAGTTGATTTTGACCCTAATACAGGAATATATAATTTAACTTCATCAGGAGATTACGATATTTTCATCCAAAAACTGGATGCATCGGGTAAGCTTTGTTGGGCAAAAAGTATGGGAGGTAATGACTCAGACAGGGGGGCTGCCATTGCCCTCGATTCTTCAGGAAATATTTATACCATTGGTAATTTTTACGGAACAGTAGATTTTGATCCCAATATGGGGGTATACAATTTAACGGCAGAAGGGTTTGGTTTTGGAGGGACAGACATCTTTATTCAAAAATTGGATTCAGAAGGTAATTTTGTCTGGGCTAAAAGTATGGGAAGTTCCCTATGGGAATCAGGGAATGGAATCGCTGTAGATAAGGCAGGAAATGTGTATACAACTGGTAGATTTGGCGGAGATGTGGATTTTGATCCTAATGTTGGGATACTTTATGTGACCACTTCGGGAGAATATGATGCTTTTATTCTAAAACTAGATACAAATGGGAATTTCGTATGGGTAAGAAGTATAGGAGCAATCGAAAATGATGAAGGTCGCTCTATCGCAGTGAGTGATTCGGGGCATGTATATACAATAGGACTTTTTTCAGAAAAAGTCGACTTTGATCCTGGGTTTGACACGACTTATTTAGATGCCCAAAATGGCGGCAGTATTTTTATCCAAAAACTAGATACTGACGGCAATTTTTTATGGGCCAAAAACATAGGAGGGGCCGGTCCCGATATAGGCTTTTCTATTGCAGTAGATAGTGCAGGGGGGGTATATTCAATAGGTGGATACGAAGATACAGCAGACTTTGACCCAAATGATGGAGTAAATCATCTTACTTCTCAGGGAGAAAGCGATATTTTCATCCATAAACTGGATGCAGGAGGTAATTTTTGCTGGGTAAAAAGTATAGGGGGAACAAATCGTGATTTAGGATATAGTATTGCCGTTGATAATTTAGGTAAGGTCTATGCTACGGGGTATTTTGATGGAAGAGTCGATTTTGATCCCAATATAGGCAATCATCATTTGACTACAGTTGGAGATGAAGATATATTTGTCCTTAAGCTAAATGCTCTGGGAATTGTCAATCTCGAAAATAATCTCCAACCTTCACATCTCACCCTACATCCCAACCCAAGCAATGGCTTGGTCTACATCACCCTTCCCGAAGGGGCTCCTCAAGCCCACGTTCATATAGCCAATACGCTTGGCCAAACCGTTTATCAGCAATTTATTAGTCCTGCTAGAAATCAGCTCAACTTGGCTCATCTCCCAAGTGGCATATATCATGTCAATATGCGACTCCCCTCGGGAGTAGCGTATAGGGGCAAAGTGCTATTGGTGAGGTAAGAGAATTTGTACAAAGTATTTAGAAAGCAAAGTTTTCGCCTATCGCTTCCCCACCCCAACCCGCAACACCAAGAAATGATACTGCGACGTCTCTATCACCGCCGCCGAAACGCCATCCACAGACGGATAGGTAAGCGTATTGCGCTGGGCTTTATAGCTCAGATCGATTTCAAGATTGAGAGAAGGCGAGAGGGATAAGGTCTTGCCGATCCCGATGCTGCCGAGCAGGCCGCCACGCATCTGGAAGGCTGAGGAGACGACGAAGCCCTGGTTGTAGGCAAAGGCGTAGCCTGCCTGGGCGAGGAAGTAGCTCTGCTTTTTTTCACCTAAAACACGCCGCAGTTCTCCATAAAACGGCCAACTGCGGATGTGGCGATAGTTTTCGTAGCCGAGGCTGGCGCGAATCTCGACCTTGTCGGATTGCCAGAGGGAAAGGCCGCCATAGAAGCCCATGCCCGGAGCAAAGGCAATATTGTTGAAGGTAATGAGACCGCCGACCAACAGTCCGCCCTGGACATGGGGCGTGGGCTGAAAGGTCAGGGTTTCCTGTCCCAGTACGGTGAAAGGGAGGATAATGAGCAATAGGGTAATGGTCAGGTGTTTCATTCGCAGTCTTTTGAAAGGTAAATTACTACCGTCTAGCTGTCATTTACAAGGAATGTTTGTGGAGGATCATCATGAGAGATTGGGTAAAAACCATATAAGGCATACAAGATCATATAAGCGTGTCCTTTCTTCAATGCCTCATATGGTTCAAAAATCACCCTCCCTCAAAAGGCTAATTAGCGGACGATTTCTCCCAAGTCATGAGCTAAACAAAACCATTCAGGCAAGGGGCCTTTTGATCCTTTTTAAAATTGTACATTTTTGTTTTGAGAACAGGAAAACAATTCCAACATTATTCATTGATTGACCTACAATACTCTCGTCTTCTCAATAAATAATTCTAAACTGTAGCTGCCTACCGATCTACATCTACTTAGCTTTTTTACAGGTATTTTTCTGACAAATGGGCCTTTATTGGCGCTAAGAAAAGTTATGTCTCCATTTTGAATTTGAGTTTGTGCTTGAATTTGAATTTTTCCTTAAAGTCTCAACTCCAAACATTCTTTGTTCACATGAAAACCACCTACAGCTTATTCCTCCTCACCCTAGCATTCCTTTTCACTTGTCCCACAGAAACCCATGCGACGCACTATATGGGCGTGGATATCAGCTATCAATGTCTGAGCGGTTGTACCTATCGCATCACACATAAGGTCTATTACGACTGTACAGGAGGCATTGCCCCTCCTCCTCCAGGCACACCTCCGGTACCTTTTCTCAATTTTATCGGATCGCCAGCGGGATGTAGTTCCATTCCGATCGCTGCGGGTTCATGGGTCGTGGTTTCCTATATGGAGGTAACGCCTATCTGTCCTGGTTATCAGACGGGCTGTTCCAATGCCAGCTCTCCGATCAATGGGGTGCGAGAAGCCGTCTATCGACGAGATTATAATTTGTGTAATGGGGGTAATCCTCCCTGTCAGAAGTTCAATATTGGCTGGTCTGGCTGTTGTCGAAATGGCGTCATCACTGGCCTTAACAATCCGCTTTCCCAGTCTATTTACACAGGAAATACAGTCATCGACCTGACCATCACCCCTTGCAATAGCAGCCCTACTTTCCTCAATATTCCCGTACCATATATCTGTGCCAACCAGCCATTTACCTTCAATCAAGGTGCTTTTGACCCAGACGGAGACTCCCTGGCTTATAAGCTTGGGACTTGCTTCCGAGGGGCGGGGAATCCTGTCACCTATGCCAATAATTATAGCGCACAACAGCCTTTGGGACCCGCATGGCAGGTGAATCTAAATCAATATACAGGGGACATCACCATTGCACCTTCAGTTGGAGGGGGTGGCGTAGTAGTAGGAGTAATTTGTATTCTGGTGGAGGAATGGAGAAATGGGGTGATGATCGGCACGGTAGTAAGAGACATGCAGATCACGGTCATCACAGGCTGTACATCCACTAACCCCGTCACGGGCGGCGTACAAAACCTGCGCATTGGCACCGTTCCCGCAGATCCTGTCTCTCCTACAGAAGTACTGACTTGCCCCGGGACGCCTGTGTGTTTTGACATTCCTGTCATTTCCCAAGACCCCATGCTCAACTATACCATCTCTTGGAACCAGCAGTTAGCATCGCTAGGTGCTACCTTCACCGACACCAACCTGGTCGTGATGAATACTATTCCGGGTAAAGACCCCATCGGGCGCTTTTGCTGGACGCCTACCCAAATAGGTACCTACTCTTTTGTGGTCACGACCAAAGATGACGCTTGCCCTGTACCTGGGTTGAATCAGTACACCGTGTTGATATATGTGAGAAATGTGCTGACGCAGTCAACGGCGACGGCGGTGCCCATCATGAATTGTAATGCAGTACAGCTTACCGCTTTGCCCCAAACTCAGATCAGTAGCCCTTATAATCATATATTCAATTATGACTGGTCGGGCAATGGCAATTTGCTCCCTCAATACAATGCGAATCTCCAAGATTCCATGCTGGTCCATTCCTACCCAGGGCCCAATAATTATTTCTATGACATGATGCTCACTGATACGTTTGGCTGTGAGCACGAATTCCGCAGCTTCTTGACGCTCAATCAGGGCGTGACCGCTGATGCAGGGAGTGACCTGACGATCTGTTCGGGCTTTCAGTTCCAATTGGGAGCACCAGCCATCGCTGGGCAGTCCTACACTTGGACACCTACCACAGGCCTCAATAATGCCTCCCTCGCCAACCCGATTTTCACTCGAACCAATAATACGCCCGGCCAAATTGACACCGTGGACTTTACCCTGTTTGTGACCGATGGGATTTGCTCTACTGAGGACTATGTGCGCGTGATTATCAACCCCAGCTTACAGGCCAACATTACTCCTGCCAATCCTACCATCTGTAGAGGTGGCACCACGACATTAACCGCAACCGGGGGCAGTACCTTCCTGTGGAGTGATGGCAGTATTTCCTCGTCTATCAATGTATCTCCAACGCATCAGACGACTTACTCCGTCGTCACCTTTAGCAATGGCTGTAGCAGCCCGCCGACCTTTGTGACGGTGGACATAGATCCCGGCCCGACGGGCCAGATCGCAGGGACCTTCAAGGTCTGCCCTGGCGAATCTAGCATCCTCGTGGCATCGGGAGCCACTGATTTCCAGTGGTCTACCACCGTTGCCAATACCCCCACCATCATTGTTCCCAATATCACCCAGCCCACTTCTGTTTACATGATCCCATCACAGAATGGCTGTAAGGGCGACACTGTCTTTGCGACCATCGATGTCTACGATGCACCGATTCCTGCTTTCACGACTTCTCCTGTTTGTGAAGGCCTCGCCTCTACTTTCATCGATCAATCCACCGTCGCCAGTGGCCAGATTGTCGCATGGTTCTGGGACTTTGGCGATGGAAATAGTGCCACGGCTCAGAGTCCAAGCCATACCTATCAGCAGCTAGGTTCTTATCCCGTCACCTTGCGCGTCGTGACCGACAATGGCTGTGAAGCCACCATCACACAGAATGTGACCGTCGAGGCTGTCCCCGCCGCCGATTTTGACTTCACCAATGTCTGCGAAGGGTTTGCCAATGTGTTTTTGGATAAATCAAGTATTCTTGGCGGCGGATCGATCACGGATTATGCCTGGAAATATGGCGACGGAACCACCGGGAATGGCAATCAAGCCTCGCATATCTATGGCAATTCAGGATTTTACAATGTCACCCTCATCGTCACCTCGGCAGGAGGATGTGTCGATAGTACGACCCATACCGTCTTTACTCATCCCAATCCAGATGCCAGTTTTGACATCCTCAATGCCTGTCAGGACAGTGTGGTCTTTTCCTTCAACGGCTCCTCCGTCGGAGGAGGGTTGGACGTCGTGACTGACTACACCTGGGACTTCGGCGATCCAGGTTCGGGCGGGTTGAACACCTCCAACCTGGAGGAGCCTACCCACGTCTATGCTGCCGCAGGCAGCAAAACCGTCACCCTGACGGTCGTCACGGGCAATGGCTGTGTTTCGACCACGACACGGTCCGTCACCATCTACGAAGAGCCTGTTGCCAATTTTGCTACGGACAATGCCTGTGAAAACCGCGCTGTCCACTTCTTCGATCGCTCTACGACCGATCCCGCTACGCCCCTCGTCAAGTGGGAATGGGACTTTGGCAATGGCCTCACTTCGGGAAGTTTTAACCCTTCTACCCTCTACCGCGACCAAGGCCCTGGCACCTATCCCATTACCTTGAGAGTCACTTCCTCTGAGAATTGTACCAATACCCTCACACGACCCATCGTCATCAGCCCTGCACCTAAAACGGCCTTCTGGGCCACCCATGCGTGTATCGGCGATACGGTACACTTTGTCGACCAGTCCACCGTCGACTACACCAACATCGTCCAGTGGGACTGGAACTTTGATGGAACGGGACAAGGCCCAAATGGCGAACCTAATCCCGCCTTTGTCTATGACAATCCTGGGAGTTATGCTGTCCAGCTTACCGTGACCACCGACTCGGGATGTTTCACCACCGTTTCCAGGGGACTCAGTATCTGGCCTGAAGCGCCATTGGCGGAGTTGATTGAAGACACGGCGTGTTTTGCCACGCCAGCTTATCTGGTGGCAGGCGCAGCTGCCAATGTGCAAGTGAAATGGTATGAATCCTTGACAGCGGACCGTCCTTTCCATGAAGGGAACAGTTTGGTCACCGATCCCCTCACATCTGATGTGACATATTACCTCTCCACCACCACCGAACACAACTGTGTCAGTGAGCGCTATCCCATCTCTGCCTATGTCGCGGACAATGAGCAGCTCCTCATTAGTCCTAGCAAGACCCACGTAGAGATTCCACTACCGACCGTAGAGTTCACCCCTGTCAGCACCATCCAACTCTTGGCATGGGCATGGGACTTCGGCGATGGGAATGCCTCAGATATCGAGGCTCCAGTGCATGCCTTTGAGTTCCCTGGAAAGTACGAAGTCACCCTCAATGCCACGGACATCAATGGTTGTGTGCATACCGCGACCACCCAGATAGAAGTCACCAAAACCGTCAACGGCTACTTCCCCAGTGCCTTTAGTCCCAATGGAGATGGCTATAATGACTTCTTCTATATAGGGCCCTACAACCTGCGGGAGTTTTCCTTTACCGTCTTCAGCAGATGGGGACTCAAGGTCTATGAAACCAATCAGCCGGACTTCCAGTGGGATGGGAAGGATACCCGCGCAGCCGATGTCCCAGAAGGCGTCTACGTATTTGTCGCAAAATACTTGGATGTCGATGGAAAGCAGGTAGAGGTGAAAGGGACGATTACGCTGATGAGATAGGAATAGGAATGATTGCAGAATGTCGAACAAGGATTGAAGATTGTTGAAGTGAAAATGCCTTTATACTTCTTCAATCCTTGTTCATCAATCGATATTCTGCAATCAACTCTTACTCAACCTTCCGAGATACCGAAAGTGCGATCGAATCGCCGAGGGTAAACTCTCTTCCCCATAGGGCAAGCCATATTCCAGGGCCGTCTCGCGGATGATGGGCGTCAGGTTATAGTAATGTACATGACAGACTTGCGGAAAGAGGTGGTGAGCAATATGGGTATTGAGCCCACCTGTGATCCAGTTGGCGAGCTTGGAACTGCCAGCGAAGTCTATCGTGGCTTCGATTTCATGGTCCGCCCATGCATTATCGATGTAGCCGTTTTCGTCCGGATGGGGAAAGGAAGGCCCTTCGACAAAGTGGCCCAGCAGCGCCACGGTAGAGAGGAGAATTCCCGCCGTAAAATGCATCACAAAGAAGCCCAAAACCACCCAACTATTGGGAATGTCCAAGACCAGCATCGGGATGACGAGCGCATATAGCAGGTAAAACACCTTGCTCCCCCACATGATCGCCCATTCGCGGGGTGGATGATTGAGGTCTTTGAGGTTGCAGATTTCTTTTTTGAAAAACAGCTTTATATCGATAAAAAACATCCAAAAAAGCGTGTAGAAGGTGTACAACACGGGGGCATAGAAGACTTGGTAGCGGTGAAACCATTTATAGGGCTGGTGCTGTGACAACCGCACAATGGGCACATTTTCGATGATGATGTCACCGCCCAAGATGTTGGTGAAAGTGTGATGTTGGATGTTGTGGCGGATATGCCAGATATAGGTATTGATGCCAACAAAGTCGCCGATGTAAGTGAGCCACTTATTGAGCTTTCGGTTGCGAAAGACCGCCTGATGCGACGCATCATGGACGAGGTTAAAGACGATACATACACCTGATAGGCCCATGGCGATCGCCAGGAAGAGCATGACCGTAGGGCTGAACTGCTGGGAAAGGATCAGCGCATAGGACACTAGGTAAGTTCCTACAAAAAAAAGGGCCTTGATCAGCAATTCGCGGTTGGCAAAGCGGTCCGTTTGCTGTTCATCAAAATACGCTTTGACACGGCGCTTCAGCTCGGGATAGAAGTCCGAAGCTTTTTTCTGGTTAAATGTGAGTTTTGGCATGAGGAGGGATTGAAGAAAATGGAGAATTGAGAATGGAAAATGGAGAATTAAGTCTCTTCTCTTCCCTCAATATACAAAAATCCGAGCGTTTGGTAGCACATGGACTAGGTCAATGTAATACCAAACGATCGGATGAGGCGTAAGAATTATCCTAAATTTCAGGGCTTTCTATGCGGGAAACTAAAATGCGCTCTGAGGGGGCTTCTTCTGCAAGATGGCTGAAATGATAAGGGAAATAATAATTCCTGAGATGACCCCCATAACAACACTCATAATAGCCATGCTCCCAGGAGACATAAATCCAGCTGAAATTTCCAGTCCCTGCTGAATTTGCGCTTCAGAGTAGCCTTGTTCCTCCATAGCTATTCGGGAAGTCTCCATAATATCATCTATATAACCAGGGGAAATCATTCCTGTATAAACATAAACAAAAATACCTGAGATGAGGCTGCCTATGAGGCTTATCAAAGCGCCTGTTCCAAATCCTTGACCAAAAGTCATAAGGTTATCATTGTCTTCTTTAAATTCCTTGATTCCAAGGAATAGAACAGCTCCTAATATGACAAGACTCAGCATACCAAATTTTTGATTTCCTGCCATTCCCATAAAATGGCCAGCGACGGTAAAGAGGCAATAAGCCAGTCCCAAGATTACGCCCCACTTAAGGGCTACCTGTTTAGTTGATGTTTGTTCCATGATTTTAATGTTCTGGGTTCTATAAATGATAATACAACCTAATAATTTATTTGCACATAGTAAGAATTTCTGCTTTATAGCGACTACTTTCTGCAATAGATTCTGTGTAAATTTGTGCAGAATCAGGGGAATTTATTACACCCCACTATTGTATCAATAACTCAAATTTTAGCACATGAACTCTTTCAAAACGATTCTTACCATTGGCTTGAGCCTATTTCTCCTTGGGATGACGCATCAGGTATTGGCACAGGACGAAAGTCTAGAAGACATTCTCGAAGCACACTACGAGGCCATCGGCCAAGATGCCTTAAACGAGGTAAACTCCATTACTTTCAAAGGCAAAATGATGATGCAAACCATGGAGATGCCCATGTCAAGGTTTCAGCAGCGCCCCAATAAAATCCGCCAACAAGGTACCTTCCAAGGCACCACTTTTATTATGTGTTATAATGGGGAAAGTGGATGGATGGTAGCTCCCTGGACAGGAAGTGCTGATGCGCAGCCCATGCCAGACGAGCAAGTCGACGACATGAAACAAGAAGCGGACATGGACGGCTTCCTGTACAATTATGAAGAAAAAGGACATACTGTCACGCTGGAAGGCATGGAAGAAGTAGAAGGAACGGAAGCCTATAAGATCAAAGTAGTGACAAATAAAGAAGATGAAATCTTTTTCTATTTAGATGTGGACTCCTATATGGTTCTCAAGACGACCTCTACGATGATGCGCGAAGGCAAAGAGATGACCAGTGAGACCTTTTTCAGCAATTACAAAATGATCGACGGTATCGCTGTTGCTCATAGCTTGACCGTGTCTGGTGCACAAGGTCAACAAGAAATCATTGTAGAAGAGCTTACCTTTAATGAAGAATATGAAGAGGACTTTTTTGAAATGCCAGAGGCAGAAGAAGATGAGGAGGACGACGACGAAGATGATGACGACGATGGAGATGACGATGATGGCAACAACTAGCAGGTAGCAAATTGATTATCAATCAATTTTCCCATAAGAAGACCTCGGAGGTTTTAGAAACCTCCGAGGTCTCTCCCGTTCACTCCGGTGTCTCTCCTGTTCATTTTACTTCTAACCCTTATTTTACATGACTCTATCTACTCCCCTAAAATGGGCGAGCATTATGCTTGTCTTCCTCCTCTTATCTGCTCCGCTCCTTGCCCAGAAAAAAAAGCGGCCCGTACGCCTCAGTGAGCGCACCTTCGGGGCAATAGAAGCACGGCATATCGGCCCTGCGACCATGAGTGGACGTATCGCTGCCCTCGATGCGGTGAACCGCGATCCGCGCATCCTCTACGTCGGCGCAGCCGGTGGTGGCGTCTGGAAATCTAAAAATGGGGGGACCACCTTTAAGCATATCTTCGAGAAGCACCCCCAAGCCATCGGTGCGGTCACCATCGACCAAAAACACCCTGACACCGTCTGGGTAGGCACTGGAGAGCCCTGGACCCGCAATAGTACCTCTGTCGGAAAGGGTGTCTATAAGACGACTGATGGCGGCGATAAATGGAAACTCATGGGCCTGGAAAACACAGAGCGCATTGGCAAAATCTTGGTACATCCCGATAACAGCAATGTGGTCTATGTCGCTGCTTTGGGCCACCTCTGGGGGGCCAATGAAGACCGCGGACTCTACCGCACGGAAGATGGCGGCAAAAATTGGGAAAAGATTCTGTATGTAGACGAAAATACAGGCTGTAGCAGCATCGCTTTTGATCCCAATGACCCCAACATTATGTATGCAGGCATGTGGGATTTTCGCCGCACGGCCTACGACTTCCGCTCTGGCGGCCCTGGATCAGGCCTGCACAAGTCTACCGACGGTGGCAAGACCTGGAAGAAACTCACCAAAGACCTGCCCAAGGGCACGATTGGGCGTATTGCCTTGACTGTTTCCCCCGTCGAACCTTACTACCTCTATGCAACGGTAGAGGCCAAAAAATCAGCTTTGTATCGTTCTGTGGACCAGGGAGAAAGTTGGGAGAAGGTAAATGAAAGTGCCACGGTAGGGGAAAGACCTTTTTATTTCTCGCTCATCGTTGCCGACCCCGTCGACAGTGCACGAGTCTGGAAGCCAGGCTTCACCCTCAATGTCAGCAATAATGCAGGCAAATCCTTTGGCTCCCCATCCTTTGAAGGCGGCCGAACCCATAGCGACCACCACGCGCTTTGGATAGACCCATCAGACAATGATCACCTCTACCTGGGGACCGACGGCGGCGTTTATATCAGCAACGACCAGGGCAATACATGGAGCATCGTTCGCAGCTTGCCTGTCTCTCAGTTTTATCACGTCAGCGCGGATAATGAACAGCCCTATAATGTCTATGGAGGCCTGCAGGACAATGGCTCCTGGATGGCTCCTTCTCGCTCTACTGGGGGCATCAGCAATGCCAATTGGAGAAGCGTAGGCTTTGGAGATGGCTTTGTGGTCCTCCGTGACCCTACAGATCCCAATATCATGTATTGGGAGTCACAAGGCGGAAATGTGGTACGCTATTACCTCAACTCAGAAGAGCGCAAATCCATTCGCCCGTATTCTGAGTCCTCTACCGACCAGCTTCGCTTCAATTGGGATACGCCCATTTACTTTGGCCATGAGGCTACGCCAGCCCTGTATGTAGGCGCGCAGTTTTTGTTTCGGAGTAAAGACAGAGGCGATAGCTGGGAAAAGATTTCGCCTGATTTGACCACCAACGATCCCCTCAAACAACAGCAGGAAAAGTCTGGGGGTCTTACCATTGATAACTCCACTGCGGAGAATCATTGTTCCATCATCACGATCTCAGAATCTCCCCAAGACCCAAATGTCATCTGGGTAGGCACTGACGATGGCAACGTACAGGTGACCCAAAACGGCGGAAAATCATGGACCAATGTCGTGGGCAATATGGCGGATGTACCTGTCAACACCTGGGTATCTTATGTCGAGGCAAGCCGCACCGCTGCCGGGACAGCTTACGTGACCCTTGAAGGGCACCGCAACGACGACAAAAACGCCTATGTCTTCAAGACAACTGACTTTGGCGCGACGTGGACGGCTTTGGCTACGGATAAAATCAAGAGCTTCTGCCATGTCATCAAAGAAGACCCTGTCAACCCCAATTTGCTGTTTCTAGGGACAGAAATGGGCCTTTACCTCAGCATAGATGCAGGCAAAAACTGGGTGCGCTTTAATGGCAATGTCCCCCAAACCCCTGTGATGGACCTGATGATTCACCCACGCGAGCACGACCTCATCATTGCCACCCACGGACGTGGTATTATGATTGTCGACGACCTCACCCCCCTTCGTGCGATCACAGAGGAGGTCATCCAGCAGGATGTGGCTTTCTTGGATTCCAAACCTTTTGTGCTGCGTCCAGCGGGAGGCATCCAGCGCTTTCCGGGAGATGATGAGTTTTCGGGGCAAAACCCTTCCAGCGCTGCTGTTATTAGCTATTACCTCAAAAAGCGCCATATTTTTGGTGACATGTCGATGGAGGTATACAATGACAAAGGGGAAAAAGTCAGTACCATCGTAGCTGGGAAGCGAAAAGGAGTGAATCGCGTGAACTGGATCGTCCGCAAAAAAGCGCCTCGGGTTCCCCGTTCTAAGGGATTAAGCTTTCAGGCGGCCTTTGGGCCGACCCTCCCTCCTGGCACCTATACGGTGAAGCTTTTCAAGGGAGAAGAAACCTATACGCACACCGCAGTCCTCATGAATGACCCTGATTCTCCTCATTCACCTGAAGACCTCCAAGCAAATTTCGAAGCGGTCAACCGTGCTTATGACATGCTGGAAGACCTTGCCTTCTTGAGTCATCAGGTGAAGGAATTGATGGACCAAAGTCGAGCCAAGGCTGATTCGTTGAAGAGCAAACGCTTGGTAGACGACTTGATGGCCTTGAGCAATCGCATGGAGAAAGAGCGTGACGCCCTCGTCCCCAATAGTGCCAACCGCATCGCGGGGCAGGTCCGCTTGCGCGAGCGCCTTGCCAGTATCTATGGCAATGTGACTGGCTACCAAGGTCGCCCGACCCAGTCACAACTCGAAACCCTCGACAATGTCGAGAAGGAGATGAAGGCGCTCGAAGCGCGCCTTCAGGAGATTCATTCCACAGAACTCCCCAAACTCAATAAGCAACTCAAAAAGCAGAAACTGGCGCCTATCGAGATCACCGACCAAGAAGCGTTTGAAGCTGAAGGTGAAGGCGGTGGATCGCAGATGAATCGAGAAAATTGGAAGCGAGTGAGATTTTAGGAAAAAGTAAAAATAATCAATAATTACCAAGGAAGTACAAAGGGAAGAAAGGGAGCGTATCCGTACTTTCCATTTTGTACTTCCTTGTTAGTTATTTTTACTTTTTTCTTTAAACCTCCCCCTATTTCCCTACCTTTGTCGCCGTGCTAAATTAGACCCATATGAACTTTAGGTTAAGTAACTCTGACAAAGTCCTCCTCTTTATCTTAGCGGCCGCTCAAGTGATTCTCTGGTCGTATTTTTTCATGGCTGCGCCAGGGGCCGATTGCCCTACTTGTCTGACCACAGGGCAGATTTATGCGCGCTGGGGCGCTGTGCTTCTCTTGTCCGTGGCAGCTATCTACGCTGGCGTTCGCGCTTCTGCGCCAGTGAAGTTCGATGAAGAGGTCTGAGGGAAAGGGTTTAACGGTTATTCCCAGGTTTCTAGACCACACGGGTAGATTTCTCCTCGAAGACTCGTCGAAATGACAACTTTGTTGTTTGAGTTTGAACTTGAATTTGCGTTTGAACTTGAATGCTAGCTTTCGTCTACATCCCGAAACTCACTTCCCTCTATCTCCAAAATCAATTTCCACCCATAGGCCATAGCAGGTGTCTGGTAACCTGGCGTGAAATGCTTCGCCAAAATTTTCTGGGTAATATTCATACTGGCTATAGCCGTAAGCAGATACCCTTCAGCGCATACCAAGAAAGCTTCTTTTTGGTCGGAGCCTTTACTTACCTTCCCATACAGATGAGTTTTTCCCGTTTGGTTCTGCTGTTCATTGGGACCAAAGATATTTTTGTCCACCCACTTTTGTGCGAGCTTTCTAACAAATTTTGTGCGCAAAATAGGGTTATAAAGCCCTTGATATTTCATCACCTTCACTACCTTCCGAGGCATCCGGGCATAGACCTCGATATTGGGAATCTGAGTAGAGGTGTAGGCAGTAGAAATATCTCCCCAGGGGATGGTCGCCATCGTGCGAGAGAATCCGCCAAAATCTATGCGTTTGTGCTTATGGCCTAACGGTACGGGGTGGAGTAGTCCATTTTTCCGAACCCATCCTTTATTGCCCAATTGTTCTATCATGGTGCTTGCTGTACCGTGGGAAATGCCGCCACCTTCTGTTGTAAACGCCAGTTCTAGTGAATCGGCATCGGGCATTTTTTCTTTGAGGTAATTGGCGAGGCAATCCGATGGCACCACGTCAAACCCAACCCCAGGCATCAGCATGAGTCCTTTTGACTCGGCCTCACTCCCCAAGGCCTTTATTTGCTCAAATACTTCTATTTCCCCCGTAATATCGAGGTAATGTGTTTGGCTACTCAAGCATGCCTTTGCCAGCGGCAGCGCCGTCTGGCTGAAGGGACCCGCAGCATTCAAGCAGACTGTCACATCCGCCAACTGGGCCTCGACAGCCCCTTGATCCGCCAAGCTAAATACCCGATGAGGCAGCCCCCACCCATTTGCGACCGCTTCAATCTTCGTCTGATTGCGCCCCGCCAATATCGGCTGGAGCCCTTGTTTAAGGCTTTCTTCAATGATCAAATGTGCGGTGTAGCCGTTCGCGCCGTATAGGAGGAAAGTCATAAGGAGGTTTTGGGTTTTGGGTTTTGGGTTTTGGGTTTTGGGTTTTGGGTTTTGGGTTTTGGGTTTTGGGTTTTGGGTTCTAAGTTAGACTAAAAATCCCAAAGTCATATAAGCTAGAACTCTGATCCCTGAACCCAAAACTCTAAACCCTGAACCCCAAACTTGCCTTTTACCGAATAAGCGTGATCGTCCCTGGCCGCTCCAGCACCTTCCCAGAATGAAATCGGGCCTTTGCATAAAAGGTATACACCCCTTCTGGTACACTCTGGCCATTTTTGTCTCTGCCATCCCATCCTTGATCGAGGTTGTTGATCGTGGTGATTTCCTGGCCCCAGCGGGTGTAGATGGTCATGGTCAATTCAGCAATCCCTTCTCCTTTTAGGTAAAAAATGTCATTAAATCCGTCGTCATTGGGGCTGAAGGCATTGGGGAAAAAGAGGCGTCCATCGGCCAAGATGGTGAGTTCCAGCTGGTAGGTCGTGGGGCAAACAAAAAATTCGTTAAAAGCTGTCAGGGTCACCAGGTAGGTGCCAGGGTCATTATAGGTGTAGACAGGATTTTCCTCCTCCGTTCCGCCAGCCTCATCTCCAAATTGCCAGAAAAACGCTACCGCATCGGCCGACTGATTGATGAATTCTATGGGTTGGTCGGAAAAAAGGATTGGGTCCGTAGCAGATGGATCAGTGGTAAAGAAAGGCGTAGCGGGAGGGGTATTTTGAATCAAAATATCGAGTGAATCCATGCATCCATTGTCGTCTGTCACCCAGACTTGATACGCACCTCCAAACAGCTCAGTAGCCTGTGCGGTAGTCTGCGTAGGATCTGAACTCCATAAGAACGTGTAATTGGGGGAAATGCCCCCTGTAGCAGCTACCTCTGCACTGCCATTGGGCCAGTCACAAAAAGCATCTACCTGATCCACTAAAGTGAGCTCCAGCAAGGGCGGTTCATCTATCCAAGCCGTGTCACGCGCCACGCAGCCATTGCTGTCTATGACGATGACAGGGTAGATACCCTTAGGCAGATTTGTCGTCGTGATGGTGTTCTGAACGGGGCTAGTTCCCCATTCGATCTGGTAAGGCGTGACACCCCCATTGATGGCGACTTCCGCAAAGCCATTGGCTTCGCCAAAGCATCGCACATCACGGTCCAAGGTCTGTAGCACCAAGGTGTCCGGCTCTGTCAATTCCACCTCAAACGACAGCACACAACTGCTATCGTCTGTCACCACTAATTGATACTTTCCCGCTGATAACCCAGCAAACACACTGTCTTGACTGGGGGCACTTCCATCCAGAGAAAATTGATAAGGCATGGTTCCGCCTTGAATGCTCACCGCAAATTCGCCTGTGTGATCTCCATGACAAAGAATGTCTACCTGAGACGTGATCAGCCCTATCATCGAAGGCGGTTCGCTGATCGTGATGGGCACTACCGTCGTACAACTGCTGTCATCACGGACAGTGAGTTGATAAGTTCCCGCCCGAAGCTGAGAAAAAGCACTATCAGGCCCAAAAGGCCCTTGATCTAGGGCATACATATAAGGCATCACCCCGCCTATCGTGTGCAATTGTACAAACCCCGTACTGTCGCCAAAACAAGTAAGATCCACTTGTGCAGTAATATTCGACAATAGCGGCTGAGGTTCTGTGATGGTGATAGGAATCACCTGCTCGCAGCCGCTATCATCCTGAATGGTAAAGACATAATTATTGGCAAATAAGCCTTGAAACAGGCTATCTGGCCCCAGTGGCAGGGTATCCACGCCGAAGGCATAGGGCGGACTGCCCCCACTTACCGTAAACTGGACCCTGCCCGTGCTATCGCCATGGCAGGCAACATGGGACAAGGTCGCGATGCTTGCCTGCAGGGCTGCAGGCTCTGCCAAGGTGACGGAAAAAGTTTCCATACATAGGCTATCGTCACGGACCGTGACAGTATAGGTGCCTGCCCCGAGTCCAGAGAACATCGGACTAGCCACAAAATTGACGCCGTCGATGGAATAGCGATAAGGCGGGCTACCGCCTTGGGCCTGAGCCTGAAGCCAGCCCGTCGGGGTCCCTTGGCAGGCAACATCCTTTTTGGCCAAAAGACTTGCTGTCAATAAGGGCGGTTCCCAAATGTCGAATGCCACGGAAACGAGGCAATTATTGGCATCTCGGAGATACGAGGTGTACTGACCTGCGGGGAGGTTCTGATAGGTATTATTCGTAGAAAAAAGCACACTGTCAAAGCTGTATTGATAGGGGCCGATACCGCCAGCGGCGCTGATCGTGGCGAAGCCTGTGCTGTCCCCAAAGCAAGCGATGTCTTGCTTAACAGGAATCGTACTGGTCAGTCCAGTAGGTGAGGTAATCACAACGGGCACCTCATGTGTGCAGCCCAGGGTGTCGCGAATCGTGACATGGTATAAGGTGGCGGAGAGGCCTGTGAAGCTGCTGTCAGGGCTGAATGTCCGCCCGTCGATAGCGAAGCTATAGGGAGTTGTACCTCCTGAAGCAGTGACCGTTACAGCGCCTAACGATTGCCCAAAGCAATCAGTGTTGGTTTGCATTAGAATGCTTCCAGATAAGCTATCTTGGGGCTCGGAGATCGTAGCAGGGAAATTCGTCATACAGTCATTACTGTCTTTGACATACACCACATAATTCCCTACCGCCAATTGCCCCAACGTATCATTTGCCCCAAATACTACCCCATCCAAACTATACTGGTAAGGCATGGTCCCCCCTACCCCCCCCGCCAAAATCCAACCGCTCGCATCGCCTTTGCAATACACATCTCGCTGAGCCAGCAGATTCCCCACCAGCATGGCAGGTTCTGGCACGACAACGGGAAGGGTTGTCACACAACCGCTGTCATCCATGACATGAAGCTGATAAGTGGATGCAGATAGGTTGGAAAAGGTATTCATGGTGCCAAAACTCCCATTTCCCAATGCATACTGATAAGAAGGGACTCCTCCATTTGCCAACACAGATAGGTACCCTGTGCTATCCCCATGACACTCCACAGGCAACAGGCTATCCACAGAGAGAACTAATGCAGGGGGTTCACTGAGGGTAATGGTCAACGTATCAATGCAACTGCTATCGTCCTGAACCACCAGGACATGGATTCCTGCCGAAAGGCCCGAAAACTGGCCCGTTGGGGAAATAGTTGTGCCCAAGGAGTAGTTGTAAGGCATTACGCCCCCACTTGCAGAAACAGTGATCTCCCCCGTCGTCCCACCAAAACAGGCGAGGTCTCGCTGGGAGATCAGGCCTAGACTCAAGGCTGGCGGTTCGGTCAACGTGACTGTCAGGCTGGTATCACAGCCATTGGCATCTTGAATCCAAACGGTATAGGTACCCGCGCCTACCGCGAAGAAATCCCCATTTGACTGGAAGTTCACGCCATCCAGCGAATATTGGTAGGGCAAGGTGCCGCCAGCGCCAAGGACTTGAATTTCGCCGACTGGCAGGCCATGACAGGGGATATCCAATTTCCCCAACAGCTGAAGCGTCAGCAAGGGGGGTTCGGATATGCTAAAGGAAACCGTATCGGGGCATCCATTTCCCTCTAACGTAATCAAGGAATAATTGCCAGGGGCTAAGCCTTTTAACGTATCGAGGCGACTCGTAGAAGCGTTGACTTGCAGCAGAGTGCCAGCGGCATCGTACCACGAAAAGACAAAGGGTCTATCGCCCTGGTGCACCACATTTGCCTGCCCACTCATTTGCCCAAAACAATCCACATCCTGTATCGACACTACAGGCAATCCCTGGGGCGATACGACCACTCGATCTGTGAGGCTGTCACAAGCATTCTGCAAGGTGACGGAATAGGTTCCGGGCTGTGTCACGAGAAAAGTAGGCAACTGACTGCTGTCCTGCCACAAGTAGGTAGCGCCGCCATGGGCCGCACTCAGCAAGGCAGAATCCCCGTCGCATAAGGTAAAGTCCGAAGGAAGAGGTGGAATAATGGCTGTATCCACCCGCACCGTGACGGTATCGTATCGCTTCTGATTGCAGAGGTCGGTGACTTCAACCGTATAGGTCGTCGTCTGAAGTGGAGATGCTATCGGCATCTGGATAGTCGAATCGGACAGGCCTGTCCCTGGACTCCAGACAAAGGTATCCCCAGAACCTACAGAAAGCGGCACGTTGCTCCCTTCACATATCGCTGTATCGGCGAGCGCTTCTGTAAAGGAGATGTATTCTAAGCAAAATCGCTGGACGTTATTGGAACCGCCTGTAGCTCCCGTAAATCCCCAAAAAACAAGCGGATTGTTCCCAAAAATATCTCGCACAATATTGCCCGTATAGGTAATTGTCAATTCACAATCCACATAGGCGCGGAAAATCATGCTATCGGGCTGCCAGGTGACCCGCAAGGTATGCGGCTGACAATCTTCGATATTGCCAAAGTTGGGCAAGGCAGGCACAGGTCCCGCCAGATTATTGGTGGTGCCGTGGTCTGTGACCCCATTGGACATGATGGCGAGGTGATCATAAGTCGGGTCGTTGGCATTTTGCCAGGTATCTATTTCCAAAGCAAAGGAAGGCGTGATACCTTGATAACCCAAACCGCCACCGGCGCTGCCGATATTGGTACTGACAGGCTGCAAGACAAAAGCGATTCCGTCAGCCCCCGTAGCATCTTTACACCCCAAAAACACCTCAAAATACAAGTCAAAAGGACGGTTGATATTTACTCGATTGAGGTACCAGACAGAACCTCCTTCAAAGGCAGCGGCATTGGTCAGTCGATAGCAATCTGACCCCAGCGCTACTGCATCGCCATTTACTTTGTATTGTGCATGAACTTTTCCTAGAGCAAAAACCATCAAGAAAAAGTAGAGCGCATATTTTTGCATGGATTCCTTTTTGGGTAAAATATAGAAATTTGAGGTGGTTATGTAAAGGAATCATTTTTCCCCCATCAAACGCAAGCGTTTGATGGGGGAAGTCTCAGTTGTCGTAGAGATGTCGTGGAGGGGGGAAGAAGGTTTTGGGTTTTGGGTTTTGGGTTTTGGGTTTTGGGTTTTAGGTTCTAAGTCTGTGTTCAACCTAAAACTCAGAACCTAAAACGTAAAACTTATTTCTTCACCACCTTGACGAGCTTACGCTCGTCGGGAGTCCGTATTTCCAGGAAGTAAATGCCTGCGGCTATTTCGGCAGTGTTGATCGCCTTTGTAGAGACGTTGGAATCCAACGTCTCTACAAAGGCGATCACAGCACGACCTGTCAGGTCCAATAGAGACACATGATACTGTGTCCCTACCTCCACGCCTTCCAGGCGATAGCTCAGCTGATCCCCAAAGGGATTGGGGAAAGCAGTCAGGCTGAGTTCCAGCTCTTGGGATGCAGCAAAGCGAGGGGGAGGTGGGGTTGGGGATACCCCATCGATGGTAAAATTGTCATAGGTAAATACCTTGGTGCTGCCAGAAGCCCCTTTGCTCGTGGCAAGCCCTGCTTCATACCCACAAGGAGAATCAAATGAGGTGATTCCGATTATTTCCCAGATGGTCCCTGACCGAGAGTAGTAGGCAATCACGGTACTCCCCGTTTTGGTGAGGCGCAGCCAGGAATTCAGCCTGCTTCTGGCAGATTTGGTCTTAAGGGTAGTCGTGACGCCCCCTTCACTGCTTCTTTTTGTCAGCTTGATCTGCTTTTTTCCATTGATGAGGAGGGCTACATTCGGCGAGCCTGGTCCCAAGTGATTCCGCAACATCAAGCCCGCCTGACGGCTGCTATTATTCTGAATGCCCGTTACCCGAACGATAAGTTCTATGTCTCCACTATGGCCATAGGCATCAAAGTGAAAACCGTCAGCGGTTCCTTTAATTCCTTTTCCAGAAGTAGTCACGGTATAGGTCCCTGGAGGCCCAATGATGGTATTTCCTACCTGACCGCTTACATCTCCTATATCCATACTTGTATAGCCGCCAGAAGCACCTGCAGTAGAAACCTCATAAGCACCTATATCAATATCATCACAGCGGAAGTTGTCACAGATGTCGCCATTGGGGATTTCGCCGCCAGGGCCCGTGCCGTTGTTGAGGGCATCGCTCCCAGACTGAGGCGCGAAGTAGGACTGATCGCCGCATAAGGCGACAGGAGCGAGGTTGGGGTCAGAGGTGTAAGTAGGCGCAGCACTGCAGTTGTCACAGTCTTCTACCAGACTGGAGATGATAGACATGGTAGACGTAGCATATTGGAAAATATCATCTCCATTTGCTCCGGAAGAGGCGCCTGAATTATTGGCGACGATGGTATTGGTTAGTTTCAGTTCACTATCTGTGAAGAAGATTCCGCCTCCGCTACGGGAAGTAGCAGGGCCGATTACTTCGTTGTTGACAACAGTGCAGTTGATGAGTGAGTAAGAGGTCGCTGTGCCCAAAAATAGGCCGCCGCCTTCACTATTTCCCAAAACGCCTCCTCCAGCAGCCCCTCCAGCCACATTATTGTGGATAGTGGAATTGATGAATTTGTTTATAGGATACATCATAAATGGAGAAATGGCAATGCCGCCGCCTTGGCCATCTGCTTTATTTCCAGAAACGGTGGATTTATTCATGGAAAAATAATTTACCCCCCAATTATAGATTCCGCCCCCTCTGCCGTAGTGGCCCAATATCCCTGCTCCTGTCACTTCATTATCGCTAATTACACTGTTCTCAATCTCAAATCTATCCGTAGTGCTTGTATTTGTACCTGATACAGTTATTCCCCCTCCCAAACCAGCTCTCGAAAGACTCGGTTCTCCGGCTATATTGTGATGGACAATGCATTCAGAAAGTTTGGCAACAGAACCATTTAACGAGATGAAAAGCCCTCCTCCCTGAGTATAAGCATGATTATCAGAAACCGTACAATCGGTCATATTGAGGTCATTTTTGGAAGTAAAATAGATGCCTCCCCCATCGGATGTTGCCTTATTGTCTGAGAGGGTAGACCCTGTCATCGAAACGTCCCCTATGGTCCCTGCATGTCCTTGAAAATAGATGCCTCCACCTTGCGATCCTTCATTTTCTGTAAACATGCAATCAACAAAATCCATCGGTCCAGTAAAGCTCACATGCAAGCCACCTGCATTGCCATCTGCAATATTATGGTGGAAGATACAGTCAGTAAAACTGGTCACAGGGCCTGCGTTTCTAAGGTAGATTCCAGCTCCGGATGAGGTAGAGGTATTATCAGAAATCCCACAATCATTCAAGACAAAATTGGTAGAAGCCCAGCTATAGATTCCTCCTCCGTTTCCAGAAGAATTTCCGGAAATACTAGTTCTTGTCATCTCAAAATGCCCTGTGCCCGTGTTGCTTATCCCGCCTCCTGAGGTTCTTGACGCATTCTCACTGATCTCACAATCTGTGAACGTCACAGTCCCCAGTGATCCAGAAATGGCCACCCCACCTCCACTTCCAAAAGGAAGCGCGTGATTTTTGGTGATCGTGACCCGTGTGAAAGATACATCTGTATCAGCGGATGAGCTGATAAATACCCCTCCTCCTCGATTGGAAAGATATAGTCCTGAAAATTGAGGGTGGCCATGACGGATGGTGAGATCCCTGAAGATGACCGTCAATCCAAAGTTGACAATAAATACCTGATCCTCGGCCATTTCAGGCGATGCATGGGCTTGGACAATCGTATTGACTTGCCCCTGCCCTTGAAAGGTAAGATCTTTATCGACGATGATGGCGGCCTCTGTATAGGTGCCGCTCTTGATGCTGATGACATCTCCAGCACTCGCTACAGCTATGGCGTCTTTTATAGACGTGTGGTCGCAGCCAGAGGCGCAGACGGTAAGGGTGGCCGCCTGGATAGTTGAAATCAGAAAAAATCCTAAAGCAAGTGTGGTAAAAAGTGTTTTCAAAAATTTCATGAATGTCACAATGATTAAAAAGCCAGGTAACTATTCTTATATAAATATCTAATTTTTCGTAAAAAACCAAAAAGCAAAATAGAATACCATTAACAATCACGAAATATTGAAACACTTCTGCAAATAACTGGGACGAAAGGCAGGATTTTGAGGACGAATGGAAAGAAGGGGGAAAAGTTCAAGTTCAAGTTCAAGTTCAAGTTCAAGAATAAACGATTTTAGTTGGGTTTGAGCTTGTGCTTGAGTTTGAACTTCCCCACATCAAGCCTTGATTCTAGCCATCAGCTCTGAAAACCGCCTCCTCGAAACAGGCAGCGATACCCCACCCATCAGCACTTTTCCATTGAAAGCCTCGGTGACATGGTCGAGGTTGATGATATAGGAGCGATGGATGCGCATAAAGCGGTTAGGAGGGAGTTTTTTCTCATACGCTTCCATGCTTCCCCTGACTCGATGGATTTTCTCAAGGGTTTTTATCTCAAAATAATTGCGATCCGCCTTGAGCCATAGGATGTCTACAAAGGGGATTTTCAGCAAGACATACTCCGATTTGACGATCAGTTCTCCCGGCCCTTCGAGCTGATCTGTCATCTCGATCTTAGCCTGATGATTTTGCATACTTACCTCAATCGCCGACATCAAGTCTTGGTCTTTGAAGGGCTTCACCAGGTAAGCACCTGGCAGGGTTTTGCTGGCACCTTTTAAGGTTTTTCTGTCAAAATAGGAGGTTAGGTAAATAAAGGAAGTGGTCGGGTATTTTTTTAGGATAACATACGCCAGGTCTATCCCGCTTTTTTTCCCCTGTAATTTTATATCTAAAATTACTAAATCAGGCTGGTGACGCTGGACCAAACCTACCCCTTCTTCGTAGGAAATCGCTATCCCGCAGACTTGATGCCCCATGCCTTCCACCGCTTGGCGGATGTCTTCCGCAATGACCAGTTGATCTTCGACAATCAAGACTGAAAAACTACTCATGACTGAATTCCTTGAAATTGGATGGAAAAATGCGCACCACTATCCGAATGCCAATTCAGGTTTCCCCTCAGTTGTCTGGTGAACATCTTCACCAGCCGCATGCCCAAGGAATGTGGGCTTTCCATCGAAAAGCCCGCTGGCAAGCCCAATCCGTCATCTGATACGGCTAGTCGGTAGCCCGCCTCCTTTTCTTTATGGAGGGAAATCCTAATGCTCCCCTTTTCCTTGCCTTGAAAGGCGTATTTGTAGGCATTGGTGACCAATTCATTGACAATCAGGCCCAGTGGGATAGCATTGTCAATGTCCATGGAAATGTCATGAGCATTTACGACCGTCTCAACCTGCTGCGATTTCCCATCATACGATTCTGAGAGTGCGTCCATCAATTGTTCCAAATATTCCTGAAAATGCACCTCACGCAGGTCTTCTGTCTGGTAGAGCTTTTGGTGGACGAGGGCCATAGACTCCACGCGATTTTGGCCTTCCAATAGGGGCGTCAAGGCAATAGGATCATCGGTAGAACGGGCTTGCAGTTTGAGTAAGCTCGAGATGGTCTGGAGGTTGTTCTTGACGCGATGATGTATTTCCTTGAGTAAAGCCTCCTTTTGTTCATTGGCTTCTGTCAATTCGTGATTTTTGGCGGAAAGCAATGTGTTAAACTTTTTGCTTCGCCAAAAACTATATCCCACGCCCACGGCAATCAAAAACAGAATGATTACCCCTACTAACAACCGATTGCGCTCATAAGTCCGCTGGAGGCTATCGGCATGGACTTGCGCGATTTCTAATTCCTGCTTGGCGATTTGAGATTCTTTTTTGGCTATTTCAAATTCCGTCTCCATTCGTGCCAATGCTTCTGCCTTGTCTTTTGAGATGATGCGATCCTTCAAGGCTGCATATCGATCAAAGTACACATTGGCAGAATCTTCCTGATGCTTCGCTACAAACAGCCGCATCAGCGCCTCCGTCAAATTTGCCTTCCGCTCCAAGTTCTCAATTTTATCCGTTAACTCTATCCCTTTTCGGAACGCCGCTTCTGCTGCTTGCCACTTGCCTTCTTGCTGGTGCAATTCTCCTATCATCTGCCAATAAGCTGTCTCTGCTTGAATAGAAGGCATTTTGGTTAACAGTTCTTGGATAATCGCCAGGTATTCCTTGACCAAAGCGGTATTGCCTGCTTGACGCGCTACTTGCGCCAACTGCACATAATTGCCCGTCTGTAGACGAATGTCTCCATGCGCTTCCAGCAATGGAATCGCTTCCAAGGCACACACCTTGACGGAGTCCCATAGCCCTAGATTTTCATATTCCCCTGAAAGATTCGACAAGGCTGTTCCTTCTACCTGAGGCAAATTCGCCTCTCTTGCCAAGGAGATCGCTTGTTTATAGGAATGGATGGCCTCATTTCGCTGGCGCTGCATGCTATAGCTCATGCCCGTATTGAGGGTAAATATGGCCGCAAATCGTGCGTCTTCTGCCGTCTCAGCCCATTCCAACCCTTTGAGGGCTGTTTCCAGTGCTTTTTCTACTTTGCTTTGGTCGTGGTATATGAGAAACAGGTTGTTAATAGGAGACAGGAATTCATTGGGTTTAGCATTCGATTTTTCAAGCAAATCAATCCCTTTATTCAGAAAAACAATAGCCGAATCAAATGCCTGCTGATAAACAGACAGTGCCCCCATATCTGTAAAGGCATCCGCTGAAACACGGTCGGGAAATCGACCGCTTCTTGCGAGTTCCAAGTTTTTTCTAAAAAATGTCTCCCCAGTAGAAAATTCGCCTTTGAGCACATAAAATCGCCCCCATAGGCTATTGCATTCCCGCCAGAGCGCTTCTAGGCCATTTTCATTAGCGGCTATCTCCACACAAGCCCTGAAGTATTTGACTGCGCCTGCGCTATCCGTTCGCATGAGTTCGCGGCCGATGGCAAGAGCAGTTGCAGCCTTTAGGGCTTCATCTGCTTGCTGGTCGAAGGCAGTGATGAGGCTGTCTATTTCATCTTGTGGGTATCCAACATGATAGGTGAAGAGAAAAAGGGTCAAAAAAGCAGCAAGTCGGGGAAAGGTAATGCCTGCCATAGGTATGTAAGGTTAGGTCAAACAAATATACCTATCGGTGAGCTTGCAGGCAAAACGGGAAGGTTTTAGGCATACACAGACACCAACCCTAGAACATAAAACCTAGAACCTTCTTAGAACAGTGCCTCTACCGTTTCACTACCTTGATAAGCTTCCGCTCATCGGTAGTCCGTATTTCCAGGAAGTAAATGCCTGCGGCGATTTGACGGGTATGGATCACCGCCATCTCCGTAAAGGCGTTGGAATCCAACGCCTTTACGGGCAGCGATGCCCACATCAAATATTCTTATCGTTATTGGGCATCACTTCTTCACCACCTTAAACGGCTTCGCTCGTTGTTGATCGGCGACCACGTAGTAGGTCCCCGCGCTGAGATGACTGATGTTCAGTGAGGCACTCTTTTGACCTGCAAGCATTTCTACTTGGTGGACTTCTCGTCCTTGGGTGTCGATCATACGGAAAGACATGGCTGTTGGCAGGGGATGCTCCAGTTCGATTTGGGTGTAGCTGGTGGCTGGGTTTGGGAAGCAGGTAAAGGAAATATCAGCTATTGGCTGCTGGCCGAGGCGAAAGCCATGATTGGCGGTGGTGGAGGCAATGGAGAATTCCGAGTACTGATTGGGGACAATGGTATTGGAGGTGATTTGGCCGACTTGGGAGGTGCCTGTCACGCTATTTCCCCCTACATTCTGCCAGGCATAATTCAGATCATATCCTGCAATGGTTAGGTCATTGAGTTGCTGACCGACTTGGCTACCAGGGTTCCACTGCACAGTGATTGTTGCCTGGGCATTGGCGACATCAGAATCCACTGTCCACCGATCATAGCGACTGATGTGATCAATCCCTCCGTGCTGAGGCCCAGCGTGATAATAGGGATTATTGCGTTGATAAGTGCAGGACCACTCAGTGGCTGTGGCACTTGTGGGGGTTATGTTGACAGGTGCATAGTATTTTGAAGGATGGATACAATCTCCTATCGGTAGTTCAAATGGCTGCGTACTGCTCCAGGCCTTGATGACTGGGCGGCCTGCCCCCACCGAAATAAAGCGTTTTTCATTGGCACCTATGACTTGGGTAGCTTCATCCAATTTGAGATAAGAATATGGATCTGTACTTCCCACCCCGATCACCTGATCGCTGTGAAAATAAATCTTGTTTTTTACCCGAACTTTCCCGCCGATATAGAAATCTGCATTCCCCTTAATTTCAATTTCTGCAAAGACCGATTCCCCTTCAAAAGGCGACCCAATCCCGCTAATAGAGGTGTTCTGTCCACTTTCTAGGACCAACCTAATGTTTTGAATATTGCCATTATTGGGAATGTTCATATTCGCATTAGCGCCTAGCAGTCGGACGGTTCCCGGTGAAGCAGCACTCGAACTCTCGATTCTCCCTACGGATGGAAGGAACGCAAAAGGCTCCCAAGTCATCGGCATGATGAGTTCACTCGTAATCACTAATTCTGTCTGAGAATATATTTCGAGGGTTTGGCGCGGGCCTATGACCATCTTACACACAGTAATAGACATGTGACTGGAAGGCGGACGGTGAGTAGTGATAGCCCCTACAGAAGCACCCGCGTCACTATCGAACAAGGCATATGCCTGATCCAATGCTGTATTGAGTCCTGATCCAGGCGCGCCGCTAGTCCCCCTACTGAGCCAACAATAATCAGCATAAAAATCTGCATGTTGTGCGCCTGTCCACACGGCAAAGTTATAGGTCCTAGGAATTCGCCTGAAAGCGACCGTCACGTGGTCCCCCATTCCCAATTCCTGGCAGCCTACATAGTTCATATATTTTGTGACCAATAGGCGA
This sequence comes from Bacteroidia bacterium, assembly GCA_030430575.1. GTDB lineage: Bacteria > Bacteroidota > Bacteroidia > J057 > J057 > JAUIGE01. Next base: position 20,514 of record JAUIKF010000016.1, on the reverse strand, counting down.
TAGGTCCCCGTCTGGCTAGGTGACCAGGCAAATGTAGGTTTGTAGTCAGTCCAAAAAGGGCCGTAATAAAAATCATCGTGAAAGGCATTGCCAAACCGTCCTGGTGCTGCCTGATTATATACATCAAGCACCGAAAACTGCGTGTCGTCATTGGGAATGCCTGTGGTGCTGCCGCCAAAGGCTGGCATGGTGGAGAAGACATAGGTATTCCCCACTTCTGCATAAAAGCTGAAATAATCTTCTCCCTGGTCTCCCGAAAGGGAAACATGGTTCCATTTGCCTTCCCAGTCATATTGAGGAAAAAATGGAGCGACTTCCTTGGGGCTTGAGACGCTACACTGGGCGGCAAGCTGAGCTGCCAGCGTACAGGTCAAGATCATCAGTAGGGCATACTTCATTGGGGTAATCAATTGCGTTTTCATCTTGGGGTAAGTTTAAAAATGGTAACAGTGAGTTTCATCCGATGAGACGACCGACCCCAAAAAAGTGCACGGATAATTTTATTTTTTTTGAATTCGTGCAATCTTGAAGGCTAAACCGTCATGTCTATTAGAATCCGCTTCCTCTCCAAGGCAACTCCTCCTTCCAAGATGAGTGATCTCGAATTGATTGCCAGCTATCAGAAAAAAGGAGATGCCACCTGTATTTCGATCCTCATGGACCGCTATGCAGACCAGATCATTGCATTTGGGTTGAAGCAGATTCGGGGCCATGAAGATGTGCGTGATTTCACGAATGAGGTATATCTTAAACTCGCAGAGAAGCTCAAAACGGCGGAAGTGCAATCCTTTAAGAGCTGGCTGTATGTGTTTATGCGAAATATGTGTTACGACCAGGGGAGGCGGAAGCAGCTATTTGACAAATTTGTCGAACAGCAGGACACAAAGGATGGACACGAGATTGAGGAAAAACTTCAATCCCAAATGGACCAAGCGCATCTCTATGATGCCTTAGCAAAAATGCCAGAGAAAGAGGCTACAGTCTTGCGAAAGATTTATTTAGAAGAAAAAAATTACCAAGAAGTATGTGAGGAGACGGGGCTGACATTCAACCAATTGAGGGGCATTCGAAATCGAGCGACCACGCGACTTCGGGACATGTTAAAGAAGATCTGAAAAAAATGAACTCATTTGAAGAATTTTGTTCTTTAGGCCTGATGGATTGTCTGTTTAGACTAAAGGCATTTGTTGAACCATATAAGGCATTTAAGGGCATATAAGATATAATGAGGAAGGATGAATTAGGAATTAAGAAAATAGCCATACTTTTTCATCTTTAATCCTTCATAATTCATCATTTCTTCCTTCTATGTTCTTATATGCCTTATATGGTTTTATTAACGCGACATTTCTCTCAGTATAAATAAAGTATAAAAACCAGGTTTTCATTCATTCAAAATTACTCCCTAAGATCATGGCAAATAATGAAGTACAATATTCCCTAGCAGAGATGAAGGCCTACCTTCAGGGAGAACTTCCTGCGGCCAAACTTCAGGAGATGGAAGCTTCCCTGCTGACAGACCCCCTGCTGGCAGGGGCGATGGAAGCCCTTGAAGAAAGCCTGGATTCCCAGCCAAGAGATACAGCTGAATTGGAAGCACTCACAGCTTCCTTCCGCCATGCCATCCCTGGCAACGCCAACATAGAGAAAGCAAAAAGCGCCAGCGTCAGGCGTTTCAACACTTCTCAACTGCTGCGTTATGCAGCCGTCGCCATACTATTGATAACAGGCGGATGGTTTATCTGGCAAAATTTAGGCGGGCAGGCTTCCTCAGAAGAGTTGTTTGCCATGAACTTCAGTCCATACGAAGATGTGATTACGGCGCGATCTGGGGAGGAAACAGATGCCCTCTTAAAAGAAGCCATGCGCTATTATAATGCTTCCATTTACCCACAAGCGTTGGCCACTTTTGAAAAAATATTGGTCACAGACCCTGAGCAGCCATTTGTTTTGTTATATGCGGGCATCAGTGGAATAGCTGCCAACCAGCCTGCAAAAGCCCTTGATTATTTGACTCGCCTCAATGAATTGAAGCACCCTGTCTTGCAGGACATTTCGCTGTGGTACACGGCCATGGCCCATTTGAAGAATGGGGATCAAGCGAATGCGAAGGACGTGCTCAATGGGCTTTTGACGTCGAAGACGGCTTATGGGGAGCAGGCGAAGCAGTTGTTGGAGAGATTGCAGAATATCGATTGATGAACAAGGCATGTCCTGAGCGTAGTCGAAGGGATTTGAGAAGGGAGGAAGGCTCATTCACTTCAAAAATCATCAACCCTTGTTCAATATTCATCATTCTCTTCAAGGAAGCATTCGCTTCACGAGCAACCCTATAGCTAGCAAAATACTGATCGCAATAATCCCCCACAAAAGCCAATTCACGCCCCCTCCCAGCGCACGCTGGTCCCCAATCGAGACGATCCCGCCCCAATAATAGGGGTGCGCCTTCAGCGGATCTGCCTCGGCCAGAAAGGCCAATTTCCCCTCACGAAGCGCTTCGCTTTTTCGCTTTTTATCGGCAAGGCCGACATAAAAGGACTCCATCAACTGGGCCGTGGCGTGGTCATTGACCTGCCAGAGGCTCATCAAAATGCTGGGGCAGCCTGCATAGGCAAAGGCATGGGCCATGCTCATTACGCCTTCCCCCGCTTGCAGCTTCCCAACGCCTGTATTGCAGGCGCTGAGCACCGCGATTTCGGCAGAGAGATCCAGGTTGTACAATTCGTAACTATGAAGCTTGCCGTCTTCTTTTCCCTCCACATCCTTACTGAAAACCAAATATGGAGCACCTCTTTCTCCATCTGACACCCAACTATGGGTAGCCAAGTGCAACATCGAAAAGGCAGGCGCAAGGCTTTTGAATAAAGATTCTGACGCTTGCTCAGCCTGATAGAGCTGCCCGTCAAATGATTTGGCGAGGGCGTCTGTCTCTTCCTGAGCGTAGCTCAGGACGGGGAGGTTTTGTCGGAGGGAGTCGCCTACCACGGCAGGCCCAAAAGAGGGCGCAAACGCCACATACTTCAGCTTTTTGCCCTTATTCCGCTGATCGGGGTATTGGTTGTGATAAGAATAGCCGATCTCCAATCGCTTGATCAAGAAGTCCAGCGCAGCATAGTTGACTTGGGTGAGGTCGGCTGGAAGGGTTTGGATAAGGCACTCAAAGGGGATATAGCCCAGGCTGCCATCGGGAATGATGATCAAGCGTTCATTATGGGGGATATCGTCGATAAGGGGCGCTACCAATAGTTCATAGAGTGCATAAGAACTCTGACAAAATCGGCTAAAAGCCTCTTGCGGAGCCTTGACAAGGTCAGGCTGGCGCAGTTCATTCAGAAATTGATGGGATAGGTGCTCAAAATGTGGAGGAAGGGGGATTGCCTGTAAGTGATTGCCTTTAGGGGTAATCACCATCGCATATATCGTGCTATCAGCATGGAAATAGGTGATCAGGTTTGCGCCTTTTTTCGATAAATCCCCTTGTATCTGTTGTAGCGAAATGTCGGGTGTGGCGTGTTTCAGGGCAAAATAGCGGGGAAATGATCGGGATAAAATACTGAGCAATTGGTCGCGCTTTCGTTGTTTTTCTACTAAATAATCCTTCCAACGAGCCACCTTCGCACTGTCATAAGAAGCATTTCCTTCAGCATCTTTGATTTTATTTTGATAAAAAACCAGTTCCTGCTTGAGTACTCGATCTTGTCCCAATAAGCTATCTGGCACACCAGAAAATTGCGCTACTTGCTCTGCTTGCAGGCGTTCGCGCAGGAGATAAGCCCTGCTTTGGTCCATGGCTTCAAAGACGACTTCGAGATACTGATCATCCTGGGTTAGGTCATATAGGTGCTTAGCGGTCTTGATAAGCAGGGAAAAAAGGGCTCTGATTTCGCTACTGAACAGTTGGATCGTCTTTTCGCCCCTTTCAAATCGTTTCTTTTCAAGGATTTCAATGGCCAGTTCAAAGGTGGCCAGGGCGTGCTTCAAGGCAGTCGCGTCTCGATTGTCGATTCCTTTTTGATAAAATGCCCTTCCCTTTCCCTCCACAGCATATAGCAATTGATCTTCTGAAATCAGTTGCTCTGACAAAGGATTTTCATGAGGCTCCTTCCACGTAAAATCAGGCACCAAAAACTGAATGGCTACATTATTATAATAGATGGTCGAATCATACTTTCCTTGATGGTAAAAATAGTCGCCTATGACCTGATGGATAGAACTACTGCTTACCTCATCGTGGAGTTGGAGAAATTGTTTTCTCCCTTCGCGCAAATCTTCAATTGCCCTGTCCAAGGAGTCCAAATGGATATACAAACTGCCTCTTCGAAAATGAATTTCCGCCAACTCAAAATTTGGCGGAGAGACGGTAGGATGATATATCTCAAATGCCTTGTTGAAAATCTCCAAGCTTTTGGAATAATCGCCTTGTTCAAGGTTCGCGATGCCTACCTTGATCATTCGATCGATAGCCATCTTTGAGTCCTTGCCCCAAATCTCCTGGCTGATCTCCAGTGATTTTTCAAAGAGACCTACAGCTTTTTCATATTCCCCCAATCGCAAAGAAAATACCGCTTGATTATTGAGGTTTTGAACTTCGGACTCCGACCTTGCTCCATAGAATTTTAGGTTAATTTCTTGGGCTTTATTCAAATACAATAAGCATTTGTCCAAATATCCGAGACGCCCATAAGCATTGGCAATATTCTCCAACGAACTGACCACATCAGGATGATCCGGGCCAAAAATCTCCGTGTAGATGGCCATTCCTGCCTCAAAATGCGCGATGGCCTTGTCATATTGACGCGTGTTGTAGTAGTGGTAGCCAATATTCCCCAACGTGCGAGCAACCAAAGAATGCCGCTCGCCCAATATCGCCTTGCGTACTTTCAGCGCTTTGAGGTAATATTCCAGTTCGCTGTCGTAGTCCCCCAAACGCCCATAGCAATACCCCAGGTTATTGAAAGAGTTGGCCGTCTGGGCATGCACTTCGCCATAGAACGCTATTCTGATCGCCAAGGCTTTTTGGAAATAAATGAGCTGCTGGTCATAGTTTCGCATCCTCCCGTAGCAGTAGCCAATGTTATTATAGCTTCTCGCCGTTTCCGAGTGAGTTGGCCCATACAAAGCGATGCGGTATTCCAGTGATTTTTCGTACAAAGCAAGCTGCTCCTCAAAACGAGACTGCTCCCCCCGGATATAGCCCAGATCATTGTAAATCGTCGCCAATAAGCTATCGGGCGGGCCTTGCCCATCTTCCTCATAATGCAGCGCCTGATGATAATAGTCATACGCCTGCTCATATTTGGCAAAATCTATCGTGACGGATCCTGCCTCCATCAGCAACAGCCAATACAGTCCTTTCTCTTTTTTTGCGTCAGGATGTGCCAATAACCTGAGAATCTCGGTCTCATAAGCTTTATATTCCTCCTGCGCATACAGCTCCTTGGCCTGATCCAGGCGTTGCATCAACGGCCCATTTTGGGAAAATAGGCCATAGGAGTAAAGCATTAGGAGGAGGAAAAGGGGGAATCTCATGTCTGGATTTTGTATTTCAATGTATTGAACAATAGAAAGGGAACCAAGAAAAAGTTTTGGGTTTTGGGTTTTATGTTCGGGGTTTGTCGATTGCCATTTCGTAGAGACGCGATTTATCGCGTCTCTACAGCCTGATGCAATAATATGGAATCAACATGCGATAAATCGCGTCTCTACGGCAATATTCCGCATATCGGAAAAAAAGGCTAAATTGGTAAAAAAAATTAGTGGAATGTCGACATTCACCTTAGCATCAAGGTTCCTTTGCCTAATTTTATTCGCTTTTCATCTTCCTAGCTTCGCCCAAGACGGAACCCCGCAGAAGTTTCGCGAACTAGGGATGAAGCGCTCTGCCACGCCCATCGTCGTCGATGGGCAGATGAAGGAAGCCGCCTGGCAGGCAGCCTCCGTGGCCAAAGACTTTTGGAACAAATGGCCCTCGGACCAGGAACTGGCTGAGGCCAAAACAGAGGTCCGCATGACCTTCGACGACCAGTACCTGTACTTATTTGCGGTGTGCTACCACGAGCAACCCTATGTCATTCAAACCTTGAAGCGAGACCAAGGCTTCTGGGACAGCGATGGCTTTGAGCTTATCCTCGATCCCGTCAAGCAGAAGACCAATGGCTTTCTTTTTGGCGTGAATGCGCTGGGCGCCCAAAATGAGGGCTTGCTCACCCAAGACACGGAAGACTACCGGTCCGACTGGGACAATAAGTGGTTTTCTGCCGTGACCAATCACCCCGACCGTTTTCAAATCGAAATGGCCATTCCCTTCAAGACGCTTCGCTTCGAAGCTGGCAAGACGCGCTGGGGCGTCAATTTCATCCGAAATGACATGAAGCGTAACTATTACTCGACCTGGTCGCACGTTCCGCTCAACTTCGATGGCATCGACCTCGGCTATATGGGGACCCTCATCTGGGAGGAGGCGCCTACGCCCGCCAAAGGCAATATTTCCATTATCCCCTATATCACAGGCCGAGTTTCCAAAGACTATGAGGCCCAAACGCCAGCAGACTGGAAGGAAGGCGCTGGGTTGGATGCCAAAGTAGCGGTTTCCCCTTCCCTCAATTTGGACCTTACTGTGAATCCCGATTTCTCCCAAGTGGATGTAGATGTGCAGGTGACCAACCTGGAGCGGTTTTCCCTGTTTTTTCCCGAACGGCGCACCTTTTTCCTTGAAAACAGTGACCTTTTCAACTCCTTTGGCATCCCCCCTACACGACCGTTTTTCTCCAGAAGAATCGGCCTCGACGACAATACCCAGCCCATTCCGATCATCTTTGGAGCACGCCTCAGCGGCAACCTCACCAAGGCCATGCGCATCGGCCTGATGACCATGCAGACAGCAGCGACGGATGACTTCAGGTCCCAAAACTACAGCGTAGCAGCCTTTCAGCAGCGGGTGTTGAAACGCTCTACCATTAATGGGATTGTGCTCAGTCGGCAGGCATTTGATGGGGTGAATCCCTTGTCGGATGACTATACCCGAAATGCGGGGCTGGAATTTAATTACAGTTCGGAAGATGGGCAATGGCTGGCTTGGGGGCAATATCACGGTTCCTGGGCGCCTGAAAAGTGGGATCAGAATACCTATTACAATGTAGGTGCAGGGGTCAATTCACGTACCATTACCCACTTCTCCTCCTACAGCCATACAGGCACCAATTACCTCGTAGACATTGGATTTAACGCCAGACAATTCAACTACGACGCAGAACGTGACACTACCGTCCGCCTCGGCTTCAATATCCTTTACCAGGAATTTGCCTACAAGATTTACCCCAAAAACAACAAAACCGTCAATCTCCACGGCCCCAGAATCGAAAGTGTACCGATCTGGAACCCAGACTTCTCCCTCAACGAGTGGAGCCTTGACCTGGGCTATTCTATCAACTTCAGCAATTCCAGCAGCTTGGAATGGGGCGTAAGAAGAAATCTTGTGAATCTGCCTTTTGTAACGGGATTGTTGGGCGATGAATTTGACCCCTTGCCTGTGGGGCAATACAGCTTCACCACAGGCGGCATCGAGTACAACTCAGATGGCCGCAAGGCATTTTCCTTCAATGCAGGAGTAGAATACGGCGAATTTTACAATGGGAAAAGGAATACCCAGTCACTGGGCTTAAACTTCCGCCGCCAGCCATGGGGTAATTTTAGTCTCAATTTCGCTCGCAACGAACTCGCTCTGCCCGATCCCTATGGCCAGATCACCCTCCTCCTGATCAGCCCCCGAATTGAAATCAATTTTTCACGCAGCGTCTTCTGGACCACCTTCCTCCAGTACAACACCCAAGCCGACAACTTCAACATCAACTCCCGCCTTCAATGGCGCTTTAAGCCCATGTCAGACCTCTTTGTCGTCTACTCCGACAACTACGCCGTGAAGGAGTTTGGTGCCAAGAATCGCGGGATCGTGGTGAAGTTGAATTATTGGTTGACGCTTTAGGGGGATGGGACAGCAAAAAAATAATTGAATTGTTTATGCATTGAAAGGTTAACTTGGTATTTTTGAAAAGCACCAAAATGATGAGCTGCATTCATCTAAAAAATGAGTATGGAAGAAAAAGATAATAACTCAATTGTAATCCATAATATCAAAAACCCTGGATTTCGACAAATTCATGTTGATGGGGCGCATGGTGGAATTACACCATCAGGATATATTAACCTAAACTTTTATAGCCAAAGAGGGGTAATTCCCCAAGGTACTGAATTTAGAATTGATGAAGAAAATAGGATTGCAGAACCGATAAAAAATATTGAAAGCTCTAAAAGTGGCCTTATAAGAGAATTCGAAATTGGTCTTTATATGGATTTGAATGTTTGTGAGAGCCTTAAGAATTTTCTGGAAACAAAAATCAGTGAGTTAAAAAAATTAAATACGGAGCAAGAATAGAGATATGTTTCTAAATATTACCACCGAATATATTCAAGCAGAAACTTTTATTCTGGATATTGATTCTCAAACGGGTTATACGATACCTATTACCCCAAAACGGAAGCGTACATCAACTCCCGAAAATTTAAAGAGAGCTATGTTCAAAACTTCCTCCAAAGGGATTGCCCAAGCTTTGACTCCAAAAGATAATGGCTAATCAGCGTGATATTGTTGAAGTTGTATTTGATTCTGATCTAGGAGGGAATCATCCTGCCATTATTCTTTCTAATAAATTAGTCCAAGAAATTGAAGGCTATTTCGTCTGCGTAATGATGACCTCTCATAATTGGGATGACGAATTCAGTTTTGTGATTACAGATGATATGGTTGTGAAGCCTATGGGAAGAGATCATTGTGAAGCGAGATGCCATCTAATCAACTTTGTCCCAGTAGATGCCATTCTAAGAAATTCTCATAGGAATCAATTGCGGATTGAACCCTTTAAACAGTTAATCAAAAAGATAACTGATACGACCTTTGCATTAGGGGAAATTGAGTAAATGGGACTAAAAGCTATTATCAAATAACCATCAGCCCCAAACCTAGAACATAGAACCTAAAACCAAGAACATTTCCCCCCTCACACCAGCGCTCCCGCCTTGATCGCCTCTACAACCGAAGGATCCAGCAACGTAGACGTATCGCCTAGCTGGTCCGAAGCGCCTTCGGCGATTTTGCGGAGGATGCGGCGCATGATCTTGCCTGAGCGGGTCTTGGGCAGGCCGTCGACGACCTGGATCAGGTCGGGCTTGGCGATAGGTCCAATCTCGCGAGTGACGACTGCGAGGAGTTCTTTGCGGAAGACGTCTTCGTCAGCTGGCCGTTCGGCGCAGATCACATAGGCATAGATGCCTTGGCCTTTGATGGCGTGGGGGTAGCCCACCACAGCGGATTCGACGACAGTGGGATGCTCGTTGATGGCATTTTCTACCTCGGCCGTGCCCATGCGGTGGCCAGAGACATTGATGACATCGTCTACCCGTCCGATGATGCGATAGAATCCATCCCCATCACGACGGGCACCGTCACCGGTAAAGTACATGTCTTTGAAGGAAGAGAAATAGACCTGACGACAACGCTCGTGGTCGCCGTAAGTCGTGCGGAGCATAGACGGCCAGGGAAATTTCATGCAAAGGAGGCCTTCGACATTATTTCCTTCCAGTTCATTTCCCTCATTATCTACCAGACAGGGTTGTACGCCTGGAAGTGGCAAGGTAGCGTACGTGGGTTTGAGTTTCGTGATGCCTGGTAAAGGTGAAATGAGGATGCCGCCCGTCTCTGTCTGCCACCAGGTATCTACGATAGGAACATTTGATTTGCCTATTTTTTCATTATACCAATTCCACGCTTCCTCATTGATGGGTTCTCCTACACTGCCCAGCACTTTCAGTTGGCTGAGGTCGTATTTCTCAGGCCACTCATCGCCCTTGGCCATGAGCGCACGAATCGCGGTAGGAGCAGTGTAAAACTGGTTGACCTGATGCTTTTCACAGATCTCCCAAAAACGTCCCGCGTCAGGGAAGGTCGGCACCCCTTCAAACATGACAGTTGTCGCGCCAGCTAATAGAGGCCCATAGACGATATAGGAATGGCCGGTGATCCAGCCAATGTCAGCCGTACACCAGTACACATCCCCCTCGTCGTATTGGAACACATTTTTGAACGAAAAGCACGTGTAGACCATATAGCCCCCACAGGAATGCACCACGCCTTTGGGTTTGCCAGTAGAACCTGAAGTATAAAGGATAAATAAAGTATCTTCCGCGTCCATCTCGACGGCTCTGCACGTATTGGGAACAGTTCTTGATTCTTCATGCAGCCAGTAATCACGACCGTCCTTCCAGACCACTTCCTGGCCTGTCCGCTGCTTGACCAGCACCGTCTCTACAGAAGGGCATTTTTCTAACGCTTCATCTACTACGGCCTTCACAGGAATGGATTTCGTTCCTCGGAAATTGCCGTCCGAGCAGAGGACCATCTTGCAACTCGAATCGTTGATTCGATCTGTCAGCGCAGAAGCGGAGAAGCCCGCAAATACGACGGAGTGGATGGCCCCAATCCGCGCACACGCCAACACCCCAATCGCCAATTCTGGCACCATGGGCATGTAAAAGCAGACGCGGTCGCCTTTCTCAATGCCATGCTTTTTCATGACATTGGCCATTTTGCATACCTCGTGATACAGCTCACGATAGGTGTAAGTAATGGCGGGATCGCCTGGGTCATTGGGTTCCCAGAGGATGGCGGTCTGATCGCCACGTGTCTCCAAATGGCGGTCCAGGCAGTTCACGGTGATGTTGAGCTTGCCATTTAGGAACCACTTGACATCAGGATCACGGAAGTTCCAGTCGAGGACTTTGTCCCATTTTTGGCGCCACTCAAAGGTCTCGGCTTCTGCTGCCCAGAAGGCTTCTGGATCGGCTACGCTGCGGGAATAGACTTCTTGGTATTGGTCAAAGGTGTGTATGCGAGTTGTCATTTACCTAGTGTTTTTTCTTGTTATGTTACTTTTTTTAGAAAAAAGTAACCAAAAAATCGAAGCGAGCCAACCAAGGCCATCCCTTCTATCCGTCCCCCCACGCTCGCTTCACCCCAGCCGCACAATTTTTAAAATTCGCCTCAATTTATTCATTAATAATTCTCCAATCAATGATCACTTGCAGCTCCTGCACCGCGTGGAATGCGGATGTCCTCCACCATGTCCTGTACGGCCTTGGGCGGTGGAGGCGTCAGGCGTGAAATGACGATTGTCACGACAAAATTCAGGAGCATGCCTACCGTCCCAATCCCTTGGGCAGAGATGCCCATAAAGTCTGTGATGAGGGCTTCTTCTGTACCCAGCACCTTGACTGACTTCATCAAGATGATCATGGCAGCGGTGAATACGATTCCCACAATCATTCCCGCCACGGCCCCTTGCATATTGGTGCGTTTGTCAAAGATGCCTAGCAGGATCGCTGGGAAGAAGGAGGCCGCTGCTAGGCCAAAGGCAAAGGCGACCACTTCTGCCACAAATCCTGGCGGATTCATCCCTGCGATCCCCGCTCCGATCACTGCCAAACCAGCGGCGATCCGCGCATAGCTAAGCTCTTGGCGGTCTGTGATCTTAGGCATAAAGGTCTTCTTGAGCAGGTCATGGGAAATCGAGCTGGAAATAACCAATAATAGGCCCGCGGCCGTCGAAAGAGCGGCTGCCAGGCCGCCAGCCACTACCAAAGCGACTACCCATTCGGGGAGGTTGGCGATCTCTGGATTGGCGAGGACCATGATGTCCTTGTCAGGGGTAAATTCGTTTGCTTCAGGATCGGCAGTATATTGAATGACGCCATCTCCATTTTTGTCTTCCATCTCGATCAAGCCCGTCGCTTCCCAATTGGTCACCCATTCGGGTACTTGGTCATATTCTACATTGGAGACGGAGTTGACCATATTGGTGCGGGCAAAGGCTGCTACAGCGGGGGCGGTAGTATATAGCAAAGCGATAAACAGGAGGGCCCAGCCTGCGGACTTACGCGCGTCACTCACCTTGGGCACGGTAAAAAACCTGACGATTACATGAGGCAACCCTGCCGTTCCCACCATCAAAGCAGCAGTGATAAAAAACACGTCTACTGTCGCTCTACTGCCCGAGGTATATTCATTAAATCCTAATTCTTTCACTAAGCTGTCGAGGTTGGCGAGCAATGAAACCCCTTCGCCATTCACCTCACCGATCAAGCCTAGTTGCGGGATAGGGTTTCCGGTAATTTGTATAGAAATAAAAATGGCAGGTACGAGGTAGGCAAAGATCAAGACACAAAATTGGGCCACCTGGGTATAGGTGATCCCTTTCATTCCTCCCAATACCGCATAGAAAAACACGATCCCCATACCGATGACCACCCCCCATTCAAAGGGGATGTACAGAAACCTGGAAAAGGCTACACCCACGCCCTTCATTTGCCCTACGATATAGGTGAAGGAGACAAAAATCGCACAGATAATCGCCACCAGCCGGGCAATATTGATCTTCTCATCTGCTGCGCCAGATGCATAGCGGTCACCGATAAAATCGGGCACGGTGAACTTCCCAAACTTGCGCAGATAGGGCGCAAGCAATAATGCCAATAAGACATAGCCTCCTGTCCAACCCATGAGATAGACCCCACCATCTCGCCCCATAAAGGCGATCAAGCCCGCCATAGAAATGAAGGATGCCGCCGACATCCAGTCAGCAGCCGTCGCCATACCATTGGCGATAGGATGGACGCCGCCGCCGGCGACGTAGAAGTCCTTGGTCGAAGACGCCCTCGACCAGATCGCAATAGCGATGTAAAGCGCAAAAGTAAGGCCTACGATGACAAGGGTCCAGATTTGAAGTGATTCCACGGACGGGAGAAATTATTGATTACTGATTGAGTGATTATTGATTCGAAGGAAATTATTAAGCAATTGATATTCAATTGATTAGTTCATTGTTCTACAATTACTAATTAATCAATTTATCAATCAATAATTCTTCATTCATCCACATCATATGCCTTGTCCAGCCTATTCATCAGATATACATAGACAAAGATCAAGATGACAAAGACGTAGATTGACCCTTGCTGGGCAAACCAAAACCCCACTTTCCCTAGCTTATCTGCCAGCAAAATGCCAAAACCATAAGAAACGGTGAACCATATCGCCAATAGGATCAGCACATAGCGAATATTCTTTCTCCAGTATTCGTTGCGTTTGTTTTGATTCATAAGGCTAAAGATAGGCGATGAAAGGACAAATAAATAACAAGAAATAAAAAAGAAAAAAGGGCGATCAAAGAGATGCTATTTTTTACTTCCTTGTTGTGTATTCTTCATTTTTACTTTCTCCTCCTACTCCACCACCTCCGCCCCTTCGGGCCGCTTAAACACCGACGGGTCGTGTGGAGTTGACGAAAGTTTGACTTGGTCAAACGTGACAGGGTCTCTTCTAGGGGTGAATCGGTTTTGGCTTTTTTTATGCCACTGAAGTGTCTGGGGGAGCAGCAAGCCGTCCACTGTGATCCAGTCTTGGTAGTGAATCCAATTGAAAGTAGTCCGTTTTTCCTGCACAAAATAAGTAGCGGTATATGCCAGCCAGGTCATCTGGTAGGTTTCAGGGTCATAGTACAAGATATATTCGTCCAGTGAACTTGCCCCCACCCCTTCATTAAAGGCGATTTTGATGCCTGGGTAGGATTGGTCCTTATGGACGATGGTGTCTGCTACGGAATACGTAATTCCTTCATCTGCCAGCACGAAGGGCATGGCGAAGAAATAGAACATCAGGTTGTGGGAGAAGGCGGGTCTGCCCTTATAGGAGGTATCGGCTTTCAGCCATAGTTCGGTGCCATCATAGCCCATCGAGTGGGACGGGGCATCGATGCGGTCCCACCGCTTGTGTAGGTCGATGGTGTGGGTTTCATTGCCTTCCTCCTCGACGATATCAAAGGTAAGCGCCTGCATCTTGCGCCAGGCCTGGAGGCCACCATGGGCATCCAGAACTTTGATGAGGGCTTCTGGGTACCTGACGTCGTAACTGGCAGGCCCCGATGGCGGCTTCTGGCAAGAGAGGAGGAGAAGAAGTGTGAGAGTGGGAGTGAGAGTGAGAATGGGAATGGAGAGGAGGAGCTTATTTCTTTTCATGGTCAAAAGAACACGTTTTTTGAGGAATATGAAAATCAAGAGATTTGCCACGGATTTCACAGATTGGCACAAATTAAAGAAAAAAAATCCGTGAAAATCCGTGTAATCCGTGGCTTATCCTTTCCCCTCCACTAAAAGGCTCAAAGAGCCTAATCTTCCTAATTCCTCACAGGATATTCCCCCTCCACACAAATATAGTAAGCCATATGCGCTTCTGGCGCATCGTTTTTATAATCGGGCAGGGAAAAGGAAGTCCCATCTTCGCCATAAATGGGGCCAATAAGGGAGAATAGTGCTTGATTGGACGCAATCGGCAATCGTCTGCCATCACATGGCATCCAGCCCTGTGGGGCTGCGTAGTAGGGAAATAATTGGACAGAGCCTAATATATAGGTAATCATAATGATCGAAGATATTAATGGTAAAAAAAGAGAAGATTAGCGGACTAAGGGAGGAGAGACATTAATGCAATAATAGGTGAAATTTTTGTGGGGTGAATAGGTGATAAATGAAAGTCGTTTTCGCTACATGCTGCTATTAATCAAAGTCGTAAAACCCTGCCTGGAAGTAAATCAGTAAGGGTGAAAAAAATCCTTATTTATCCTAGAAAACCACCAGATTTTCCCCATCTTGCAAGCACTTCCTCCAAAATCATTTTTGACCAAAAGTGGACTTCATTTTTCCACTGAAAAACCATTAAAAGGCAGATAAGATCATATAAGAATGCCCTTTGAGGCCCTTTTATGTCCTTATATTTCTTTTATGGTTCAGATAAATTAATCATTAAGTACAGTGTAATTTAAATTTCTACGTTCTTACAACAAAGTTGTCATTTCGACCAACGGGAGAAATCTAAAACGCCCTTTCGAGTGGTTATTTCCAGATTTCTAGACCACATTGTTAGATTTCTCCTCCCTCCGCAAAGCCTCCAGTTGTCGAAATGACAGCAAGGCTGTTATAGCGAAAAATTTTGGTTACACTGTATTAAGACTGTTCATTCATTTTTCATTCTTAATTCTCCATTCTTAATTTTTCATTATCCCCCATGGTTGATCTCTCAGAAGCAAAACTCGCCGCCCTCGCCGTGCACAAAGTGGGCAATAAGCTCCACAACGAAGGCTTCATCGCCTCGCCTACCCTATTTGACCTCAATGAAGAGATCGGGCCTATTCTCGAAGACTACTTCCTTTCTCCGTTCAAAAAGCACGACTACTTCTGGCAATTCACCCATGAGACCGACCTCAGTCTCAACGAAGTCTATACCTACTCCACGGCGATCTTCGACAGTAAGCGGGCAGGTCTATTGGCTCATTCCGTGAGTATCCTCAAGCACCTCTACGCACAGTCTACCCACCCCAATATTAAGCCTGGCGAACTATACGTAGCCCTATTCACTGGCTGCTTCATCGACGAAGTCATGATGGATGCCGTCGGCATTTTCAAATCCGAAAATAAGGACGTCTACCTGCGTCCAGATGCGACCGAAGAGGCCGTTAGCCTCACCCATGAGCAAGGCATCAATGTCAAGAAGCTCGACAAGGGCGCGCTTATCTTCAACACCTTTGGCGATGACGGCTATAGCCTTTTTATCCACGATACCAATTCCCAAGAAGCCCAATACTGGATGGACGATTTTATGCATGTCCAGCGCATCCAGGACGACAGCTTCCACACGGAAGGGTATATCAACCTTTGTGCAGATTTCGTCGAGGAAGTCTACGCCACCGAACCCAAAAAGGAGCAAGTCATCTTCATGAACAACTCTCTCTCCTATTTTTCCCAGGCCAAGGAATTTGACCCTGAAGAGTTCGAAATGACGGTTTTGCCGCTTCAGGAAGGCTATAAGGAGTTGTTTAAAAACTATCGGGAGAAATACGAGGAGACGCATGAACTCAGCGGAGAAGAAGGCTTCGTGGTCTCACGCCAAGCGGTGCGCGAAGCGCGCCGCCGCTTCAAGGACCGCATCAAGCTCGATACGGGCATCGAGATTCGCATCCCTTCCAAGGCCGACACCGATTATATCGAACGGGGATTTGATGAGAAGCTACAGATGGGGTATTATAAGGTGTATTTTCATAAGGAGGAGTAGGGGGAATTGAGAATGGGAGGAAGTAAAAATAATTAACAAGAAACAAGGCATGTCCTGAGTCCGCCGAAGGGAAGTAAAAAGGGAAAGATGTCTAAAAGTCGAGGGTTTCTCTTCCTTTTCACTTTTCAAATCCTTGTTCGTTATTTTTACTTTATTCTGCCTTCGGTCTCTCAACATATCGTCACTTCCACCGGCACATACACCACCATGTAAATGACTTTCCCGGTAGCTTTATCGGTGTGGGAGATGAATAGGGCGAGGTTGCCACGGCCTTCGGCCATGCCGAGGTTCATCCACAGGTCGAGGTGACCGTCGTGGTTGATGTCGCCAGCCCAGGAAAGGCCTGGGCGGTCCATATAGCGGGGATTATCCGCAAAATGATAAAGCTGGCGTGCCCCTTCGTCAGTGGTCAAGATCATATTGTAAGAGCAGGTCTCTCCATAATATTTGCCGTCGGCATAGGCGCTGCGGAGCATACGCAGGTCATAGGACTTGCCCTTGAGGTATAGTCGCCAATGATAGTCGCCGAGGCGTTCGACATTGGGCAGGGGGATTTCACCTAGAGGGAAAGGGGAAAGTTTGAAGAAAAAGGGGGCTGGACAGTTGAGATTGACGCTGTAAAAGGCCAGAGAATCGTCGTCACAGGAAATTTCATTTTTCACTTTCACCTCCAATTTGACAGGGGTCAAATTGCCGTTGAAGCAAGGCGCAAATACGGCGCTGCCGTCCTTGACCCAGTCGGGAACACTTTCGATATGGGCAGGGTAGAAAACGCTCAATGCGCCACGTGTGGGAACGGGGCTGTTATCGATCAGCCCTTGGCTGATAAGGGGATAGGCAGCGGCGCTATCGACGGAGGCGTGGATAAAGTCAGGAGATGGCTTCCAAGGCCATTTTTCTGTAGGCACGGAGGAATTAGCACTTTCCCCACTATTACCTTCCTGCAAAACGGTAGCCGTCTTTTTTTTCAATAAACGAAACTCTTCATATAGCCCTACATTCAATCGGTCAACGTGATTATGGGTGAATTGAACAAATGATAATTTGTCTCTGCTAGCTGCTTTGAAATTAATGATTCCTCCATTTATCAGAAGGCATTTATCGATAATCAAACTATCAATATCGCCGGTTTTGTCTATCAGCAAAGCACGTATGCTCGACTCTTCAATAATGGTTTCGCGCAAAGTGAATTTGCCAAAAATACGATCCGTGTCAAGGCCTGAGAAGAAAGATCCGTTGATATAGCAATGATCAAACGTAATATTGGCACTCCGCAACACCTGTACCGTACTACTACGCCGAATCCTTGCAATCCTTAGGGATCTGGTGTCATGGCGAAAGTACAGATTGACCAATTGGATGTCTTCTGCATCCGTAAGTTGAGCTACTGCCTGATTTCCCATGGGGACAAGAAAATAGGCAGGCGCCTTATCGGCCTGAAGCGTCAGATTCTTTTTCCCTTCAATCACCAACGGCTCAGTATAGATCCCCACACCGATAGAAATGACATCTCCCGCTTGCGCAGAATCTACCGCAGCATTCACAGAACTGAAACGCTGATCACCGATATAGGCGGGCGGATTGAGGGGGTAAAAATAGGAATCAATTCGATCAAATGTATGCTTCCTGGGGGCATTGGGGTCAAAGGTAAAGGATTCTCCCGTCACGGTATCAGTTTCGTAATTGGCGGCGACGACAGGCGCGCGCTGAGCGGAGTCCGATGACTCGCAAGCGAGTAAGCCTAGCACCCATCCCCCTAAAACAAGTTTGAAAATTATGCTAAAATAGCCTCCTACTTTCATTTTTATTATCATTTGTAGATTCATCAAGGACTTTGGTGACAAAGGAAGAATAAGCCACGGATTACACAGATTATCACGGATTTCTTTCCCTAATCTGTGTAAATCCGTGCAATCCGTGGCAAATTTCCATAGGTAAACGACTATTTATCCTAATTGCCTTCATGAACTGATTTCAATTCTCCGTCTCCTCAAATTTAGGAGTGAAAGCTGGTTTTTCATACTTTGGGCGAAAATGATAAAAGGAGAAAATGAATAAATGAGTAAATCGGGGGTTATCGTTTTTCATTTTATCATTTACTCATTCTATCATTTCATCATTTCCCCCCTATGCCTCGCTCCGCTCACATCATCTGGCTCATCGCCATCGCTCAATTTGCCTGTACGTCGATATGGTTTGCAGGCAATGCCGTGGTCGAAGGCATGCAAGGGTCTTTGGGATTGCCTGACAATGCGCTCGGACCGGTGATCTCGTCCGTGCAAGCAGGTTTTATCATTGGCACATTGACATTTGCCTTCCTGACGATTGCAGACCGCTTTTCGCCCTCCAAAGTCTTCTTTGTGAGTGCCCTCATCGGCGCTGCGGCCAATGTCGCCATTGTCTTTTTGGCGCAAGGCTATGTGAGCCTGTTGCTATTGCGCGGGTTAACGGGCTTTATGTTGGCGGGAATCTATCCCATAGGCATGAAGATCGCCTCAGACTACCACCGCAGTGGCCTGGGCAAAGCTTTGGGCTTTCTGGTGGGGGCCTTGGTCCTCGGCAAGGCATTTCCCCATTTGCTCAATTCCTTCACCAGTTCCTTCTCTTGGGAAACGGTTTTACTCACAACGAGTGGCTTTGCAGTAGCAGGCGGCCTGATGATCCTGATCTGGGTGCCCGACGGCCCCTACCGCAAAAAGAGCCACCAACTGGACCTCACAGCGATTTTTCGAGTATTCAAAAACAAAGGATTTCGCTCAGCAGCCTTTGGCTACTTTGGACACATGTGGGAGCTGTATGCCTTTTGGGTATTTATCCCTACCATTATTCTGGCCTATCGAGAATTGCATGGCATTCCAGGAGAAGCAACATCCTTTCTGGCCTTTGGGGTTATCGCCGTAGGCGGCTTGGCTTGTATGCTAGGAGGGTATTTGTCGGCGTATATGGGTAGCCGAAAGGTAGCTTTTGTCGCCCTATTTTGCTCAGGCTTATGTTGCTTGATTTCGCCTTTATTGTTCCAATTACCAGCCTTCTGGTTCTATGGCGCCTTGTTTTTCTGGGGCATGATGGTGGTCGCAGACTCTCCCCAGATGTCCACCCTCGTGGCCCAATCCGCGCCTCAAGACAATATCGGCTCCGCCTTGACCATCGTCAATTGCATCGGCTTCGCCATCACCATCTTCAGCATCCAACTCATCAATGACCTCATAGGCGACGTCCCGATTGCCTATCTCTTTTGGCTCCTGGTGCCAGGGCCGATCTTCGGGCTGATAGCGCTTTGGAAGAAAGAGATTGACGAATATCGAACAAGGATTAATGATTGAGTCCACTCCGGAAAGTCAAATTTGACTTTTTCCTTCATTGCGACGGACTAAAGTCGCGTCGCAATAGTTTTTTCTGCCTATCTTACTATTGCGACTGGGTTTTAACCCGTCGCAATTGGGCAAATTCCTTTAAAAAGGAATTTGCGGAGCAGACCCATGATTTAAGATGTGAAGAAGTGAAATACCTTTACCCTTCTTCAATCCTTGTTCTCCAATCTTTCCTCTATCCTCCCTTGCATCACTTCCTGGGTCGCATATCCCTGCGCCACAAGGGACATGCCTTTTTCGGTCTGTAGCACCACGGTAGGAAAACCGCGAATGCCCAGCATCTGGGATTTATAGAAGTCTTCTCGGACAAGCTTTTTGTAGGTATCTGAAGGGAAATGGTTAGAAAAATCGGCGTATGAAACCCCCAATTCTGTACAGATAGGCTGATAAAACTGGGCTTCTCCAGGATCTTCGTTATCCACAAAAAAGCGGCGCTGAACAGCCTCATAGAAGTCAAATTCTTTCTCGGGGACAAGGTCGCGAACAATGCGGACGGCCCTTGCAGGAGGTTCCGTATCGTAGTTGAATTGATCGATATCGAACAACCCATAATTGAAAGGCTGCCCCGAAGCTTGCTGTACATGCTGCCAATGGCCGCGGAGCATTTCTTTGAATTGTGTTGTCCATGGGTCGCCACCGCCAGGGCGCAAGCCGCCCATCACCAATTCGAAGTCAAGCGTGCCCGCAAAATGTGCCTTCAGTGCTTGAAGACTAGGCGTAATGCCCCAGCACCAGGAGCACATGGGGTCGCCGAAGTAAAGGAGTTTAGGGTTCAAGAATTTAAGTCGTTTAAGGGTCTAATGAAGAGGGTTCAAGGTACTGTGTTACGATGCAAGAAAAAAGTGAGAAAAATTCGATACATTTGTTAAAACTTAAGAAGGGCATGCCATTGGCTGTTCTATCTTGTGTAGCTCAGGCGAATTGCCTGGGCTA
>JAUIKF010000090.1 GCA_030430575.1 Bacteroidia bacterium | reverse complement strand
GACGATCCTTTTTTAACTAAATTTGACATGGGAAAGTTTTGTTGTTTTTGTCTTAAGTACTTGTAAATTAGACATTTACAAGAACAAAAACTCAGGCTTTCCCCTTTTTTATGAATTATTCAGGCTAAGTTCTAAGTCGATCTTTCACCTAGAACATAGAACCTAAAACCTAGAACTTGTCTTTAGTTACTATAGAGATGACTCTCAAACTCCACCATGCGCTGGCGCCATTTTTCAGCTTCTTCGAGGGAATTCATGCCCTCGCCTGAGACATCAATAAAGTAGCTGTGGAAGATGCGCAGGTCAAATAACTGCTTCACAGACATATTTTGGGCGGAATTGAAGCGGTTGATCCACTGGGTCTGGTCGAGGGTCTCGGCGATGTCGTCCCATTTGAATACGGCCAGTACTTTCTCTGGCAAGGCACCTGAAGGGTCCACCCAAAGAATCTCCACATACTGAATGTCATAGACGACATCACTCAGTTTTTTATCATAGATCCAGTCTTCGACAAACTGCAGCACCATCTCAAAATTAGCAAGATCGACTTCTTGGTCGCCGCCGTTAGCGATCGATTCATCGGGGAAATCATTGCCTGTTTCGAAGTCATCCGTTACCCATTCATCTTCTACCCAATCATCTCCTTCAAACTCATCAATGTCACTAGCTTCATTTTCCATTTCCCAATCTGGGATATCAGATCCTTGGTTATAGGCATTCTCGAACTCAAGGATACGGTCTTCGACTTCTTGGGCACTCCATGCCTCACGATAGTTGTCAGGATCATAAGCGACATAGGTGCCTTTTTCTAGGCCAGCCAATAAGGCTTTTACGATCCCTTCTCGATAGACAAATTCACTCCGCTCATCCTGGTACCCTATCTCCTGACGGATCAAAGGAAAATTGATTTTCTCCTCTAGGTCGATGCGGTTGACGACCCGACGACGCATGAAGTGATCCTCGGTACGCTGGGCAAAACAATCTTGGCTGATGGCGGCGAACAGGAGCAGGAGGCTGAGGGCTTTTGTGATAACTTGCATGATGATATTAATTATTGATTGATAAATTGATTGATTATTGATTTTGAACCATATAAGACATTTAAGGGCATTTAAGGTCAGAATAGGGCATTTTCTTATATGTTCTTATATGGTTTAATCTACACGGCTTTTTACCCAGACTAAAGAATAAATGCAGATTGAATCAATAATCAGTAATTAATAATTCCTTAATCTCCTGTTGTATGGGAAGACTTTTTAATAGGTCATCAGCGGTGAACATTTTTTTTCTTCAATCTGTGATAATCCGTGAAATCTGTGGTAAATTTTCAGGCCTAAAGAGCTTTATTCCCAAATGGATTTTTTTAGTATAAACCCCTATACAGGAAAAGAAATAGGCGCCCATATCGCCCATACAGAAGAGGAGACGGTCCATATCCTCCAAAACGCCCAAAGCGCGTTCTCTTCCTGGCGCGAAGTACCTATCGCCGAGCGAGCCCTCCTGATGACCCAAGCAGGTCAAGTCCTCCGTGACAATATCGGAGCCTATGCCCAAATGATCACTACGGAGATGGGCAAGCCCATCACGGAGTCCCGAGCTGAAGTCCATAAATGCGCCTGGGTGTGCGATTATTATGCGGAAAATGCTTCGCATTTTCTGGCTGACGAAGTCATCCAAACCGATGCCCAGAAGAGCTTTGTCAGGCACGACCCTATTGGCTGCGTATTGGCCATCATGCCCTGGAACTTTCCCTTCTGGCAAGTCTTTCGCTTCGCTGCGCCTACCTTATTGGCAGGCAATACCGCCCTCCTCAAGCACGCGCCCAACGTCTTTGGATGCGCCAAAATGATCGAAGATGTATTTCGGCAAGCGGGCTTTCCCTCTGGCGTTTTTCAAAATCTGATCATCCCGCATCAACAGATCGAAAGTGTCATAGCCCATGACGCCATTCGAGCGGTTACGCTCACGGGGAGTGAAGGGGCTGGCGCCGCCGTGGCACAGATTGCAGGACGACACCTCAAGCGCACTATCCTCGAATTGGGCGGAAACAATGCCTTCATCGTCTGGGAAGACGCAGACATCGACCAGGCTGTAAAAACAGCCCTCACAGCGCGCATGCTCAATGGTGGGCAGAGCTGCATTGCCGCCAAGCGGTTTATCCTGTTGGAAGGCATCTATGATGAATTTGTGGCCAAATTCACCGAAGCGGTCCGTCAACTGGTCGCTGGCGATCCGATGGAAGCAAACACCCAAATAGGACCGCTTGCTCGCAAAGACCTCGCAGACAAGCTTCAGCAGCAGATTGTAGCTTCTATTGATACAGGAGCGCAACTCCTATTAGGCGGAAAACGGCAAGACTGCTTTCACGAACCTACCGTCCTCGGAGATGTTCAACCAGGCATGCCCGTCTTTGACGAAGAGACCTTTGGTCCTGTAGCGGCCATGATCAGGGCAAAAGATGAAATGCACGCATTTGCCCTCTCGGAACAGTCCAAATACGGACTGGGCGTCACAGTCTGTACCACAGACATTGAAAGAGCGCTTAGCTACGCAAGTCACGTCAGCGACGGCGCCTACTTCATCAACGAACTCGTGAAGTCCGATCCGCGCCTGCCATTTGGCGGCGAAAAGCATTCCGGCTATGGCCGAGAATTGGGGAAGGATGGGATGTTGGCATTTGTGAATCGAAAGACGGTATATGTGAAGAAATGAGCAAAATAATATGAAGGTTTTAGCTAAGATCCATTTGATACTCTTAATGATGGTTGTTTTAAGCCATTATGACGGAATGAGTCAGAATTGCTGTGGAGGGGATACATTGCTCCCTTATTCAGTTTTTTTAAATACATTTAAAAATTTTGAAGACAGCTACCATGAGATTCTTGTATGTAAATTCTTGCCAAAAATCATTGAGGATTCTTTAGGGTTTAATAGTTTTTTTTCTCCTGATGCACAAAATCACTTTATTATTTATGCCACTTATATCATTGACTATTCACATACGGTAAATTTCTTAAAGTCAAATATAAAATGTCGTGGACCCTCCCCTTCGCTAAGTCCATTAGATTTAGCGTTTTTGGATAATCTATTTGATGGATTAACATTTTGTATTCTTGACAAGGATCATAGGATATCCAATAGGGAGCAAACAAGTTTTACACTTAGGTTCAAGTTCTTTTTCTAGGCTAATTAGCCTAAAGGACATTATGTGCAAGTGTCAATTTGGGATTGGTAACAAGATAAACTTCCATTTATCCATGCAAAAAACCTCCTAACATCTGCAATAGTAGTCTTCTTAATGATAGGCTCTTTCGCTCATTCAAATGGCCAACGTTCACTCAAAAAACTTCATCATCCCTACGGCAAACTCATCTATTCTTATAGCATAAATGGTGATAAAACAGTGCGCTATGATTTTGAAGCAAAAGTGTATGTGACCCAAAAGTACGGAGGGAGCAGCTTAATGATGATTCCAGCCAATGAGCATGCAAAACACCATAGCCCTTTTCAATTTGGCACACCACCCCATAGCCTACTTCAATACAGAGATAGCCTTCTATTTATTGACAACTGGCGTTACGGTGCATTTATCCCACTCTTTGATTTGTTATTGAAGGAAGACGACACGCTCAAAGTTGGATTTGAAGAGGCTAGTTTAATCCTCGAGAAAAAGGAGCTCTGGCACGGCGAGAGAATGTTATATGTTTTTAAGGAATTTAAAGCTGGTTATCCCTTTTCTAGGCGCATAGGGTATGTGCACAATTTGGGGTTCTTATGGATGGAGTATACCTATTCTACTGGAAAGCTATTTTGGAGATTGGAAAAAATAAATGGCATACCTGTAAAACTTTTTGCCAAAAGGAATCCGAATTTTAGGTTGCTTTATGAATACCTTGGCCCAATTGATACCTTAGAAGGACTTAAACCTCCTTTTTATTGGCGTGAGGTGAGACTAAAATAGATGAAAACTAAAAAACTCTTCCTCGACGACATTCGAACCATCTCCATGGTCTATGACCCTTCCATGGAATCCGAATTTGACATCGTGCGGACTTATCGCGACTTTGTACAGTATATTGAGCAAAATGGGCTGCCCGAGTATATCAGCTTTGACAATGATCTGGGGCTGGATGAAAGTGGCGAGGTGGCCCCCGACGGCTACGCCGCTGCTAAGTGGCTGGTCTACGAATCGGGCCTCGATTTGCGGGACTTACAATTCCATGTACATTCAGCAAACCCCGTAGCTGCAGAGCAGATACGGGGCTTACTGACAAATTACATTCGGCATTTGAAGGAGGAATGAACCCCTGGACTTTGAAAATTGGCCACGGATTTACACAGAAAAAAGAAGAAAAACCGTTAGAATTTCCCGTGGGAGACTTGAACATTAAATGACCCTGTCGCATCTACAAAATTGCCAGAGGCAGTTTCGATAGATGTTCTAAATGTGCCTGCGACGGCATAGATGTCATAATTGAAGAAAGGTTCATTTTCCAAAAAACGGATGTCAGTTACCTCTACATAATAGCTTTGGTCGAGGCCACCTGAAGTGTAGTACAATTCTGGGCCTAAAGAATGGACCATTTCCACCCCAGGAACTGTTGCAGTACCCCCATCAAAATAAAAACGATTGCCAGACAACACCGACACCATATCGTACTTATAGGCACTATCGGGAAAGTCAAAAACGAGTTTGACACCATCTCCTCCCAAGGGGTTGGCTTCATCTCCCCCCCAACCTGCTAGATAGCGCGTGCTAAAGATATGGCCTGACTGAAACACATCGCTGTCATAGAAATATTCTGTTCCGTCATAAGTGATTTTGAAAAAATAATCATTATCAGCTGTGGGCGTGTCATCATCTTTGCAAGAGGATACTAGGAAAAGGACAGGAAGGAGAACTACTAAAAGGATTTTGAAAGATTTCATTTGACGAAAAATTTAGGGTTTAGTTATTTAAAGTTTCACCTACGTGATTTACCAAAAGGGAGTTTCGGGACTAGCTAAAAATGCGTAGATTCCCTTTTCTTAGCAAAAAATGCCTACCCTATGAAAATGACCCAGATCATCCAGAAAAAGCGGGAAGGAGGCGCATTGTCTCCAGAAGAAATCCGCTTTTTTGTAGAAGGCCTTCAAAATGGCGAAACGCCTGATTATCAAGCGGCGGCTTTGCTCATGGCTATTTACTTCCGCGGGATGAACCAAGCTGAGACCTTGGAACTTACCAGCGCCATGCTCCAATCTGGGGACTCGATAGATCTTTCTGACCTGTCAGGGGTCAAAGTCGATAAACACAGTACAGGAGGGGTTGGAGACAAAACGACCTTGGTCTTAGCGCCCCTTGTTGCAGCTACGGGTGTACCTATCGCCAAGATGTCAGGCCGTGGCCTCGGCCATACCGGCGGAACCATTGACAAGCTAGAAGTCTTCCCTGGATTAACCCTAGAATTGCCTACTTCCCAGTTTATCCAACAGGTCCAGGACATCGGAATAGCGGTCGTAGCCCAAACCCAATCTCTGGTACCCGCAGATAAGCAGCTATATGCCCTACGTGATGTCACGGCAACGGTCGGGAGTATTCCCTTGATTGCGAGTAGTATAATGAGCAAAAAATTGGCTTCTGGTTGCGAGGCCATTGTGCTCGATGTGAAAGCGGGCAAAGGGTCTTTTATGCCCGACGAAGCCAGCGCTTTTAACTTAGCCAACGTCTTGGTTGAGATCGGCGAAGGCATGGGTCGTCGTACGGTGGCGGTGGTAACGGCCATGGACGAACCTCTGGGCCATGCCGTGGGCAATGCCATCGAAGTCGCAGAAGCGATCAAGACCCTGAAAGGGGAAGGGCCTGCTGATTTGGTCGAATTGTGCCTAGAATTGGGTACCCAGATGTTGTTATTGGGTAATCGGGCAAATGAGGAAGCGGAAGCAAAATCTTTGTTAATGGACGCGATCCACTCGGGCAAGGCCTTGGCCAAATTCAAGGAGATGATCACGCGTCAGGGCGGTGATGCTTCTTCTGTGGACGACCCTTCTCTGTTCCCCACAGCAAAGTACACCCACCACTTGAAGAGCCACGATGAGGGATACCTCTCTTCCCTCAACGCCAAAGCCGTAGGCGTGGCAGCCATGGCCCTGGGAGCGGGCCGCGAGACGAAGGGCAGCCCTATTGACTTGGCAGCGGGGATATACCTGTATAAGAAGCGTGGCGACAAAGTCGCCAAAGGCGATGTCCTCGCCACTTTGCACGCTGCAAGTCCGCAGCAGATATCAGAAGGGATCTTGCAGCTCGCCGAGGCATTTGCTTTTTCGGCGCAGCCGCCTGCGCCAGCGAAGCTGATCCTGGGGAAGAAAATGATAAAATGAGTGGATGATAGAAGGAGAGAATGGAAGAAAATGATAAAATGAGTAGATGAATAAATGATAAAATGGCAGGAAGTATTTCATGATATCGTTTCATTTTCTCCTTTACTCATTTTATCATCTAATCATTTCCTGCTATCATTCTCTCCTTCTATCATTCTATCCTTCTATCATTTCCCCATTATATCCATCCCCCCCACGTAATAATCTGGGTCTATCACAAAGTCCTTAATCGGTTCCTCGATCGCTTGTTGCTTCCAGGAAGTAGTGGGCTGGAGCCAGTGCGTTTTTCCATTGATCATGACCTCCAAGGGCATGTCAAAAGCAGTGATACAATTGCCCCAGCGGAAATTCAAGAGGCTGTCTTGAATGGCATATTCGAGGATCGGGACGCGCTGGTCGCGGAGGTATTGGTCAAAAAAGGGTTGGAGTTTTTTACCCGATTTTTCCATGATAAATCCCTCTATTTGCGCTGCGGTGACTGTTTGGTGGTAAAAGGTCTCGTTGAGGCCTCGGAGGATGGCGCGCCACTGTTCGTCATCTGCCAGGAGCTGGCGGAGCATGTGAAGGATGTTTTCCCCTTTATAATACATATCCCAGGAGCCTGGCTGGTTGACATGGTAAGGGCCGATAAGGGGCTTGTCATTTTTGATGTTGTTGCGCGTACCGCGAACGTATTCTGCGCTGGCTTCTTTGCCATAGTGGTAGTCCAGAAAGAGATTCTCCGAATACGCCGTGAAGCTCTCGTGTATCCACATATCGGCGATGTCTTTGCAGGTGATATTATTGGCAAACCACTCATGGCCTGACTCGTGGATGATGATGAAATCAAATTTAAACCCCCAGCCGGTATGGCTCACGTCGGTGCCGTGATAGCCGTTGGAGAATCCATTGCCATAGGTGACAGAGCTTTGATGCTCCATCCCGTAGTACGGCACCTCGACGAGCTTATAGCCGTCTTCATAGAAGGGGTATGGCCCAAACCAATGCTCAAAGGCTTTGAGCATGCGCGGCACGTCCTGGAACTGCCGTTTCGCCTTCTCCAAATTGCCCCTTAACACATAATAGTCACAGTCTAACAGCCCTTTTTCCCCTGGATACACCTCCCCAAAATGCACATAATCGGCTATGTTCATGTTGACGACATAGTTGCTGATGGGATTGGCCACAAACCAGTCGTAGGTCTTGGTACCGTCGCGATGCTGCTGGGTATGGCGCAGGCGTCCGTTAGAGACATCCATGAGGTCGTCTGGTACACGCACACTGATGAGCATGCTATCAGGTTCGTCGTACAGATGATCCTTGCATGGCCACCAGAGGCTCGCCCCATCGCCTTGACAGACGGTTGTGACCAGGTGTTTGCCTTGTTTGTCTTTTTGCCAGACGAGTCCTCCACTCCAAGGGGGATTTTCACTTACTGGCGGTCTCCCTTCAAAGTGCAATAGCATTTCCTTCACTTCGCCCACAGCCTGGTCTCCAATCAATTTTATGTAATGGGCGTTACCCTCATGGGTGATGTGAAGGGGAACTCCATCCTGAATCGCTAAGGTGAGTCTCATCGGCGGTTGCAAGTCTATCTGCATGCGCCGAGCGGATTCGAGCACACGGTATTGGACGAGGTTGCTGCCCTTCAAAAAACTGTCCTCAGGGCTTACCTTGACAGTCAAATGATAGTAGGTCAGGTCCCACCAGGCCCGCTCTGGGGTAATGCTTCCACGCAAGGTATCTTGGCGAGAGAAAGTGGAATGCTGGGAATACAGTGTGAGGTTGAGTGTGAGCGTGAAGAGAAAGAGGAGGAGTAGGCGCATGAGGAATGAATAATGGTTAAGGGGTAATGGGGAGAACCGGGATCCCTTTTGGGAACTTTTCCAAAAGATAGACATTTCTCCTTATCTTTACCTGAGAAAGAAATTTGGTGAAATTAGAAGCAAATGAAAAAAGCGTTTAGCTTAGAAGAAATAGATGCCGCGGTCAATAAATTTATGCCCGTAACACCTTCCCATCCCTTTTATGTGAATTTTGACAATTTGCGAGGAGATTTTCAGGAACGGGAAGTGATGCGGATGCTTCATGTGCATACAGTTGAGGAAGGGTATCAATTCAATGAAGCCTATGATCGAGCGAATAAGACCCTATTGTTCTTGGCTGGGATGCGTGGATCTGGGAAAACTTCTGAGTTAGCCAAATACGCTCAAATCCTACATGCGCCCGACTGCTATTTTGTTATTACATGCAATATTGATGAGGAATTAGACATGGACAATGTTCAATATATGGACATTGTCATCTATCAGCTTGAGAAGCTATTGACAAAGGTGAAGGAGGCGGGCCTCAAATTAGATGATTCCATTTTGGAATCGATGACTGAGTGGTTTAAGGTCCGGGTAAAGGAAATTAATAGAAGCTTGAAAGCTAAAGGAGGCTTAGCAATTGAGACAGGGATCGGGGAGGAAGATCAAGCCTTTTCTGTGAAAGGATTATTGGGAAAATTATTGGGAATTACCCTCAAACTGAAAGGAGAACTCTCTGGGAGTTATGATCGAGCAGAAAGTGTACGGGAAACATTTAGGCGGCGTTTCAGTGATTTTTCCCAGAAATTTAATGCCTTTATTGAACAAACAAACGACCAACTCCGCCGTGAAAAAAAAGGCAAGGAAGTCTTATTTATCATAGATGGGCTGGAGAAAACCATGAGTGCGGAAACCCGTCGAAAGATCATCATGGAAGAGTCCAATCGGATACGGCAAATCAAGGTAAATACACTATTTACCCTACCGATTGAACTGATGAAAGAAGAGCCACGAATTCGAAACTTTGCTGAGATCATTACTTTCCCTACCGTCAAAATCTGTGAACGCGATGGGACAGAGGTGGATGCAGCGATGAAAAAATTCGAGGAATTTGTGGACCAAAGAATTGACTATTTACTGTTTGACTCAATCAAAACCATCCGGCTAGCTATCCAATACAGCGGCGGTTCTCCTCGCCAACTTCTGAGCATCATCGAAAAAGCCAATTGGCAAGCAGATTCTGGCATTGGAAAGATCACCTGCGAAAACATGGAGCGCGCCATTGAGAAAGAAGGCAATGCTTTGGCCCGTTATATAGAGCCACAAGAATTTGAAATCCTAAAAGAAATTAAGTCAGACCTGGAATCAGGTGCGCCTATTGGCTTTGACGTCGCTATCCAGACCCTACTTGAAAAAAACATCCTCTTTGAGTACAATGATGGTACCTATAAGCGTGTCAATCCCCTTTTGGAACGGTCCAAACTCTACCAACACAAGGTCCTGAACGCATCATGATAGAACCTGCCTTCCATGATGAATTGGCACTGTTGAAAGGCGCCTTAAAACAGGAAAACTTCCGATTTATCCTCATTGGACATAACCATAGAAGCATTTACCTAGACATCAAAAACTGGCTGTCAGAACAGTTCCCAGATCGACACCTCGCTGAAGTCATCTTCCGTGACAAATCATATCGCCAGATTTCTGATGAATTGAGCACAATCGAAAAGGGAATCATCCTGATCCCCGATTTTGATGCGCTATTCAGAGAAGAAAACACTGCTGCCCTTGTAGCACTCAACCAGCGGCGCGACCATTTTGCCAAAAAACCACTGGCTTTTCTCTGTTTTATTCAGCCTTCCAATTTCCTCAAGGTGCCCCAAAAAATTCCCGATTGGTGGTCGTTACGGTCGTTGGAGTTGGAATTTGAGCGGGAGGTGGCTTCAGAGGGATTTTTGGAGCTTATTCCGATTAATGAATCATCATCTTTCACAGATTTGCCATTAGTTGGTAAGGAGACAGAATTGATGCGTTTGCTTGATCAACTAGCAGTGGCAGATCCTAATAATAAGGTTCTGTTGGGGAACCTGAATGCACGGATTGGACAGTTATATTTTTATCTGGGAATGTATGCCGATGCTTTGATGTATTTGGAGGCAGGGCTAAATATAAGTAAGGAATTAAAAAATCAAGAAGAAGAAATTTCAATATTAAATGCCTTAGGGCAAGTTTACTATATGGGAGGGGATTTAAATAAAGCAAAATATTATTTTGAGAACAGCCTTTATTTGAGCGACAATTTAAACAATCCCCAAATTAAGATTTCTATTTTAAATAATATTGGCTTGGTGTTTTGGAAAAAATATGAATATGAAAAAGCAAGAGATTTTTTTGAACAAAGTCTAAAATCTAGTCAAAAAACTAATTACCTCCAGGGTGAAAACAGTGCTTTAAATAATATTGGGCTTATTTATGAAGCAGAAAGAAAATACGACAAGGCAAGGAAGTACTTTGAGAAAAGTCTAAATATCCAAAGAGTAATAGGAGATCGACTTAATGAGGCAGCTACATTAAACAATATTGGCGAAACTTATTTGGCTCAAGGGCATAATGATGAAGCTATTTATTTCTTTGAAAAAAGTTTTGAGATTAGCCAAGAATTAGGTGATGCTAGAGGAGGAGGGATTACCTTGAATAATATTAGCCAAGTGTACAAGAATAAACGCGATTATAAACTGGCACTAAACTATTTAAATAAGAGTTTGGCTATTTCTCAAAAGATTAACGATAAACTAGGAGAAGCAGTAGTATTACACAATATCGGTTATCTTTATTTTACTCAAGAATTATATGAAGAGGCTTTGCCATTTTTTGCTTTGGCATTTAAAATTGGAATACAACTTAGTTCGCCGAAAGCTAAAATCACCGAAAAATATCTCAATGCAATTTTATCTAGCCTCGGTGAAGCCCGCTACCAAGAAATCATCAGTCAAATAGAAGAATAACGTTCCCCATTCGCTTGTAGGGACAGGACATGTCCTGTCCCTACAAGCGAATGGGGGGGTTATCCAACCTCAATTCTCAAAATGAAATATACCCTCCTTCCACTCCTCATTTTCCTCAGCCTGCTAGCCTGTACAGAAAGCAAACAGGTCGCAGAGCAGCCTCAAGCCTCCCCTATCGACCATGTCGATCCCTTTATCGGGACCGCTGCGCACGGTCATACCTACCCTGGCGCCACAGTGCCCTTTGGCATGGTGCAGCTCAGCCCTAACAATGGCACGCCAGGATGGGACTGGTGTTCTGGCTATAATTATGTGGACAGCATAATTGTGGGATTTGCGCATACCCACTTGAGTGGAACGGGCATTGGCGACCTCTATGATGTGCTGGTCATGCCTACGACGGCCACAGTTGACTTCCACAAACCTATTAAAGGGCGTGATGACTACGACTACCATTCGGCCTTTTCACACGATGAAGAAAGTGCCTCCCCAGGCTATTATGCTGTGCATCTGACTGATTCGGACATTGAGGTAAAACTGACAGCTACCAATCGCGTGGGCTTTCACCATTACACCTTTCCCAAAAGCGAAAATGCCTCTGTTGTGATCGATTTGGGCTATAAGCAAAATTGGGACATGCCGACTGATAGCTACCTGGAAGTGGTGAATGACTCCCTGGTGACGGGATACCGTTTCTCTACTGGCTGGGCTAAAGACCAGCGGGTCTATTTTGCGGCCATGTTTTCCCAGCCCTTCGAGCGGACGACGCTTGCTGAGGATACCATCATGGATGGGGATGTCCGGGAGATCAAGGCGCACGGGCAGTTTCACTTTGAGACGGAAGATCAGGAAGTAATTATGCTAAAAGTAGGACTTTCCTCTGCCAGTACTGAAGCGGCCCTTGCTGCGATTTCGGAGGAGATCCCTCATTGGGACTTTGAGGCGACGCATGAAAGCGCACAAGCGGCGTGGACCACTGCCCTCAACAAGATTCAAGTGAAATCAGCAAACGCCGAACTGAAGAAGATATTTTACACTGCCCTGTACCATACCCAACTCGCTCCTGTGACTTTTGAAGATGCCTTGGGACAATACAAAGGGGTGGATGGGAAAGTCCAGACCTCCGAAGGTTATACCCGCTACGATATCCTCTCTCTTTGGGACACCTTCCGTGCCCAAAATCCTTTGCTGACGATTGTCCAGCCTGATAGGGTCAACGACTTGATCCAGACGATGCTTGCGCATTATCGAGAATATGGGCTGTTGCCTGTCTGGTCTTTGCTCGGCAATGAGACCAATACCATGACGGGTTATCACGCCATTCCCGTCATCGTAGATGCTTACCTCAAGGGATTTCGCGACTATGACGTCGAGGAGGCTTTTGCCGCTATGAAAAAGAGCGCCATGCAAGACATTCGTGGAACAGATTTTTTGCGCGAATACAACTATATCCCCTATGACAAGGCAGGGCAATCTGTGACACGTACCCTCGAATATTGCTATGATGACTGGTGCATCGCTCAGATGGCGAAGGCCCTTGGCAAGACCGATGATTACGAATACTTCATGAAGCGGGCGCATAATTATGAAAACCTGTTTGACGCATCGACGGGATTTATGCGGGCAAAATTGGCGGATGGAACGTGGAAAAGCCCTTTTGATCCCCAGTACTCTAGTCACGATTTCTCCAAAGCCGAATACACGGAAGGCAATGCCTGGCAGCATTCGTGGTTTGTGCCACATGACATCGGCGGCCTGATCCAACTGCACGGCGGCAATGAACCTTTTATCACGAAACTCGATTCGCTGTTTACCATCAGTTCCGAAATTCGGGGAGAAAATGCCTCTGCGGATATCTCTGGCCTCATCGGCCAATATGCCCATGGCAATGAACCCAGCCATCATATCGCTTATATGTATGCCTATGCAGGGGCACCTTGGAAGACCCAAGAACGCGTTCGAATGATCATGGAGAGCCAATATACGACCCAGCCTGATGGGCTATGTGGAAATGAGGACTGTGGGCAAATGTCAGCCTGGTATGTGATGAGTGCCATGGGACTCTATCCTGTGAATCCTGCCGAAGGCATCTATGTGCTTGGGAGTCCCATTTTTGAGGAGGTAGCAATTGATATGGGGCAGGGCAAAAAGTTTGAGGTGATCGCCAAGAATAATTCGAAGGAAAATATCTATGTCCAGTCTGCGACCCTCAACGACCAGCCGCTCACGCGGCTTTACCTCACGCACGAAGAGCTACGTGTAGGCGGAAAACTCGTCCTCGAAATGGGCCCAACGCCCAATAAGGAGTGGGCGGTGACTGCACCGCCAAGTATGTAAGAGACCGCTCGGGCCGAAGACGGCACTCGCTGTCAGGTCGTTCGCTGTCGCTCACTGTCAGACCACTGAGTTACGAGACCGCTCGAAGACTCGCTGTCAGACTTGCCCTGAGCCTGTCGAAGGGCTAAAGGCAAGCAAGTCTCTTGTCTGACAGCGAGGGGCTTCTTAGCCCCGAGCGCTCTCGTAGCGAAGCCCGTCTTCGGGCTGAGCGGTCTGACAGTGAGTGCCGAAGGCGCGAACGATCTGACAGCGAGCCCGCAGGGCGAGCGGTCTTTTCCACAGGCTTGTTGATAAATCTTCGCACAAAGATTCGTTGAAAAGTGGACCTTTGAATCCCTAGTTTTTTTGAACTTCTAATTTCACGTAAATGTCCGACCAATTTGTAGAGCCATTATTAAAAGAAAATCCCAATCGTTTTGTCATTTTTCCTATCCAAGACCATGAGATTTGGCAGTTTTATAAAAAATCGGTAGCCAGTTTTTGGACGGCTGAGGAGATTGACCTGTCTTCAGACTTGGCTGATTGGGAACGCCTCAATGACAATGAAAAGCATTTTATCAAACACGTATTGGCGTTTTTTGCAGCTTCTGATGGGATTGTGAATGAAAACCTCGCAGAGCAGTTTGTGAGTGAGGTCCAGTCCACCGAAGCGAAGTTTTTCTATGGCTTTCAGATTGCTATCGAGAATATCCACTCAGAGACTTATAGCCTCCTGATCGATACCTATATCAAGGATCCCAAAGAAAAGGACTACCTCTTCAATGCCATCGATACGGTGCCCGCCGTGCAAAAGAAAGCCCAAT
This sequence comes from Bacteroidia bacterium, assembly GCA_030430575.1. GTDB lineage: Bacteria > Bacteroidota > Bacteroidia > J057 > J057 > JAUIGE01. Next base: position 8,427 of record JAUIKF010000090.1, on the reverse strand, counting down.
GGGCCCTCAAATGGATCAATGAGGAGCAACCTTTTTCAGAGCGCCTGATCGCTTTTGCAGCAGTAGAAGGCATCTTTTTCTCTGGCAGTTTCTGTTCCATCTTCTGGCTCAAAAAGCGCGGCCTTATGCCAGGTCTCAGCTTCTCCAACGAGTTGATCAGCCGCGACGAAGGGTTACACTGCGATTTTGCCTGTTTATTATTCTCTAAGCTAGAACGCCCTTCCAGTTTTGAACGCGTCAAAGAAATTCTGTGTGACGCCGTTTCCATTGAGAAAGAATTCATCACTGAATCGCTTCCCGCCTCCCTCATCGGCATGAATGCCGAAATGATGATACAATACATCGAATTTGTGGCGGACCGCCTCTTCAATGCTTTGGGTTTCCCCAAAGTGTATCACACCAAGAATCCATTCCCTTGGATGGAGACCATCTCCATGCAAGGCAAAACCAATTTCTTTGAAAAGCGTGTCGCCGAATACCAAAAGGCTGGCGTGATGAATAAGAAGGAAGACATGGGATTTGCGTTGGATGAAGATTTCTAGAGACCGCTCACCCTGCGGGCTCGCTGCGAGAGGCGAGATCGTTCGCGCCTTCGGCACTCACTGCGAGACCGCTCGGCTCGAAGACTCGCCTTTGCTACGAGACTAAGAATTGGGTGCAGAATAAGGATTGAAGAAGGAGAAGACCTAGACTTCATAAATCTTCAATCCTCATTTATTCATCTATTCATTTTCTCATCTACTCATTTCATTCTGCCATTCTCTCATCCACTCATTCTATCCTTCTCCCTTTATCCACACCCCTGTTGATAAGTTGATTCAGAGAATCGTAGGTAAAAAGAGACCTTTATGTCACTGTCTAACTTAAGCTCTTGTAGGGCATTTTAGCCCATTTTTCCTCCAAACATTATCTATTTAGGCCATTTCCAAGATAAATGGCTGGATTTTCCTGCGTCAGTCTTAGGCAAAATGTTTCTGCCTTTTTTCCTGACATTGACATAGGAAAGAAGTAGAAGTGTGGATAACCGAGCATGGCAATGTTGATAACTTGAAAATTCTTTTTCCACTATATAAATCTCCCGAATATATGTATGTAATCAAACGCAGCGGAAAACGCGAAGAGGTCATTCTTGATAAGATCACAGCCCGAATCAAGAAATTGTGTTATGGCCTTGATCCCAAATATGTCAATCACATGCAGATTTCGCTCAAGGTAGTTCAAGGCCTCTATGATGGGGTGACAACTACTGAGCTGGACAACCTGGCAGCAGAGACGGCCGCCTCCATGACGACGGTGCATCCCGACTTTGCGAAGCTGGCAGCGCGTATCGCCATTTCCAATCTGCACAAAAATACAGACAAGTCCTTCTCCAAAACCATGGCGAAGCTTCGGGCTTATATTGATCCAAAAACCAATGAACCTGCGGCCTTGATTTCTGAGGAGGTGGCCCATATAGTGGAAACGCACAAAGATGTGCTAGACTCTGCCATCATCTACGATAGAGATTATAATTTTGACTTTTTTGGATTCAAAACGCTGGAGCGTTCTTATCTGCTCAAGATGGACGGGCAAGTCCAGGAACGCCCTCAGCAAATGCTGATGCGGGTAGCGCTCGGCATCCATGGCGAAGACATCGACGCAGCGATAGAGACTTATCGCCTGATGTCGGAAAAGTGGTTTATCCACGCCACCCCTACCCTCTTCAATGCGGGTACTCCCAAGGCCCAACTCTCTTCTTGCTTCCTGCTCAGCATGCAGGAAGATAGCATAGAAGGTATTTATGACACCCTCAAGCAGTGTGCGCTGATCTCTCAGTCCGCTGGCGGCATTGGCCTTAGCATCCACAATATCCGCGCTACCGGTAGCTACATAAAAGGCACCAATGGCAACTCCAATGGCATCATTCCGATGTTGCGGGTATTCAATGATACGGCGCGCTACGTTGATCAATGTTTTCATCCTGATACCATTGTTTACACCAAACAAGGCATTAAAAAAATCGATGACATCGTAGTAGGGGAAGAGATGCTGACTGAGGACGGCTCATATAATGCTGTGGGAAGGTTATTGCGATCTGATTATAAAGGGAAAATGATTGAACTGAGTGTCAAACAATCGATTGACCCGATTCGTGTCACGCCTGAACACCCATTTTATGTGCTGAGAAACCAGCAAAAGATGATCAATTTTGATGTGATCAGAAATAGACTAGACAAAGGCTATGCACAGCCAGAATGGGTAGAAGCGAAGGATTTGACGGAAAATGACCTAGTTCTATTTCCTATGTCGGAATATGAAAATGACATTGACCATTATGACTTGGATGATTGTCGGATGTATGGGATGATGCTTGGAGATGGGCATATCGCTAAAGATGGCCGCGCAGCGCATATCACGATGAATACAGAGACGGATGACCTTAATTTTGTCCGAAGATATCTTTATGAACACGGGATACACTATACCCTTACTGAAAAGGATAAGAAAACCCGTTTTACCTGGTCAGCCCATTTAGGCTTTAAGTTTAGCAGGGCCATGTTGTATGACCACGAGGGGCAGAAAATGGTCCATCCCAGCATGTTACACCTTTCCAAAGATAAAACCCTACAAATTGTGAAGGGGCTAATAGAAGCTGATGGATGGATTAGCAGTCGCGAAAATTTTGAGATTGCCATTGAGATGACTTCTCGAAATGTCATTGAATCCATACGCTTTATGCTGATGCGCTGGGGTATTTTGACTTCTGGCTACCCTAGAGATCGCCGTGGAAATGTCTCTTCTTACAAAGAGATCACCACTAAACAAATAACCTATTGCTTGCGCATTCCTAAGGTAAAAGAGGTTTGTTCACTTTTTGACATACCTGCTGGCAAATATACTTCGTACCTCCAATATGGGAATCACTGCTATAGTCGCGTAACTGGTGTGAATGAGATCGACTATGAAGGTGTTGTAGTTGATTTTGAAGTCCTTCCCAATCACAATTATGTGACTCATGTAGGCATAACCCACAATGGGGGCGGTAAGCGCAAAGGCGCCTTCGCCATTTACCTCGAACCCTGGCATGCAGATGTCTTTGAATTTCTGGATCTGAAGAAGAATCATGGCAAAGAAGAATTGCGCGCAAGAGACTTGTTCTATGCATTGTGGGTGCCTGACTTGTTCATGAAGCGTGTCAAAGAAGATGGCGAATGGTCGCTGTTCTGTCCCCATGAGGCCCCAGGCTTATTTGATAGCTATGGGGATAAGTTTGAGGAAATCTATGCAAAACATGAAGCCAGTGGCATCGCCCGACGGACTGTGCCTGCTCGGGAACTTTGGAACAAAATCCTCGAATCCCAAATAGAAACAGGTACCCCCTATATCCTCTATAAGGACCACGCCAATAATAAGTCCAACCAGAAGAACCTTGGAACCATCCGTTCTTCCAACCTCTGCACGGAGGTGATGGAATATACCTCTAAGGATGAAATTGCCGTATGCAACCTCGCTTCTTTGTCTTTGGGCAAATTTGTGACAAATGATGGCCAATACGACCACCAGAAACTCTTCGAAGTGACAAAAGTGGTTACCCGTAACCTGAACAAGGTCATTGATATCAATTACTATCCTGTCCCTGAGGCAAAAAACTCCAATATGCGCCACCGCCCGATCGGCATTGGTGTGCAGGGCTTGGCAGACACCTTTGCGCTGCTACGTATCGCTTTTGACAGCGAAGAGGCGCGGACATTAAACCGCGATATTTTTGAGACCATTTATTTTGGTGCACTTACGGCATCGATGGAGGAAGCGAAAGTAAATGGGCCTTATGAATCTTATGAAGGCTCGCCTTCTAGCAAAGGGATTCTCCAATACGACATGTGGAATATCACCCCTACAGATCGCTGGGATTGGGCAGGGTTGAAGGCACAAATTGCTGAACATGGCTTGCGCAATAGCCTGCTCGTAGCGCCAATGCCTACTGCCTCCACTTCGCAGATATTGGGCAATAACGAGTGTTTTGAACCATTTACTTCCAACCTCTATACCCGTCGTACGCTGTCTGGAGAGTTTGTCGTAATCAATAAATACCTCCTCAAGGACTTGATCGAGATGGGCATTTGGAACAATACCATGAAGGATCGCCTCATTGCGGCCAATGGTTCTGTTCAAAACATCCCTGAGATCCCTGAATCCATTAAGGAACTTTATAAGACTACTTGGGAACTCAGCCAAAAGGTCATTATTGATATGGCTGCTGATCGCGGTGCTTATATCTGCCAGAGTCAGTCGATGAATATTTTTCTCGAAAATGCCAATTATAAGAAGATGACTTCTATGCATTTTTATGCGTGGCAAAAAGGGCTGAAGACGGGCATGTATTACCTCCGTACCAAAGCGGCCACCGATGCGATCAAGTTCACCGTAGATCGTGAGATTTTGGAGCAAAGTGTCGCTGAAGGCAATACCGCTGCGACGAATATCGTGACCCAACGTATCGAAACAGAAACTGCGACTGATACAGCGCCTGTTGCCGCAGCTGTAGCTGTCTCAAACGGAAGCAATGGTACCAATGGGAGCAATGGCAGCCGCTCACAGTCCACTGATAGCAACGAGGCTATTCAGGCCATAAGTCTAGATGATATCGATGTCCAGGCGTGCAGGCTAGATGATCCTGACTGTGAAGCGTGTAGCGCCTAAAAAGAAGGAATTATTAATTTTGTATTGATAAATTATTGATTCTAAACACACACACCCAGGGGCTGCCAGTTGGCGGCCCCTTTTTTATGCGTAGGATTTTTAGGGAAATGTGGAAATGGATTACCGATTTGTGAATGATTCTTCTGCATAAAGAAAGCCCCAAAAGTTTGATAAACCTTTGGGGTCAATTTTTTAATCATTTATTCTACTAATTCGCCTACCACCTGCATCCTGCGAAAGACCTCCTCTGCATGGGGCGCTTCCGCCAGCTCCTCAGTCAGGTCTTGCCCCGACCAATGTCCGTAATGGGTGCCCTGCCGCCAGTGCCGGCTGCCCGTCACGTCATAGATCATCCCACGATATGCGACCCAAATCTCGTCTCGGTCAACGCCGTTGCGAGAGGCGAGTTGGCTGCGGGTGTAGGTGGGGAGAGGCATAAGAGGGTTCTAGGTTTTATGTTCTAGGTTTTAAGTCGAATTGATGAATGGGCCATAAAATCCCTTATTACGATCTCATTTCACACTGCCCAACATAGAACGCAGAACCTAAAACCTAGAACTTATCTTCTCCGCTATCTGGACCGCATTGGTTGCAGCGCCTTTGCGGAGATTGTCTGCGACAATCCACAGATTCAGTCCATTCTGGATGGACTCATCACGGCGGATCCGCCCCACAAAGACTTCGTTGCGGTTATGCGCCATGCGTGGCGTAGGATAGCCGTTGTCAACGGGTTCGTCCATCACGACGAGTCCAGGCGTCTCGCGGAGGAGTTCGCGGACTTTTGAGAGTTCAAAAGGGCGTTCAAATTCGATATTTACGGATTCGGAGTGGCCGCCGAGGACGGGCACGCGTACCGCTGTAGCAGTGATGGCGATGCTATCGTCACCCAAAATCTTGCGCGTCTCGTGGACGAGCTTCATTTCTTCGCGGGTATAGTCATTCTCCAAAAATACATCACAATGTGGCAAGCAATTCAAGTCGATGACCTGAGGATACACCTTCTCACCTTCTTTGCCTGCACGCTCATCCATCAACTGGTCCAGGGCATTTTTGCCTGTTCCTGTGACACTTTGGTACGTAGAAATGACAAGACGCTTGATCTTAAATGCCTTGTGCAACGGAGCCAAAGGCACCACCATCTGAATGGTCGAGCAATTGGGGTTAGCGATGAGCTTGGAGCCGTTAACAGCTGCCATATTGACTTCGGGTACCACGAGGGGTACAGCAGGGTCCATCCGCCAAGCGGAGGAGTTGTCGATGACGACCGATCCTGCCTCCACGAATCGTGGGGCATGGGCCTTGCTGGTGCTACCACCAGCAGAGAAGAGAGCGATGTCCGGCTTCGCTGCGATGCCATCATCCATGCTGACTACCTTATAAGTCCTGCCATTATAGGTAATGGGTTTACCTACAGATCGTGCCGAAGCGACAGGCACCAGTTCGCTTACAGGGAAATTCATTTCACTTAAGACACGGAGCATCTCTGTACCTACCAGGCCAGTGACGCCTACTACTGCTACTTTCATTGGTTCTATTAATTTTGAATTATGAATGAGTGAATTTTGAATGAGGGAAAGAAAATAATGAATTCTGCTTTTCATCTATTCAAAATTATTCATTCCTAAACATACTGATCTGCGAATCTCACTTTAAGGTCGCCGACGATTTTTTTAATGAACTGCTCATCCTCTTTTTTGCACACCAGCAAAGCGTCATCTGTGTCGATCACGATCAGGTCGTCGACCCCTTTCGCGATGATGACTTTTTTGCCATTTGCGGCTTGTATGATATTGTTGTTCGCATCGTAGACAATGACATTGCCGCGGATGGTATTTTCAGCGTCGTCTTTGGGGGAATTGGCGTGGACAGAACCCCAGGTGCCGAGATCACTCCAGCCGAGATCGGCGGGGATGGTGTAGACAATATTGTCCTTGTCTGCCTTCTCCATGATGCCATAGTCCATAGACTCAGGCTTGCAGATAGAATAGGTGCGGGCAATGGCCTCCTCCTCCTGATCGGTATAATAAGCGTCTGCTATTTCGGAAAAAAGCTCCGCCGTGTCAGGCATATAGTCTTGGAATGCCTTCAAAATGGTGGTTCCTTTAAACAAAAATATTCCCCCATTCCACAGATAATCTCCACTCTCACAAAACTTCTCCGCCAGCGGGAGCTTAGGTTTTTCGGTAAATGTATTCACCCTAAAATAGCCATTGTCCATTTTGTCTTCTACAAACTGGATATAGCCATATCCCGTGTCAGGGCGTGTCGGCTTGATGCCCAAGGTCATGATGATGGGACGCTCATCCACAGCCGCTAGGCCTAATTCTATTTTGGCCTGGAAGACATCGCGCTTCGCGATCAGGTGATCCGCTGGCGCGACGACGAAGGAAGCCTCAGGATTGATCTTATTGATCTTATAAGCGGCATAAGCCACACAGGGGGCGGTATTTCGCCCCACAGGCTCCAGCAAAATCTGGTCGTCCGACAAGGCCGGCAACTGCTCCTTGACCAGCTCGAAGTAGCTGTCATTGGTGACAACGTAGATATTTCTGGAGGGAATAAAGGAATGAAAGCGGTCATAGGTCTCCTGGATCAGGCTGCGACCCGTACCGAGTATATCGTGAAATTGTTTAGGAAAGGTCTTCCGACTCATCGGCCAAAAGCGCGTGCCTACCCCTCCCGCCATGATGATCACATAATCATTTTGATGCTTCATGTTGCGTGTGTTTTTGCAAAGTTAAGGAAATAAAAAATGTGCCCCACAAAGTTGGGCACTTATCAGTAGAAGTAAAAATATACGCTAGGAGTAATCAAAGGATATGCCAAGGATGCAGAAAAGTTCAAACGCAAACTCAAGTTCAAGTGCAAGTGCAAGTGCAAACTCAAATTCAAGAGAGAATAAACTTGAGCTTGAACTTGAATTTGCACTAGAGCTTTTCTTCTCTTTACCGAACGATCAGAATCTCATCCGTCACAATCTCATTGCTCTCATGTCCCGCCTGATCAGTGATGGTAATGCTGAACTTCGTCGTTTGGGTCTGTTCGCTGCGGGGGAAAATGACAGTAGGTAGCAGGGAAAGGTAAATTTTGCCTTGGATCGAGGGATTACGCGCATTGGTGCGGAGGTCGGGCAGGCTATAGCGGAAGGTCCCGACGTCGTCAGGCAGCATCGTGCCATCCGGCAATATGCGCAGGTCACGCACCTTGATGCTCTGCACCTCACTGCCTACTTCATCGCCCAAGTCCCCATCCCCATCAGTAAAACTCATCGTCACGAAGATAGAATCTTGAAACTCCGTCACGGTCAGTGGCGAGATTTCAATAAATTCTAAATGAGGTTCTATGGGAAAGACAGGCTCACTGCTGCAACCAAGCAGCAGGAGGAAGGAGGTGATGAGAAATAAGGATGTGCGCATAATATTACCTTTCCAACGAAAGATAACGATAAACTGTTTGTTTAGCAAAACCTTGCTTATCCAATCCCCGCCTCCCCATTTCCCCCCACATTCCCAAAATACTTTCGTACTTTTGGAACGCCCCATTGGACGCTGAAGGAAATGATCGCATCAAAAAGAACTCAATTATTTCACACATAGAAAATCACCTGCTATAAATTGAGGTGGGCGCAGTTGCGGTTTGTCCCCCTAAATTAAATAGAATTTGCGAGCCTTTGGATGACATTGTCCCATCTTTTTGAGAGCAAAGCAGCTCTTAAAAAGTAGAGTTTTTCTACTATCTCTTTTTTCC
>JAUIKF010000089.1 GCA_030430575.1 Bacteroidia bacterium | reverse complement strand
AAAGGACGATTGTACGATTTTGATTATCTTTAAGTGCCATTGGAGATGATTAGGTTTTTGTTCGCACTTAAATTTAAGCATTACCAATGGCTTCTTTTTTACATCACCGCAAAACGTGACAATCAGATAAAATCATTACTAAGAGTTGGGGATAAAACATATGCTAGGCAACTACTTAATACAGGCCTCATATTGGATCCAAATGATTCAAGATTATTGAAATTGAGAAAAGAAATAAATGCTTCATGATGAGACAAATTGTTATACTTTCCATACTATACATTGGATTATCTAGCTATCTTTTAGGACAAGATTGTCTGAATGAATCAAAATATAGCCAAGCTATAACTAAGGCTGATAGTTTGATAGAATTAGGGGATTATGGCAAGGCATATGACCAGTACAATGTAGCAAAGATTTATTGCCGTGATAGCTTGGTCAAAGTACAAGTAGCACAGGATCAACTTTTCGCTAAGATCAATGGACTGCGAGCCGAGGCGGATTCGCAACGCCTGAATGCAGAGCGGAAGGCTGAGTATGCGGAGGCGCAGTCGTTGGTGTTTCAGTTGGAAGAGTTACCCAAAAATTATGATGAGCGAAAATTGAGGATCTACGAGGAGCAATGGCGGCAGTTGGAAGAAATGGAGGCTAAAGTTCCTGCTGCATTGAAGAGGGCAATTGTAAGACCAGTTTACAATCAATTCAAATCTAACTCCGAAGCACCAAGACTATTTTCCCAAAAATCTCTCATTCATAAAGGAGGGGTAAATTCTGCTGTTCTATCTCCTGATGGGCAATCTATTTTAACCTGTTCTGATGATGCAACAGCTAAGCTGTGGGACATCAAAGGAAATCTACTTGCGAATCTAAATGAACACAAAGCGGCAGTAGAATCAGCACTTTTCTCTCCAAATGGTGGTTTAATCCTAACTAAATCGGCAGATCAGACAGCAAAGATCTGGGATCTTAAAGGGAAGTTAATTACTGACTTAAATAGGCACACAACTCCTATTTGGTATGCAGCTTTTTCTCCTGATGGAAATTTAGTTTTAACTAGTTCTAAAGACGGGACGATCAGACTGTTTGATCTAAGGGGGCAAATGCTTTTCACATTGCCTCCATACACTAAAAAATATTCAAATATTTATACTGAGGTGATTTTTTCTCCAAATGGGAAAAGGATGCTCACAAATTCAAATGGAAAGGGTGTGAAACTTTGGGACTTGGAAGGAAACTTAATTTCTGATTTTGATGGAGATATTGACAAGGTTTTTGATGCGAAAGTTACTCCTGATGGATTAAGAATCATAACAGTTTCAAACACTTGTAAGGTTTGGGATTTTGATGGTAGGTTAGTTTCCAATTTTGGTAAGTATAAGGAAGAAATCTCTTCTGCCAATTTTTCCCATGAAGGAGACAAAATCTTAACTAGCTATAGTGATGGAGCGGTAAAGTTATGGGACACGAATGGGAAATTATTATCCGAAATGGATTTGCATCAAGATGCTGTCATCCACACAATTTTTTCTCCTGATGACAATAAGATTCTGACAGGATCAAATGATGGAACAGCTATTTTATGGACCCTAAAAGGCCAACAGCTTTGTAAATTTAAAAATCATATTGCAGGTGTTCATGAAGCGTTTTTTTCGCCTGATGGTAGAAGAATCATTACTGCTGATTACAAAAAATATAGATTATGGGATATCAATGGCAATCTACTTGGAGAATTGGGGGAATACTTATTTGATTTACCACTTCCAGTCTTCTCACACAATGGAGAGCATATCCTTACTAACACAGAGGATGGCACCATAAAGGTATGGAATCTTCAGGGAAGGACTATTGCAATACTAGGTATGCATACAGATGAAATCACCTCGATAGAGTATATCAAGGGGGGTGAAGAAATCCTAACAAGTTCAAAAGATGGTATGGCCAAAATATGGAGCTTTGATAACTATTTGATTTCAAATTTTGAAAGGAATGCAGAAAAGGTAACGGATCCCCACTTCTCGGCCGATGGAAAAAAAATCCTTACTGTAGGCTCTGGCAACTCCGTTTACTTATGGGACCCTGAAGGTAATTTAATAGCTGACTATAGACATGCAAACCGCATATCTTCCTATCAATTTGTCCCTAATAGGAATCAGGTTTTGACAAGTTCTTATGATGGCGAAATTAAGTTATGGGATTTTTCTGGAAATTTATTGTTTAAATTAAGTGATTGTATAGACGGGAATCGAGACCCCATTTTATCACCAAAAGGTCAACAAATCCTTACGCCCAAAAATGGGATGATATTTATTTGGGACCTACAAGGGCAATTAATTAAAAAGGTTCAATTCCCATTTCCCCCTCCAGATAATGAATTGAAAGGATTGGGTAATATAGTTTTTTCTCCTAATGGTCAACATATCCTCACTCTTTCAAAATATATAGGACAATATGGGACTATATCGGACCTGAGGGCTACTTTATGGAATATTGATTGGCAGGAAGTTTGGCATAAGGATGATATTGATATGAGATTACCTTCTTTTTCGCCAGATGGCAATCAAATTCTAGCTATTTCTCTTAAAAATCACAAAGAGGCAAAATTATGGAATATTGAAGGAGATTTTCTTGCTACATTAAGTGGACATACAGCTTACATTCATTCTGCAATTTTTTCCCCTGATGGAAAACGTATCATGACTTTTTCTAATGATAGCACAGCAAAAATATGGGATATAAATGGACAGTTAATTGTAAGTACAGGTAAACATGATGACATAATTCCAAGAGCTTTTTTCTCTCCAGATAACAGTAAATTTTTGACTTTTTCAAAAAGTAATTCAATCAAAATCTGGGATATCAATGGTAAATTATTTGTTAGCATTGAGAAGCATTTAGATGAATTCTATGGTTCAGGGAGGCTATTATTTTCTCCTGATAGTCGAGTGATTTTGACAACTCCCAATGAAGGTTCTGCAAAGTTGTGGGATCTGGAAGGACAAATTATGGCTCAGGCAGATAAACATGATAATGATATCAATTCGGCATCATTTTCTCCTGATGGCAGATTTTTTTCTACAGGGTCCGACGACGGCTCCGCCAAACTCTGGCCCACCCCCCGCACCATCTACGAATGGCTGCAAAGCGAGGAATGCCCCATCCCTCCCCTCACCGAAGAAGAACGCATCAAATACAACCTTCAGGAAGATTAACCACCAACCCCTTAACCTCTCATGTTTATCCTTAGAATCATCCTCCTTCAGGTAAGTTTCTTATCAGTCGTCATTGGTGGGACGTGTTCTCTCCAAGCTCAGAACTGCAACCTGACAAAATACTGCCAAGCCATGGCGACGGCGGATTCGCTGATCGCCGCGGGCAAATACGTCGCTGCCAATGACCAATACAATGCTGCCAAGGTGTATTGTAGAGATCGGGCGAATGAGGTGCAGGGGAAGCAGGATGAGTTGTTGAGGTCGATGGTGGGGTTAAGAGCAAAAGCAGAACAAAAAACAAGAGAAGTATTAGCCGACGATTTAATCAATAAATCAAAACAGCAGGATGACAGAACCCTTGCTTTTCGCCTGGCCGAACAAGCATATTATTTGGCTCCCCAAAGCCCCAAAGCCCTACAACAACTACATGACGTTCACCATCCAGGCGAAGCATGGCCCTACACCCTTTCAATCATTGAAGAGGAGGAAACATTTGAATTGACCTTCTCCAATGATGGTGCTGTTTTCGCTACTTTTTCAAGAAATCGGGATGAAGTAGGTTCCCTCAGACTTTGGGATACCTCAAGCGGAAAGCTACTTTTTAGCTTAAGAGGAGATGAAAATAAAAGGCGAATATATCGAGAGGCTTTAGGGAAATTCTCAAAGTATAGATATGGCAGAGGCGGGATTGAGTTTGCTATCATTTCTGATTTTAATTCCATTTTTCCCCCTGGATATAAAAACGGGAAAATTCTGTTTAGCCCGGATAATTCGAAATGCATTGCCTATGACGAGCTTGTAACGGAGGATTCTATCATGGTTTGGGATGTTCAAACAGGGAATAAGATATATGCCTTACAACAACATGAAGAACCCATATCTGCACTAGGGATTTCACAGGATGGTAAATACCTGAGCGCTACAGATAGAGGGGAAAATGTAACAATTTGGTCTCTGAATTCTGGCGAAATTGTTTCGGATACCCTCCTTCAAAAGGCAATTTTGAATCAAGTGGTTTCTGCTACACAGGCAGAAATAGCACCCAACACGCCATTCCAAAAAGGAATAGGCGGGGCTTACGCCTATCGGTCCCCTTCAGCAGAGCAGGTAATTTGGCAAAAAGGAAAAAATGGAGATACCCTTTATTGGGCCAGTCTTATTCAAGAACCCAGGGCGATAGAATTTACAAGAGATAATTTGTCAAAATCGTCTCTCACGGTTTCATCTGACCATCTGTCTTTTTTCTATTTCGAAAAATATGGAGGACTTCAAATCTGGCGTTTTGATAGCCTGGATGCTATTAGCTCAGGACCCCCTATCTATGAGGATGGACAGAAAGCAGCTCATTTTTCTCCTGATGCGCAATATATTGTAAGCTCCACTAGAAGTGGATACGCGAATCTATGGGATGCATCATCTGGAGATTTTCTGAAAGGCTTTTATATATATTACCTTACAGATGCTGCCATCAGTCCTGATAATAAGACCGTTGTAAATTTCTCTTCCAAGAAGGTGAAAGCGTGGAATGTAGATGATGAAAAACTGAGATATTCCTTAAGATTTGAGAATTATACTGTTACCGATGCTATGATATCTCCTGATGGCACCCACTTGCTTATCGTTGCTGATACAAGTTTTGAAGAGAATATTGTGTATGGAAAAAAGGGAATAGCATTTTTGGCCAATCTTTCTGACGGCCAGATTCTGGATACCTTAAGAGGTCATGAAAGTACCATTAAACATACCTCTTTTTCCAAGAACGGAGACTTGATCGCAACCGGATCTACAGATGGTTCTATTAGCATATGGGATGGCAAGACGGGAAAGGAAAAAAGCATATTATATGTCAGTGAATCGGAATACAATGAAAGGTATTCAATAACCTCTGCCATTTTTTCTCCCACCGAAGATAAGATTCTTTCATTATGTAATGAACGTTCTCCCAGGATTTGGGATGTAAATAGAGCAGAGATTTTATTCGAATTAGACCCTGGAGGCAATGACCGATTCTACAGTCCCTATTCAGGCGTGAAGGCGAGCTATTCTGCTGACGGGAAGCATATTGCAACCGCAGGGTATCAGTCTGGCGAAAACATCATATACATTTGGGATGCAAGCAATGGTGAGAAACGCTTAGCAATCACGCATCCTACATATGTAGAACGTCTCTTATTTCATCCGACTTTGCCCTTTTTATGGGTATTTTCCAATGGAACAGTATATAAGTATTGGTATAAAGGAGACGCCATTATCCATGAAACCTTAGCCAAATATCCCCTCAGGCATCTTTCTGCACAGGAAATAGATGATTTTGAAATAGAAAGCAGCCTTGCCTATACCCTCTTCTCTGATGAAAGTTTCATGACATTCCGAAGCATCTCTGAGCTTCATGCCATTTGGGAATTTTATTACAATCAGGCCAAGGATGCAACAAATGCTTCCGTATATGCCTACTTCGCTGAAAAGGCCAATCTCCTGCAACAAGTTCTAACAGACAAAGAAAATTGAGTTTGAGAAACGCTTAAATCATGTACTATGACATACGAATCTTTAAAGCATGTAACAAAAAGGGCATTATGTTTATGTATGATACTTTGGGGCATGGTGAATCTCCATCTCTCCGCCCAGGACTGCAACCTGCCAAAATATCGCCAAGCCATGTCGACGGCGGATTCGCTGATCGCCGTGGGCGACTATAGCGCAGCTTATGATCAGTATAATGCAGCGAAGGTGTATTGTCGGGAGAGGTCATCAACTATTCAGCACGCACAAGATTCCCTATTTAAAAGGATAAATATATTATGGACTAAAGCAGAGTTTAAAGTAACTATCGAAAAAGTCAACGCGCTAGTTCCGAACAACCAGATACTTGCAGTACAAATCCTAAGAGAACTAGGAAAATCCTATGAAGGGAAAGGGTTAGACATACCAGCTAGTTATTATCAAATTTTGGCAAAGCAATTTTATAGGCAATTTCCTGGGGAGGATGGGATTGCGGAACCGATGCCTTCATATCAGATATTTCCGCTTGATGACAATTTTAGGGATGTACAATTCCACATATTTCCAGACGGCAATAAGTTCCTTATATTTTTAGCTGAGGATCAAGCCCAAATTCGATCTTTTGATGGGAAGTTGATCCATCAATTAAAATTAAAATTAGATGCAGATAGAGAGATTCTCTTTTCTGCTGACTCAAGGTATTTTCTGGCCTATACAAGACGTGACAATGCATATAGTCAGGAATTCACAGCCAAATTATTTGATGCTCAGGGGAATATGTTGAAGGGTTTTTGGTTGGGAAGAGATTTGGATCATTGTGAATTCACAGCTAGTATGAAACAACTTATCCTGACAGGAGAGCGGAAGTCTATCATCTGGGACATTGATAGAAATTTTGAAACAGAAATTGAAGGAAATATTGCTCACCTTTCTCCCAATCAAGAACTTATTGTTGCCATTGATGGGTCCTTGGCACTGCTTGACACAAATGGAAAGGTCATGTTCCGATTGGAGAGCAGTCATAATGACAACAAGTGGGGGCTTACCTATTGGACTTCTGGAGAAGTGAAATTTAAAGAGTTCTCTTCTTCAACTCTAAATCCTGATAACATCGATTTTATAGATGCCTATTTCACTGCTGATCCATCCAAAATTGCGATTAAGGGGAAGTATGATGGAAGGAAGAGTTCGGATAGGTTCCTATTCCTTTTTGATTTACAGGCTTATGAATTTGAGCTAATTCCAGGATTGTTATTAGGCGATCCACATCCTGAAATCGGCTATCTTGTTAATCAAGGTGATACCATAAAATGGTATGATTGGGAGAATCGTTTATTGCATTTATTGCCTAAAGAAGGGGTAATTGGAGCTTCCTTGGCAACAAATGAAAAGTCAGTTTTGCACCAAAGAGAAGTAGAAAATTATACTCAATTTGGTCTTTGGGCAATCGAGAGGAACCAAGAATATATCCTTGGTGATTACCAGGAATGTTATTTCCCTCAGCAAGGGGAGTATATCTTTTGTAATAAAGGTTGGCTGAATGACGAAATCGATATTTTTGACTCACAAGGACAACGCATAAAGACATTAGATATCTCTAGTCATTATCCACAGTCTTTTAATGGGTATTTAACCTTTAATGGAGGTTTAAGCTTCATCAAAAATTCCTATTCTTCTACAATTATAAACTCATCTGGACAGAGCCTTTTTCAATTGAATACAAAAGCTAGTAATGGAGATTTTGGGGAGATTACAAGTGATGGTCGGTATGCTATGTTTACTAGCCAAGTTCCCCAACTTAATTCTTCAACTAGTAAACGAGAAATTG
Source organism: Bacteroidia bacterium (assembly GCA_030430575.1). Classification (GTDB taxonomy): domain Bacteria; phylum Bacteroidota; class Bacteroidia; order J057; family J057; genus JAUIGE01. The sequence goes on along the minus strand of JAUIKF010000089.1, from coordinate 15,223 downwards.
TCAATATCTGGGACTTATCAGGAACTCTTATTAAAGACTTTAAACATCCTAGCCAACAGGTGACAAGTATTCAGTTCGATTCTGCCTCTCAGACTTACCTAACAATTAGTGATGATAGCCTGATCACCATTTTTTCTGAGCAGGCAGAAATTCTATCCCAATTTAGCCCACATGAACAAATCTATCAGGTAGAATTCTTGCATGGAGAAGACTTGATTGCTACCCTTGGAGATGATCAAAAGTTGAAAATTTGGGATAAAAGGGGAAAATTGATTGCTGAGAAATTTAACTATTTATCGACTTATGGTGCAATTGCAGACGGGTTTGCTTATTTATCAGAAGGTAATTCTTTTGCCTTATTTATAGTAGGAGGTACAATCATTTATTCATTCGAAAGGGATGAACTAACAGAGATTCCCAACATGAAGGCTACTGATTTCATGTCTTCATCAGATGGAAAACATGTTGTTCTAGTGAATGCTGATACCCTAGAGGTGTTCAAAAGTAACAATTGGGAAAAGCTCACTACAATTGTCGAAACCAATCTTTCAAGTTTCCGCATTTCCGCTTCTGATGATGTTATTCTTACCCAATCTAAGCCAACAAGTCATCAGGCTGAAGTTGTGAAATATTGGAATTTAAGAGGAGAAAGGATTTATGACTATCAAAGCAAAGAAAAAAAGGAGATTCCAATAGACTCCATATTTATTGATTTCTTGGTAAAGAATAACAAGGAAGACCTACCGATTGAAATACCAGAAATTTACAAGAAAGCTATCAGTCCCGACGGACAATTAATCTATGTATTCTGTTATGATGGAACCATATACTTATTGTCAAGATCTGGAAAAATGATCTCTAAATTATTTTTTGAGGGTAATGGGGCTACCTTCACTCCAGACGGGAAAGGCATGGTAGTATATCGAGGACATTACCTAGATCTTTACAATTTAACAGGTGAAAAGATAGCTGAATTAAAAGGTCACACAGCTAAGATCAATAATTTTCATTTTTCAGACGATGGAGGCTTCATTTTTACCTGTGCCAATGATGGAACAGCAAAAAAGTGGCCTCTGCCCCGCACCATCTACGAATGGCTCCAATCTCCAGACTGCCCCATCCCCCCCCTCACCCAAGAAGAGCGAATCAAATACAATCTGCTCGAAGAAGATTAACCACCAACCCCTTAACCACTTATGTTTACCCTTAGAATCATCCTACTTCAGGTAAGCCTCTTATCAGTCGTCATTGGTGGGACGTGTTCCCTCCCCGCCCAGAACTGCAACCTGCCAAAATATCGCCAAGCCATGGCGACGGCGGATTCGCTGATCGCCGCAGGCAAATACGTTGCTGCCAATGATCAATACAATGCAGCCAAATTATACTGCCGTGATAGCACAAATAAGGTGCAGGGGAAGCAGGATGAGTTGTTGAGGTCGATGGTGGCACTGAGGGCAGCGTCGGAAAGAAAAACCAGAGAGGTTCTGGCAACCGACTTAATCAATAAATCAAAGCAGGAACAAAATAGAACCATTGCATTCAGACTGGCAGAACACGCTTTCAAGGTCAATCCTGAAAGCCCCAAGACGCTTCAGCGGCTTCATGAGGTCAGTAGCCCAAACTACCTTTGGCCATTTTCCTATCCCATGATAGAACATGAACGCATTGAAGAGGTGGTTTTTTCTGCTGACTCCACGATGCTTGCCACCTATTCTACTATGACCTATCTCGACCAAAGGGATAAGAGTGCCCTGAGAATCTGGGATGCCCAAAATGGAACATTACGACATACCTTGATATTGCCGCCTCGATGGGATGAAGATGAAGGTAGAAATCTCTTGCCTCCCTATGAAAAAAGGAATTATGACAGAAGTGAAGAAGTCATTCAAGAATTGGCTTATCTAGAGGAAATGCCCTCGCTATTTTGGAAAGACAGAACCTATATTCTATTTACCCCTGATAATAAAACGTGTATTGCCTATGATAAAAAGCTTACCCGTGATTCTGTAAAAATATTTGACCTCACAACGGGAAGAAAACTGCATGCCATCAAAGCCCACCAGGAGCCTCTGGCAGAAATGGCTATTTCCCCAAATGGAAAATATGTTGGGACCACTGGCAGAGATCAAATGCTCACCATTTGGGAAATCCCCTCTGGCAAGCAAATAAGCCATTTGGAAGGGATAGACTATCATTTCCGCTTTTTCCCTGATAATAGGCATATACTTTCTATCCTTTCAAAAAGAAAAAAGCCTAAAGAAGATGCTTGGGGGTTGGGGTTGTTTTCATCTGATGAAAAAACAGAAATACATCCAGATACAATGATGATTTGGGACTTTCATACAGGGAAAGAACTTATTTCCTTTGTGATTCCCGACGCCAAGGTCAGGACAACTTGTATTTCTCTAGATGGAGAAAAAATGGCTACCATTCTCGGTGACAGCACGATAAAAATTTGGGGCAGCCAAAACGGCCAAGAGCTTTACTCAATCAAGGATTTGCCCCAAATCCCTGCCCACACCTTCTTTCACCCTTCTGGCAAGCAATTGCACATGGTATTTGATGACGGGGAGCTCATATGGGATATGGAAACCCAGACTACCCAAAGCAAAAAGCTATCGCCTAATGAAGCGTATGCTTTTAGCTTCCCCGCTTCTCATGACAAGAAAATCGTGCTTAAAGATCCTTTTGGAAAGATTCAGGTCAAGGACAGTATGAATGACCAATCGGCGCTGTCGTTTCAGGGGGTAAATCAGGCTAGCTTATTTTTGTCCCCTATAAAAGAAACAATATTCTGGAAAAGAAATCATTATGTTGATACGCTGTTCAGGTGGGATATGAAGGCTAATCAGGAAGGGGTTGAGTTAGTAGAATCTGATAGAAATATTCGCTCCCTTTCTATTTCCCAACAAGGTGATGCCATCCTTTGCCTGGATTATCAAGGTGTCGTAAGTTTGTGGAGAGCTCAAAAAGAGGCAGGCATGAGTTTCCATCGAGATGTATATATGGGGGGTAAAAATTTCCGTTCCGTTCATTTCTCATCAGATGGTCAATGGTTTATTACGGCATCGAAATCTGGGTATACTGGGCTGTGGGACGCTCAGACAGGAGAGCTTATGAAGAGCTTTTTCCACTCAGAATATCTGAGAGATGCCCGGATTTCTCCTGATAATCAATACATCATCAGTTTCTCCAGGCAATTTGCGAATGCTTGGGAAGTGTCCACGGGTAATCTCTTGTATTCCCTGGATCATGAGGATGCCTGGATTGACGATGTCGTCTTCTAGCCCGATGGCAGCAGAATGATCACGGTTGCGGGAGTCGAAAATGAAGAGGATGAATTAATGCGGAAGGGAATTGCATATGTTTGGAATATGGAGGACGGTAGCAGACTGCACACCCTGAGCGGTCATAGACAACCCATACATGGCATTTCTTTTTCCCAGCAGGCAGAATGGATGCTCACTGCTTCCATGGATGGCTCTATCAGTATTTGGGATAGTGAAACGGGGCAGGAAAAATCGATTTTGTATAAAGAGGGAAATAGTGTTGGATCAGCTTTCTTCCTCCCATCTAATGATAAGGTTTTATCATGTGAAAATCATGGCCCGCCATTGATCTGGGATATAGCGCAGCAGGAAGTGCAATATAAAATGACCTTTAAAGGGGAGAATCATGTTGGCATGATTCAAAAATATGCGCCGGAATTAAATTTAGCAGCTGCTTCTTTCGGCAATAATGTATATCTGTGGGAGGTAGAAAAAGGCATTGTCAAATTAAAAATTGACCATCCTGGAGCGGTAGTGGATATCGCTTTTCACCCTACTTTGCCCTTTATTTGGACCTTTACGGATCGTAAGGTCTTCAAGTGGTGGTATGATGGGGACTCCATCATCAACAAAACTTTATCCCAAAATCCTCTGCCATATTTCTCTGCTGCGCAAATTGGAGCATTTGAATTGGAAAACAGCTTGTCCTACGCCAGGCTATCCGTACCAGACTTTAGACGTAATCCGAATCCATTAAAAATGAAGGCCATTTGGCAATATTATTACAAGAGAGCCAAAGCTGCCAACAACGGGAAAGAATATACCTTGTATGCCGATAAGGCAAATGAGCTGTTAAAAGCGTTGAATGAGGGAAAAGATTGAGACACCTGTCGGTGACGTCTCTCAGTAGTTGTACCATTTTAGGCATTGCTCCCCCTGAACATTCGAACCCTGAACTCTGAACCCTCTTCTTAGTCCCAAAATCCAGTACCTCTTGTTTATGTCTCCTTGAAAGCTGTAACTTGAAGTCGTGGGAAAATGGGCTTATACAAAAGGAGCATGGCTCCTGTGGTGGCTGCTGGCCTGGCAATGTGTGCAAGCGCAAGAGCCTGAATTGCAGTTGTCCTTCAAGCGTCAAAATAATTTCACCTATACCACCATCGGCGACCTCAATTACCGCTTTCAGAAGGATAAGTACCGCTTTCACCTCACCCTCCATCACGACCACCTCCTCAACTCCAGCCGCCGTGACAACCCCTTTATCCAGTTCTATGTCCGCACCTATCTCTGGCAATTCTGGGATTGGAAGGAGAAATTCTCATTTGCTTCCCTGATTGAATCAGACATTTTTTTTAATAGCGAAAACCAACGCCACACCCTCTACTTCGGAGCGGAATATCGTCCTATTCCCCAACTCAAGATCACGCCACTGTTTGGCTATAGCTGGGATTATCGATCGGGAATATTGGACCAGGGGTTTTCGCCTGCCATCTACCTCGATGCGCGGCATGAATGGGACGACGGACTCAAGATGCAGACCCAACTCTATGCGCGCACCAAGCAGATCGACCCTAGGCACCAGCGCAACCTCGTTTTTTCGAGTTTTTGGGGAAGGGAAATTGGGGAGTTGGCGGAGCTGAGTTTTGGGTTAAAGATAGGGAGCAATGAGATCGATAATTACCGCAACTCTACCGTTGAGAAGATCAAGTCTGACACGTTGATGCCTATGCTCTCCTTGCGGTATCGCCTGATGGAAGGTCTTTTTTGGGAGACCGAAAATCAAATGCGGATCAGCCGTCGGCAGTTCGACTATGTGCCTTTCCAAGGCGTAATGCCTACGTTGAACAACCTTGCCTTCAACCAAACGGAATTTTACTCCCTCCAAAAACTGGCTTATAGAAGGACAAATCTTCGCGCCTTCTTTTCCTATGAATATGAATACATCATTCGCAGATACAACTTGGAAAACTCTACCAACCTGAGTGAGCTTGAATACGGCCAAAGGCTAGAACGCGAACAGCAAAAGGACTATTTACGCAACCTCAACGCTTTTGAGGTCAATATGGCCTGGCAGGTCGATCCGCGCCATGAACTCGTGCTCACAGGCAGCAATCGCTACCTCCAATACGACACGCCCAGCGAGTCTAATTATGATGACCATGATGAGATCACGTATGCCTTGGGAACAGAGTGGAAAGCACGATGGTCAAGGACCTTTTTTACCCGCTACAAAATCACTGGAAACGTCCGCAAATACGCCTTCCTATTCAAAGAACGTAGCCAGGACAACTATACCCAACAGTCCCTGCGTCTGGAATTTGACTACCGTTGGGAACCCTTGCGTTACCTCAGCATTCGCGGCTCCCAGTTTATCTATGTGACCTATAATATCAAAGATTTTGTCGACCTGAACCGAACAGATCGCTCCACACGAAACCTTGAAACGAAATTGGATATTGACTATCGGTTTAGTAAAAAATGGCGTTCCACTGTCAAGCTATATCGCAAAGAATGGCATGTCTCTTATATCAATTGGGAGACTTTTACCGAAACGACGCTGGATACCAATCATATTTTTATCGCCGAATGGCAGAACCAGTATCGGCTGAAATCACCCTTTAAACGCAGTCGCCTATTCGCCGACTTTGGCTATAAGCACCTCAACCAACGCAAATTCCAGAATACCGCCATGCTCAATACGGAGAATGTGCTGGTCCCCATCAACCTACATATTCGCAGCCGTCAGACAGGCCCTGTCACAGGCTTTCGCCTGATCAAACGCGCCCCCGCAAGCATCTCACTTTCCATCTGGTGGCAGCTTCAGATTCAAGATTTTGAATTTCGAGAGGTGGAGCGATTCAGCACCCTATCGGCAAGCTATCGCCAGCAGGACTTAGAGACTGTGACGACGACCTTTCGACCGTTTATTCAGTTCCAGGCGAATATGTGGCTGGGGAAATAAGGACCAAGTTCAAATTCAAATACAAGCTCAAACTCAACTTAAGTGCTGATTATCATCGATTTGTGAGCTTATACTTGATGGCTCATATATTAATAAATCAGAATTGTAGGCGCGGATTACCACAAGCCAGTCCCCTTCGCTTAGGACCTAATGGATTGTCTGTTTAGACTGAGGGACACTTTTTGAACCATATAAGACATTTAAGGGCATATAAGATCAAAAAAGGCAGTTTCCTTCTATGTTCTTATATGCCTTATATGGTTCCATTAACACGACTTTTTACACAGTCTAAACTATAATTGAATTTGCGCTTGAACTTTCCCTCAATCCTCCAATCGATCCCACCAAGTCTTCTTCAACACAAAACTGGTCCCCAAAAACGTCAAGGTCGCGATCCAAAACGGCACCCAGTCTCTCAGTACGAGGAACAGAGGAATGACCACCAGACACATCTGCCAGGCAATACCTACGCCGACATTCCAGGCATCGCGCGGAAGGTCCTTATTAGGTTTGAAGGCTGGATTGGCGGCTATGACTTTAGCCTTGATCGGCCCCCAGAAACCCCAAGGGCGGGTTTTGCGATAGAAATCCATTAAGACCTCCTCTTCGTCAGGTGGGGTCAGGAGACACCCTACAAAAGAGCCTGCCAGGGCAAATAGCAATAGGAAAGGAAACTGCTCGATGGGGCTGAGATGACCCAGTCCCACTAAGGAGAGGATAGCGGGCACAATCACTACGCCTAGCAGCCCCGCCAACATCCCAAAGAAATAGCCATAGCCATTAAAACGCCACCAAATCCATTTCAAGACATTGGCAGCTGTATAGCCACCATAAAGCGATCCCACAATCCATTCGGTCATCGTGTGGATGTTCCCTCCTATAAAGCCCAAAATCAATCCGATGATCACGGTGACGATGGTCACGATATAACTCAAATTGATATAGGTCTTGTTCTCAGCGTTTGGATTGATGTAACGCTTGTAAATATCGTTGACGATATAGGCAGAGCCCGCGTTGAGGAAGGCGGCGTAGGTAGACATGAAGGCTGCGAGCAGCCCTGCCAAGAGAAGGCCCTTAAAGCCTACCCCGACATAGTTGTTAAGGGCAAATGGCAGGACATTTTCGAAGTCGATGACTTGGGTAGCCACCCCGTCGGGGCCTACCACGGTCCGCATGAGATCCTCCCCTTTCATAAACACTACTGCCAGCACACAAATGCCACCGATCATGAGATAACGAGGAAGTGTCAAAACGATGGGCGTAAGGCCAAACATTTTGGCGGCTTCTTTGGGCGTCTTAGTAGACAGTACCCGCTGCATGTCAAAGCCTGGCACAGGCCCTGCGAGGCTGGCCCAGATGCCTTTGAAGATCATGAGCATGATCAGGAAGCCAAAGGCGTTATAGCCGTCCGAGGCGATCTTGTCATTGGCCAGCGGCAAGATATCCGACCAGTCCACTCCCAAGTCCATTCCAAACCAGAAATCCTTCCAACCATTGGGTACAGCAGCCGTGATCTGTTCTCCAGTCGTCTTGCTCATCGCAATGATGCCGATCACGATACTCGCGATCGTAATGATGAAAAATTGCATTACTTCGGTTCCTACAACCGAGTAGAAGCCTCCCTTCATCGTGTAGAGGGTCGTGATGGCGATAATAATGATCGCATACATGTCTTCATTGGCGAGTCCCAATGCCTCCACAGCCAGGTCCCACGGCAAGAACTGTGCGGCAAATTTGCCGATTCCTTCCACGAAATACGCCATAAAGGCGATCAAAGCGATGATCGCAAACACCACGACGATGATATGGGACAGGGTGCCACCTGTCTTTTTTCCAAACCGAAAACTGATCCACTCAGCCCCTGTGAGCACATTGGAACGCCGCAGCCATATTGCCAAAAATACCATCATGAAAATCTGGTTCCAGACAGGCCACAACCACGGAATCCAGGCACTTTTGATCCCATAAATAAACAGGATCGCCACCGTCCACATGGTCCCAGAGATGTCATACATGCCCGAGGCATTGGAGAGGCCCAGGAAGTACCAAGGGATGTTATTCCCTGCCAGGAAGTAGGAATTGATGTTTTTCGAAGCGCGCTTTGATAGCCAAAAACCGATCAAGATGGTTCCAAGCAGATAGGCAGCAATAATAGCAATGTCGATAAAGTGTAAACTCATAAAGGCATTGTTTTGAGTTTGGGGTTTTGTGTTTCGAGTTTTGAGGAATTTGAGCGTTGGCCTAAACAAGGAAAAAACGAGCGTATTTCAAATTGTGTGGCGGGATTTTACGGGTTGGTGATTTTTTTTCACAAATTTGTTGAGATGGACAAAGGGGTTACGTCTAATGGGAGTGATCAATCAAAGTGACAATTAGGCTCCGGAGCCGTCACAAATAGGCACTCGTTCTTTTCCCTTACTTCCTACAACGATAATATCCGAAAAAACCTAACAACTGCGTGTTGTTTTGGGGGTTTTGGGTATGTTTGTGGGAGAATTTTAAACTGTTTAATATTTGCAAAATGAAAACTATTATTACTAAGGCTACTAGGATTTATTTATTAATAACGATGATATTTTCTTTGAATTTGGCTTTCTGCCAATCAAATCATCCTGGCTCAGATGATGATGTTGCGATCTCGACTACACGAGATTTTTATTACAAGACCCAAGGTATGCTATCTAATATTTTTGCAAATAATGGTGTATTATCTTCTCCTACAGGCTCAGGGAATTCATGTGGAGTGGGGAAAAAGGATATTAGTATTATGTTAATGAATAGTCTATTATGGAGTCAGTATGATACTTTTAAAGTTCAAGTATCTTTATTTTCAGCCGAACTGGCTTCTAACATCAATGTTTTTTCCACCACTAGTACAAATTATGAGCCATACCTAGAATTCCCCATGGTAAATATTCCATTTTGCGGAAACTTGTCTTCATGTGGCTACATGGCTAATGTTTACCATTTCCAACAAGGGGATTCCCTCAGTTTAGGTTTTATTGACCAAAGTTCAAATAAATTTATTGCATGCCCGTATACGACTGTTTATAGAAATAATTCCAACCCACTGAGAAATGATTTGGTCTATCATCAATATCTAGGACAATCTTATGTTCAGAACATAGGAAGCGATATCGTAACCCCTATATACTCTTCCTTTCACATGGCAGGGTTTCCTGTATTCTTTTTGATTCCTGAGGGAACAAATAATCTAACATTTGTAGTAGATATTTATGCCGCTACAAAAAATGGGACAAATCCAATTTCAAATTGGACCTTAATTAAAGACAACGTCGTATCAGTTTCTACTGCATTAACATCTTCTGTCGGACATAAAAACTGTGCTGCCTCGCTTTTCATGCAAACACCACGTTGTACCCCTCCCCCATTTTCGAGTATTGTACCCATGTGCTTTTCAGGGTTACGCCAAGATCAAAGTGTTCCAAATATTCCTATCGATTTTGAAATTGGCCCAAATCCTGTCTCTAATCGATTATTGATTCATATGAACTTACATAAGGAAGGACCTCTTGAAATTGAAGTTTTCAATATTCATGGGAGTTTGATTAAGAAAGCGGTTAATACAGGGAAGATAGGGAAAAACGAAATTACTATGGATTTGGCTAATCTTAGCCGTGGGACTTATATAATAAAAGCTACCAATAATTGGAATTGGAAAACAAAGATTTTTATTAAAGAATAATGATTTATAGGTATATTTATGCCTTTCCTGATAATTAGGGAAAGGCATATTTTCTCAGCTACTAGCTTTATGAGGCAAGCACAAATTATCATTTTTATTCTGGTGTCATTGTATTTAGAAACTAATTTTGTTTTAGCTCAAGACACTAATGATAGTTTAAAAGCAGATGCACTTTATACTAAAGGAAGAGAGTTTATCCTTTCAAACCCAGACAGTAGTCTTTTTTTTTTAGAAGAAGCCAGAAAATTATATAAAATACAAAAAAGGAATAAAAAGGTAGTTACATGCCTTTTAGTGTCTGCTACTACTTGTATGCGACATGATTTCCTTGAAAAGGCTCATAATTATTCAACCAGTGCAACCAAAGTAGCCAAGGAGTTATTGGGTGAGAGTGATACCTATTACTTTTATGCATTATTGAATCAAGCAACACTCTATTATTTCCAAGGAAATTTTGGAAAAGCAATTGAGGGATTAAACTCTTTATTAGAATTAACCAATTCAGTGCCCGAGAGTCGCCATGAAGAGCGTTTTTTCCAAAGACTCCTTATCCAATCATATAATAATTTGGCCTCTTCATATGCGTATCAGGGAGACTTAGAAGAGGCTGTTCGATACGATGACCATACCCTTCAATTACGCCAAAAATGGCTATCTCCATTTGATCGTGAAATGGCCATTGCTTACACCACAAAAGCCTCAACGTACATCGATTTAGGGAAACCAATTTTAGCTTTAGAGAACTTGAGAAAATGTATTGATGTGCTAAATCAAAATGACTTTAAGCGTGTATACCCTGACTACGTAGATGCTTATTATAAAATGGCGCGCTGCCATCTGATGCTTAATCAGTTAGATAGTGCTTATTTCTTTCTTGAAAAAGCTAAAGATTCTCAGAATCCTGATGCTCCTAGACGACCTCAAATTATTGCGACCATTGAGGGGGAAATATTGGCCCTGAAAGGTGATCATTCTACAGCTTTAGAGGCATTTAGAAGGGCATTAGAAATGCGTCAAGAGGTTTATGGAAAAATCACAAAACATAGAGATCTAGCCACATCGCTCACTCAACTCGCAGACGCCCACCTCCACCTCCAAGACCATCCCGCCGCCCTTCAACACTACCAACTCGCCCTCGCCGCAAGCCACCCCACCATGACGGGCGATGAAGCCGTCGATTTCTTCCCCTCAATCGAAGCTCTCCAATACCCCATCCTCTGCATCCCCGTCCTCGACAAAAAGGCCCAAGCCCTTTTACAACGCAACGGAGCCACGCTTCCCGACCGAAAACTTGCCCAAGAATGCTACAAACGCGTTGACTCCTTGCTTTCCCGCACCCTCCGCGAGCTGCGCTCGGCGGAGTCTCGGGCCTTCTTCTCCGAAGAGTTCCGGCCCATATACGAGCGGGCCATTGGCAACTGCTATGAGTTGTATCAGGAGACGGGAGACGACACCTACCTGGCGCAGGCCTTTGCCTATTCGGAGCGGAGCAAGGCGATCTTGCTAAGCTTGGCGCTGCGTGATAGCAAGGCGAAGATTGAAGGCGGCTTGCCTGCGGAGATTTTGGAAAAGGAACATCAGTTGCGGACCGATGTGGCGACGTATCGCAAACGAATTTTTGAAGCCAAGGCGACGACGGATAGCTTATTGTTAGAAGGGTGGCGGGCAAAGCTGTTTGAGTTGGAGGAGGACTTCCGCAAGTTGGTGGCGCAGATGGAGCAGGAGTATCCGAATTATTATCAAGTGAAATACGGCCTCGTGACGGTGACACCCGAGCAAGTTCAAGCCAACCTTCGTGGCAAAGATCATCAACTGATTGCCTATTTTTTGGGGGATAGTGTCTTATATCAATTTGTGTTTTCGAAAGAACAAGTTCAATTGCATAAGCAGCCTTTTGGAGAAGAGGTTCATGCACATTTATCAAACTTACTTCCTTTGCTTCACACCCCAGATGCCAATGGCTTATCTGCCTTCAAAACACACGCTTCGGCGCTATATCCAACCCTTTTGCCCCAAGCATATTCCGACAATCCTCCAGAAACACTCACCATCATTCCCGACGGGAAATTGGGTTTTTTGCCTTTTGGGGTATTGCTGACGAAACAGACAGCCCCCGATGCAGATTATCGATATTTGCCTTATTTACTCAAAGACACCCAGATCAGCTATGGCTATTCTGCCACCCTAATTCATACCTCATTTCGTCAACAACCCACTTTTACTCAAAACCTCAGCGCTTTTGCCCCGGCTTATGAAGGAGCACTACGCCTTTCGACCAACCAGCCACAGGCTACGGCCGTGGCCAGTCAATTAGATGGCGAAGCCTACTTAGCGGGCGCTGCTTCTGAAACCACTTTCCGTCAAATGGCGCCAGCGAGTCGTATCCTTCATCTGGCCATGCATGGCATGCCCGATGAAAAACAGGCATTGTACGCCCATTTGTTATTTGGGCCATCGACTGACAGTGCAGAGGACGGAAAATTACATGCATACGAGTTGTACAACCTTTCCCTCAACACACAACTTGTGACCTTGTCGGCTTGTGAATCGGGCTATGGGAAATTGGCCCTCGGGGAAGGCATTTTGAGCTTGGCGCGGGCCTTTCGGTATGCGGGATGTCAGAGCATTCTGTTTAGCCACTGGAAAGTGGATGGACGAGCTGCCAATGATTTGCTAACGGGTTTCTATGAGCAAATAGATCAAGGCAAACGGCCTTCTCAGGCTATTTGGCAAGCGCAAAATGAATTTTTGGCTACCGCTCCGCCTGACCAGGTGCATCCCTACTATTGGGCTAATTTTGTCCTGACGGGGGAGGATGAGCCGCTCTCAAAGCCCTTTTACAAATGGTGGATTGGGGGAGGATTGATTTTACTCCTTGTGGTCTTTTTTATCTTTTTTAGAAGAAAGTAATGGGGAAGTTCGGTTTATCGAGAGTTTAAATGGAGGAAAGAAAAACCACAGATTACCCACATTCCCACAGATTTTCTTCTTTAATCCGTGTAAATCTGTGTAATCCGTGGTGAATATTAGGGGTAAGAGCGAGACGCGTAGCTTGGACAAATAACAGGTTGAAAGAAAACCTGTTATTTGTCGAGAGTCTCCAGAAAATCAAACCACACCTGATAGTTGCGCACGGTATTGTCAAGGCCCTTGATGCCGTGGCCTTGGCCTTCGAACTCGACCAAAGTCACGTCCTTGCCGTACTTCTTGAGGCTGTCGGCCATCATGCGACTGCCTGCGATGGGCACGCGGTTGTCATTGGTGCCATGAGTGAGCAGGAGCTTGCCTTTCATCTTGTCGGCATGATACAGAGGGGAACGGTCGCGTAGCTTGTCTGCTTCCGTTTTGGGGTCGCCTGCTTCTAAGGTCACCCAGTCGGGGATGTTGCAGTTTTCGTAGAAATGGATAATGTCGCTGAAACCCGCATGGCTGACGCCAAATCCCCAGTCGAAGCTTTCGTTTCGCCCATTCGTTTCTGGCGGGAAGGTAAGCGAACGCATCGTTGCGTAGCCGCCGTGGCTGCCGCCATATACGCCAACCCGCGAAGGGGGAATCCCCAATTTCTCCGAAATATACCGCGCCGCATAGATCACGTCCACGATCTCGTCTCCGCCCAGGTCCTTGTCATTCAGCGCAGCGAACTCCTGCCCAAATCCCCTACTTCCTCGTGGAGAAGGACTAAGGACGTGAATACCAGCCTCGGCAAGGATTTGTGTACGGGTGCTAAATGAATTGCCCCCGCCATAAAATGACTGAATCATGACCATTTGCTGGTCTTTGGGGAGGGGATTTTTGGGGGTATACAAATACGCATGTAGCTGTCGAGCCTCTCCCGTTGCGGGATCGGTATCAAAAGTGGGAAAGGTAATCCGAGATGGAACGGCGTGGTACACCCTTTTTTTGAGGTCTTCTGGGACGTCAATGAGGGGTTGGAACGCAAAGGTATCCAAGGTCACCGTCAGTTCATCTATGCGAAACATGGCGGCATTTGAGCTGATAGATACCATCATTTTATTGTCTTTGAGATCCATGATCCCAACGCCAAACTCAACAGATTTTTGAAGGATGGGCTTGCCCGTTTCGAGGTCGATGAGGTAGAATTCGTTTTGGATAAAGCTGCTAGTGACCACAAACAGATATTGTTCCCCTTCAATGGTTAATAACTCTATTTCCCCTACATCTTGGGTGAATTCCGTGATCGGCCCCGTTTTTTTGTCCAACAAGTCATAATAGTAGACATTGTTATAGCCACTTTCATTGGAGAAATACAGGAAGGTATTTTCATCTAGCCATTCGGGATAAGTATAGGGAAAGCTTCTGCGCTTAGAAGGGTCAGTAAGGAGGGTGCTTGTTCCTTTTTCAAAATCGACATAGACCAAGTTCCCATAAGAACGGTCTGCATCGCGAAGCGCATTGATCACTACACCTTTGCCTTCAGGCTGCCAGCTTGGTGCCCCCCAAGTGAAACGCATATCTGCTTTGTCCTGGATAATGGCTTGTTCCTCACCCGTCTTCAGGTCGAGCAGACGCACCTCGCCGAGGCGATTCGCCTTATCACCCAAGCGAGCAATATAGGCAGCCTTGTCCTTGGCCTCATTCCATTTCCACCCAAAGATGTAGGGTACATCAGTGAGCTTTTCGACGGTTCCCGTCTCGGGATCAAGGCGGGTGAGGTTGATGACCTCGTCATTTCGCTCGTCTCCCGTCCAGTAAAGATGCTTGTCAGCATCATTATATGATATGTTCCAGACGTTACGGGTGGAGAAGTCTATGGTAGAAATCGGCTTGCCATTTCGCAGATCAGGCTGGCCCGTCAGCGGCAATTCCAGCAGTTCGGTAATCTCTCCGCTTTTCATGTAAAAAAGCTTCTCAGCGTCGTAATACGGATGAAAACTGGAATATGGGAAGCCTTCTACATAAGGCCCTAAGTCTATTTCTCTTCCATTGAAATGGGCCTTCCTGCCTTCAGTCGAATCCATTGCAGGGTCTGTGACGGGTACTGAACATCCTCCTACCAGGAGTATCGCACCCAGGATAAAAGCGGTAATTGCTTGTTGCATGTGATTTTGCGTGAAAAAATGATTTATCTGCATCTCTCCAAAAATCGCAAAAAGGTCACGGAATGGCAAGCAGGGGAAAACCGGTTCTAGGTTTTATGTTCTAACCTGAATAATTCATAAACTCTCAAAGTTGCCAATATTATCTCACTTTTGTCCTGTCATGTTGTCGAAAGGGTCTATGTTTGTACTATTTTGCAAATGATTTCGGGATTAGCGTCCCCCTATG
>JAUIKF010000015.1 GCA_030430575.1 Bacteroidia bacterium | reverse complement strand
TCTAGCTTTCTCCATGGCGTGGGTGGCTCATAAGCCTCCCAAGCAATATCTTATTCCATCTTTCAAAGAACCAGAGGTTTAATCCCTCATTTTCAGTACCTTAGAACCTAATGCAAAAGTCGAGTTAATATAATGAAAAAAGTTAATAATCAGCATAGCTTAATACCAGATGATGAATAAGGGAGTGCTCACTAAATAATCAATCTGGTTATTTAGGGAAATTAAATCCTACAATCGCCCGCCCTCAATCAAGAGAACGGGCGATTTCTGGTGGGGCGGTTTCAGACACCACCACTGCTCCTCAAACAACCTCAACGGCCCTTTGATCACCTCGATGACAGCGCGACTAAGCTTGGAGGAGACGATGTGCTCCTCATGCTTCAGCTCCTGAACCTTGATATAAGGCTCGGTCTTCTGGAGTTCTTCTGCGAGCTTGACCTTTTGAGACTTGATATGGCAACCTACTCCAAAGTGGCAATCGGCGATTGGAGAACAACTGAGAAATTATACATTACACAAAAAAAAACTTCGCCCTAGAAAATGCTTCATTTTCTAGGGCGAAGTTTTTTGTGGAGACGGCGGGAATCGAACCCGCGTCCGGAGCAAGCAAACTCAGCGCCTTCTACATGCTTAGTCACTCTTTATTTTCAGGAGGTCCCCGAGCGACAGGGGAGATCACCTGAAGGTGTTACTGTGTCTTAGTCGTCGGTCGTAACGGTCCTTCGAAGCAGATCACTAGGGGTGAAGCGTCCCATATTCGATAACAAAGCGATCAGGAGTTACCGAGAGACGTCTGATCTGTGTAACCTGGTTACGCAGCCAGAGCAAAAGAAGTATTGCCAGTTATTGTTTGTAGATAGGATTTAAGTGGTCAGTCTACAACCCACTGCATGCTTATACGCTGGCCCGACAAACCCGTCGATGCCATGTCGTCCCCATGTGAAAGATCGAGTCAGTTAAACGGAAAAAAACGTTTTAAGTTTTGGGTTTAGCGTTTTGGGTTCTCAACTTCAAACTCAAAACTCAAAACGCTAAACGTTTCTTCTATTGTCCTCCAAACGGATTGGCCGTTGGGCCCATATCGTCGGCGCTGAAGGGATCGCGGATCACTTCGGCTTCGAGGTGGAGGATGATATTGCTTTGGTCGGGATCGTTGGTGCGGACAGTGATGGTCTTGTGCTGCTTGCCGACACGGCCACGGCTGTTGAACGTAGCTACGATCTCAGACTCGCCACCGGCAGGGACCACCTTGTCTTTAGGCGAAGTGGCTGTACAGCCGCAAGACGCCTTGACAGAAAGGATTTCTAGGTCAGATCCGCCTGTATTTTTGAATTTATAGGTAAAGGAAAGCTTTTCGCCTTCAATCACGCTTTCGCCTTTGTACTCCGTCGCTTCAAATTCGATGTTCGGCATGGCATCCAGCTCCGCTTGGCTGTAGACTTTCTGCACACGGCCTGTGATGGTGAGTTCTTTTTTGGCGCCTTGGGCGTCATCTGTCACTAGGACTACCTTGTCACTGACATGCTGTGAGCGCTCAAATGATGCGCCTTTTACCACCACCTTGACAATGGTGTTTTGACCAGGGGTGAGTGATACGGCACCCGTCTCTACATTGAAGTACTCAGGGGCTTCTATATCTGTAAATGAAATTTGATGTGGGCTACTGTTTCTCACCTTAAATTCTACCACAGATTCTTTATCCGAATCCATCGTCCCAAAATTGTTCACCACTTTGTCGAAGGAGAGGCCTCCTTGTGGGATGGTATAAATGGCATCTGCACTAGGGGCTGGCGTTTCCACTTCTCCCCGAATGTATAGCACGATGGGGCGCTCTACGGAGTCATATCTTACGGTGATTGACTTGGTGAATCGACCTACACGGTTAGAATTGTATTTAACCTTGATCTCGCCTTGAGCGCCTGGCTCAACAGGTTCTTTGGTCCAGTTGGGCGTTGTACAGCCACAAGAGGCCTTGACATGCTGCAAGCTGACAGGTGCGCCATCTTCATTGGTAAAAATAAAAGTATGCTCGGCGGGCGCGCCTTTTTTGAGCTTCCCAAAATCATGGGTGATTTTGTCAAATTTGATCTTGGTAGGAGCCTGCTGTGCGATAGCAACAGAAAAGAAGCTGAGGAGGATGGCGGTTAAGAGAATGTTGGCCTTCATATGGAAGAAGTTTTAGGTTTTGTGTTCTGAGTTTTAGGTGCTTGGGAATAAGGATATTGGGAAATAAATTGACCTGTTTTATCTTATTACAAATATACAGCTAATTATGGAAAAGTGAAGCGGGGAGACCGCTCACCCTTCGGGTTCGCTGCGAGAGGCGAGATCGTTCGCACCTTCGGTACTCACTGCGAGACCGCTCGGCTCGAAGACTCGCCTCACTGTGAGACTAAAGGCACTTTTTCTTGTCTCGCAGCGAGTCTTCGAGCGATCTCGCAGTGAGGAGCTTCGCGACGAACGATCTCGCAGTGAGCGTCAGCGAACGGTCCCGCAGCGAGGGGCCTTCTTAGGCCCCGAGCGGTCTCAATAAAATCCTTTCCCCGTCTTATCTCCCAGATGCCCTGCGGCCACCATCTGCCGCAGCAGCGGGCACGGCGCATACTTGGGGTTGCCAAATCCTTCGTGGAGGACCTCCATGATCGCAAGACATACGTCCAGCCCGATAAAATCGGCCAGGCGCAGCGGCCCCATCGGATGGGCCATGCCCAATTTCATCACCGTGTCGATCTCTTCGACACCCGCTACGCCTTCATACAGGGTATAGATCGCCTCATTGATCATCGGCATCAATACACGGTTGGAGACAAAGCCTGGGAAGTCATTGACGGAGACGGGCACTTTGCCAAGGTCTTTGGAGAGATCCATAACGGCTTCGGTGACAGCCTTGTCGGTGTCATAACCGTTGATGACTTCGACAAGCTTCATGACGGGCACGGGGTTGAAGAAGTGCATGCCGATCACTTTGGCGCTGCGCTTGGTGACGGCAGCTAGGCGGGTGATGGAGATGGAAGAAGTATTGGTGGCCAGGACAGCATCTGCTGGTGCGTGGGCATCCATCTGCTGAAAGATCTGGCTTTTCAATTCGAAGCGCTCTGTGGCGGCTTCTACGACGAGGTTGCGATCCGCTACGGCGGTCGCCAGGTCCGAAGACGTCGTGATCCGTCCCAGCGTAGCGGCTTTGTCAGCCTCTGTGATTCGCTCTTTGCTGACCATACGGCCCAGGTTTTTATCGATGGTCGCGAGTGCGCGCTCAAGCGCGGCTGGGGCTACGTCCACCAAGGTGACGTCATATCCTTTCATGGCAAATACATGGGCAATGCCGTTTCCCATGGTTCCTGCGCCGATTACGGCTACTTTTTGGTATGATGAAATCATGTAATTATTGATTGATTATTGATTGCGTGGTTATTATCTAGACTTCTGATAGCTTCATCTAAATCTGATTAGCGCAAAATGAAGAAGAAGCCAAACATTTTCCTAATTTTCTACTGATTTTTCATTGCTTGGAGGACAAAGATTTAAAATGAACCCTTTACTTCCTAAATCATAATTTCTTGTTCAATATTCTCCAATCTTGCATTTCCTCAACCCCATATCGCTCCTTTCTGAATTTCTCCCTGAATGGTCGGACGGCCTTTCGCCTGAACAAATCAAGCAGGCTAGAAAAGTGATTTTGGCCGAATTGGAGTTACAACAGGCTGTCACCTTGATGGTGAATGGGCAAGAATGGGATAAGGATAGCATCCTCAAGGGACTGGAGCAACTAGGAGATAAAGCCGTTTATTCACACTACCACCGTATCCATGCCTCGCCTGCTTTGGAAGCCTTTCTTTTGAAGGGAGATACAGCCTTTTTTTTCGATAAAAATGCTCACCTTCCTTTTGAGGAAGCTGATTTTGTCAAATTTGTTATGCCTTATTTTGCGCCGAGGTATCAAAAGGCATTACTCTGGGGAATTCAACAACAAAAGCATAGGCTCGTTAAGTCAATGTGCGAATTGGCATTGTTTATTCCTCCGAATTGGGCACCTGTCTGTTACGAACAAACCTTTCTTTACTTAAAGGCAGAACTTGAAGATTTTAAACAAAAAAATTCTACTCTTGGGGAGGATGGATATAGGAAATATCAATTCAGGGAAATCAGGCATTTTACTAGTAATAAACTGACCAAATGTATCGATTCTTTACCTGATTATTTTGATGTTTTTAAAACTTTCTATTTCGAACTTTGGGACTCCTTACAAAAGTATCGCTTCAAAAATCGGCTACTTGAACTCGTATTCGCCTTCATTGGTCCATTCTTTTTTTCCTCCTTTACCATTTCCTTTGGTGGGGGTTTTGGCCATGCCACTATCGCCTATTTTGTCGGAGTAGTCATCTTTTTGGTAATAATGAAAATAAGGTCTGCCTTGTTCAATTTTTGATGAATGCTAAAAATACCAGCGAATTGCAATGAAAATCAGCAAAATGTTTGGGGTTTTCGAAAAAAAGTTCAATTTTTAAGGTATATTTAGGATGCGTATAATTATTGATAAAAAATAACCAAGGCACCCAACGGCTACAGCCAAAACCCCAAATTCAAAAACTTGTATGAAGGTATCCATTCAGCAAAGCACTGCCCTGCATGAGAAAGGCGGCAGGTTCAAAAATGAAGATTTCATTTATCCCATCCTTGACGGCGCCCAGGTAGACCAAGAAATGACCGGGGCCATTCCCAATATAGAAGGCTTATACATGGTATGTGACGGCATAGGCGGCGACCGCAAAGGTGACGTCGCAGCCCAGTTGGCTGTCGCACAGTTTGCCAAGTACTTTGCCACTTTTCCGCCAAATGGTCAAGTGACCTATGGCTACCTCAGCGCTGCGCTGCTGCGGGTGGAAGAAGCATTTTCCAACTACATTCAAGCCCACCCTGAAAGCCGCGGTATGGGCACTACCTTGTCCCTGCTATACATCGACGACTACGGCGCGACCATGGCCTGGATCGGCAATAGCCGCGTCTACCACTATCGCAATGGCGAGCAGCTATTCAAAACGCGTGACCACAGCGTCGTCAATGAACTCCTTTCTCAAGGAGAACTCACCGATGAAGAAGCGAGAGAACATCCGCAACGCAATGTCATCCTCAGAACGATAAAAGGTACAGAAGAACCTACAGACCTCGATATTCACTTTATCCCTGTAGAGGAATTGAACAAAAACGACTTCTTTTTCCTCTGCACAGACGGAGTTCTGGAAGAAGTGAACGATACCGAACTGACGACGCTATTTAGCAGCGAACTATCAGCTGAAGGCATCCGTCAGGAGATTTTCTCCTTGTGCAAAGGCATCAGCTCAGACAATTTTTCTTGTTACCTAATCGAATTAGGGACTGTTGATCGGGCAGGCGTCACGCCTATTTTTGACCTCGATGATGAGGAAGAAGACATTATTTTGGTAGATGACGTGGCAGAACCCCCCGTAGAGAAGATCAGCCTGGAAGATGAGCCTCAACCTGCTGTCACTTCTGAAGAACCGCCTACAACAGAGAAGGCCACGGTCTTGGATTCCTTTAAAACTAAGGCTGAGCCTGTAAAGGAAGCTGCCAAGGCTGGCACCATCCTCGACCAATATGCCAAGGTACGTCAGCAAAACATTCCTGACGAAGACCCGCCTAAAGAGCCTGCCAAAGAACCGCAAAAAGCTGCGACACCTCCTGCATCTGATGAGTCCACAGCCAATATCTTATTGCCTGTGGCTATGGTCGTAGTGCTGCTATTGGCAGTGATCGCTATTGTCTGGATTTTGAACCGCCCCAATAGTGGCGTGAGTCAGTATGACAATTACATGACTTTTTCTAAGCAAAGTTTAGACGATGATCAGTGGGATCGCGCGATGCTGTATGCAGACAGCGCCGCCATGGCTGCCGATAAAGACTTACAACGCAAACAACAAGCAAGTGCTGCCAGGGCAGCGGCGATCAAAGGTAAAAGAGGTGAACTGAACGGTCTCTTAAATAAGGCCGCACATCATGAGGGGACAAAGTCCTATCCAGATATCTGGAGAGCCAAGCAGTATTACCTAGACGCGAAGAATGGGTACCGTGATGTAGCGTCAGATGAAGAGATGGCTGATATTGACAAAAAACTCGATGAGTGTAATAATGCGCTCGCAACTTTCAAGGCAACGGATGCTTTGCCACAATTGGTAGCTAAGATCTCCCAAAGGTGTGCAGACCAGAACCCCGAAGAAGCAGGCCTTTATTACAGTGAAGCCCAACGCATCGCCGATCAACTAGCGTCACAAAACGCCCTTACTGATGCCCTTAAGACGGGCTTAGGTACCTCACTTGACGGCTGTCAAAATGCTGGGGCCATCGCCGATGCCAGCACCGCACGGGCATTGTCGCCAGCAGAAGAAGGTAACGCTGAAGGAGATGATTCTGACACGCAAGCTCGTAGCTTGACGCCTGCGACCCAGCCCGCAGCTGGGGATGTAGGCGAAGCCGTCGGCGACCTCAAAGAATTAGCAACCAATAATACAGCAGAAGAAGCTGCGCCTATTACCCCACAAGCGCCTGCTACCACTACAGCTGGAGGAAGTTCAACTCCGCAAACTGCACGTACGACACAGCAGCCTGCTGCCAATACCTCCCCCTCCACAGCGAAGAAGCCAAGAGGCAGTTTCTTGGCAGAACGTACCGGGGCCAGCACCAATCCTGTCGCCAGAACACGCGGCATGGATGATAGCCAACCAGCCCCTCCAACGGGCACGCCAGAGGAACTCAAAGCACTCGAAAAAGGCAAAGCCCTTTTCGAAAAATCACGTAAAACAGGCTCTCTGTATGAAGCCCAAAAAGCTGCTGAATACCTAACAGCAGCCAATAAAGCCCGTGATGGCGAAGCCAATTATATGCTGGCATACCTGTGTCATACAGGCGAAGGCGTCATCCAGGATGATCCCCTAGCCATGGCACTCGCCAAAGAATCAGCCCTTCAGGGCTATGCAGGGGGACATTACCTCTACGCATCTCTATTGCTCCAAAATAAAAATAAAGTAGACTCCGTCACCGCTAAGCAATCGCTCAATATCGCAGCGACAAAAGGATTTCCTGCCGCGACAGACAAGCTGCGCGAATTGCAAAACTCGCTCACAGCGCGGTTGAGGAATTAAGAGAATGAGAAAATGAATAAATGAGTAAATGATAAAATAAGGCTTCTTCTTGCCATTTTATCATTTACTCATTTCATCATCTACTCATTTCCTTCTCTCATTCCCTCATTCTATCATTATCTTCCCCGCCTCCACTACCCTATCATCTTGCAAAACTTGCAAGATATATACGCCAGGCTGAGGCTTCACGGACCATTCCCATCCCATCCGTTCATATCTTCCTGCAAGGTGCTTTGAACACACTGTACGCCCTAGCATATCTGTCAAAATCAGTTGAGGATTTGTCAATGGCATAGAAGACCAGAGGTGAATCTCATCGGTAGCGGGATTCGGGAAAATAGAAAGACTAATTTGTTCTAACAGATTATCTATACTTGTACCGGGGGGGGTAAATTCCAGGACATAGAGGCCTGTTTGCATATCAGAGGCCAAGATCAGGCCGCTAGGCAGGAAGGGGTATACACCCCAGTTTCCATGGTATTGACCCGCGTTGGTGTCAGGGTAGGTATCGTAAAACCCTGCGATGGTAGGCACGGAGGGATCACTCACATCAAATACATACACCCCATCATAATAATAGGAGGAAAAGACATAATTGTCCTTGAATAGGGGATTATGAGCAATAGCGTTGGTGTCTTGAATGGGAAAAGTCATTTCTGGAAAGAGGTAACTCTCGACTTCAATATTACCTAAGTCACTCACTTCCAGCAGCTTAAGAGGCATCCCATGTGTCTCATCTGCCATGATATAATGATTCCCACCTTCACTGAGCCAGCCACTATGGTTATACCCTTGGAAGGGATAAATACTTAGGTTGGTGAGGATAGCTGGCATGGCAGGGTCAGAAAAATCCACCACAAAAAGGCCACGCTCCTCTGCGTTGAGGTAGGCAGTGTCATTTCGCACATATAAGTCGTGGATATTTCCCCAAGGCCAAGAGATAGATTCATATTCCTGAAGAACACTCGGAGCTGCAGGATCGCTGATGTCATAAATAGCCAAGCCATTGACAAGAGGCGACCAGGCAGGTCGGGGAATACACGCATATAATCGATCCCCATCAACCCAAATATTATGAGATTTTTCAAAAAACACCCCGCTATCATATACCACGGACACACTATCTGGCAAAAACGCCATATCTATTACTTGCAAGGTGCCATCCTTTTCATCGGAAACAGCAAACAGGTAATTGTCTTTATTTTTGTAATCCCGATGAACCACCTTGAAGGTATTGCCAGCGACATAAGCCACTTCCTTCATATCATTATGGTCTGTCACGTCAATAAAATGGGTACCATTGGTGGAGCCAATTATAGCGTACTCGCGATTTTTGACGGGATCATGCCATCCCCACACTTCATTGTAGATATTTCGAATGATAGGCGCAGCAGGCAAGGTGGTGTCTTGCCAGTTGTACAATAAACGCATATTGAGGGAGTCTTGCGCTGTCAAACTATGAGGAGAAAATAGGAGAATAATGAGGGAAATCGTCAAGGTAATGCGCATATCAAATTGTTAGTATTTATCCGTGTAATATATTGTAAACAAAGTTTTTTTGTCATAACAGCGTTGCTGTCATTTCGACGACCGTAGGCTTTGCGGAGGGAGGAGAAATCTAAAACGCCCTTTTGTTTTGGCTACACACTCTGGCTACCACTAGCATACTAATCCACATCGTTAGATTTCTCCCTTTGGTCGAAATGACAACTTTGTTGTAAAGGCAAGAAGTTTAATTTACACTGTTTAATCCGTGGCTTGTTCGTCTTGAAAGTCCTTGATGAACCTCATTACGGAAGTCAATCCATACCCATCAATCCACCAAATTACAGTTTTTCATCACAATTTCCTTTTATCTTCGCGCCATGCCTCCTAGCCATCTATTCGGTTTCGCAAGTCTCTTAAGCGCGGGAATTACGCTGATGGTACTCCTGATAATGGGTCGATTTTATCAACGAAAAAAATTGACAGGAAGCGGCTATGGCTCCTACTTCTTACCTGCTTTGGGGGCTCACCTTGCAGGCAGTATATTTTTTGGATTGGTACATTATTTTGTATTGGGCAAAGGGGATACGTTTTCCTACTACACCTGCATTAGCCTGGTATGGGAGCAGCTCCTCCAGCACCCTTCCCATGGGATTGACATGCTACTGGCAGCACCAGGAGACAGCATTTTACCCAATCATATCTACTTCACCCAGCGAGCCTCTTTGGTGGTTATCAAGGTAGGCACCCTTTTTTCTCTCCTTACTGCTAATAGCTTTTGGGCCATCAGTTGCTGCTTTGGGGGAGTGAGTTTTTTGGGGTGCTGGGCCTTCTTTCGGGCAGTAATTAGGATAAATGGGGCTTCCAAAGCACCGCGCTTACACGCCCTATTTTTATTATTCCTCCCTTCCCTTCTCTTCTGGGGCGGTGGGATCATGAAAGATGCATTGGCATTGGCTGCCTTATATTACCTATTAAGTGCCTTGATTCGCCTCCTGCTATTTCAAGAACAAGCCTGGAAAATGGGCCTTCAAATCTTCATAGCAGCCTATTTTCTCGGAATCATTCGAATATTTGTCTTACAAGCCCTCCTACCCGCTGTGCTGCTATGGTTGTTTTTATTGGGGGTAAAGCAGGTAGCTTCGGTGAAATATCGCCGCTTGATCTACCTGGGAGGGTTGGGAGTAGTGTTAGGGGTAATGGCTTATTTTAATGGGCTACCAGCTTCAGTCATGGGCTATTATGAATGGCACCAAAGCGTGGGGTCCCCACAAGTTTCTCGCTCGACCTATGAATTGCCGGGAGGGATCTTGGGCTGGTTGGGCATGATCGGGGCAGCCCCACACCTGATCGGTTTATGCCTATTCAGGCCATTTCCATGGGAATGGAGTAGCCTGCTCACACTGGCCAGTGGCTTGGAGAGCCTGCTACTCATGGGGTTCATGGGCTGGACGGTATACAAACGGGGAATCCTTCCCAGTTTCCATCAACTCAGGCAGTCGCCCGTAGCCCTTTTTCTCCTCACATTTTGCCTGATTTTGGCATTTGCGCTAGGGCTATTTAGTGGCAATTTTGGTTCTCTTGTGCGTTACCGAATGCCTCTCCTTCCGCTTTTTTTGGCAATTTTACTTATCATACAAAGCCCAAAACAATAAATATGTATATTTGCCTACCGCCTACTACCCTATCCTAGCCAGAGAATAAATGATTGATTACTCATTATTTGTATTCTGGCATGATGTTTTCCCTGAATTAATTTTCGAATACCCAATCTTATATGACGGCATCAAAACTTTCTGTTCGAAATTTTATCGGTTATGGGATAGGTGATTTTGGCTTCAATCTAGCCTTTACCCTCACCAATGTCTATTTACTTAAATTCTACACTGACGTTTTTGGGATTTCTGCTGGAGCAGTAGGTACTATCTTCTTCTTTGGGCGAGTATGGGATGCTGTGAATGACCCAGTTATGGGATGGATTGCGGATCAGTTTCGTTCCAAAAGAGGGCATTATCGACCATTTTTGCTCTATGGAGCTGTTCCGCTAGGGATGAGCCTCATTTTATTATTCTATGTCCCGGATTTGGGACCTTCTGGCAAATTGGCCTATGCCACGATCACTTATTTCCTCTTTAGCGCAGCATTTACCCTCGGAAACGTCCCCTATGGCACCCTCAATGCCGCGCTTACGAGTGACTATGAAGAACGATCAAAGCTAGCTGGTTACCGAATGGGTATCGGTATTATTGGCGGAATGATCGCTGCAGGCATCACAGAGAAAATGGTGTCCCATTTTGGAGGGGGTGAAAATGGTTATTTCATTACATCCATCATATATGGGGTGATCGTTGCGGGGATAATATTTATCTGTTATAACAGCATTAGGGAGCAAGTGGCCGTCATTCGGGAAAAAATTAGCCTAAAAAAGGCCCTTTTCTTAGTTCGAAAAAACCATCCTTTTATTTCACTCACCATCTGCTTTGTCTTCAACTTTGCTGGCCTCAGCCTATTGAGTGCTATGGTTCCCTATTTCTTCCAATACCATCTTGAGCAAAAAGATTTGCAAGGCTTAGGCCTTCTCACGGTATTTGGGGTTGCAGCATTGTCAATCATCGCCTGGGTCTTGGTGGCCCATAAGATCGGGAAACGCAATGTATATCTACTGGGTGCTGTGATTTATGTCACGGGATTGATTTCACTATATTTTGCGCCAGCCGACAATCTGCCACTTGTATTTGTCTCTCTTGCCGTCCTGGGAATAGGAGGCGGAAGTTCTGCTTTTGCAGGATGGGCTATGCTCGGTGATACAGTAGATTTTGGGGAATGGCGTACAGGAGTTCGAGTAGAAGGCACCTTGTATGGAATTTATGGTTTTTTCTTTAAGCTAGGCAGTGGCCTTGGCCAAGCCATGGCAGGATGGGGACTTGCCCTATTTGCCTATAGACCTCCTGTAGAAAATCTATTTGGAGACCTGGAGCCTCAGATTCAATCAGGGCTCACTATCGAAGGGATCCGAATGCTGCCGACCCTCATTCCTGCTGCAATGATCCTCGGATCGATGCTAGCCTTATCATTCTATGAAATCAGCAAAGAGCGCCACGAGGAGGTGCTGGAAGCGATAGAGAAAGAGGAGTAGAGACCGTTCGTCGCAAAGCTCCTCACTACAAGACCGCTCGCCCTACAGGCTCGCTGCGAGACCGTTCGTCGCAAAGCTCCTCACTGCGAGACCGCTCGCCCTACAGGCTCGCTATGAGACTAAAGGCAAGGCCAAGGCCTCTTTTCTTGTCTCGAAGCGAGGCGAGTCTTCGAGCCGAGCGGTCTCGCAGTGAGGCCTTCAGGCCGAACGGTCCCGCTTCTCGCAGCGAGCCCAAAGCCCGAGCGGTCTCTTCACGCCGCAAAAATGTCCATTGAAGCATTTGGTATAATAGCTAAGGCAATTCATCTGTAACTTTAGTTATTATGAAGCCAACCTCCTATAATTTCCTATTCCTTGTAGGGATAGTGCTCACATCACTTTCAAGTTTTGGACAGGTGAGTTTCACCGCAGATACCACCTCTGGATGCTCTCCACTTACTGTCAACTTCACTGCGACTGCCCCTCCAGGTGCTTCAAGCTTCCTGTGGGACTTTGGTGGAGGCGCAGCTTCCAACCAACAAAACCCTGGAAGGGTCTACTCCACGGGTGGCACTTATGATGTGACACTCACCGTTTTTTATCCCAATCAACCTCCTGTGGTAGTTACTCAGACGGGATATATCACTGTTTTTGATCCACCAATGGCGTCTTTTACCAATACAGCTAGCCCCGTCTGTAAAGGCAGTGGTGTCACCTTCACCAGTACCAGCACAGCGGGTTCGGGGGCCCTTTCTAGTTATATCTGGAACTTTGGGGATGGAAATTCAGGAACTGGGTCCAACCCAACTCATAATTACAATACCAATGGCATCTATAGTGTTTCCCTTCAGGTCACCGATGCCAATGGTTGTACGGACTTGGAGCATAAATCTACTTTGATCAAGGTCCAAGGCCCCAATGCCAATTTCACCTTTAATAATGTCATCGCATGTAATCCCAACCTTCGGGTGCAGTTTACAAGTGCTACCGGACAAAATGGGGCCACACATTCCTGGACTTTCGGAGATGGGGGCACCTCCACTGCTGCCAATCCTTCCCACTTATATACCACAGCAGGGAGATTCACAGTGAGTCACTTTATCACAGACAACCTTGGCTGTACAGATCAAGTGACATACACCCACCTGGTCAATATCGGTCAAGTCAGTGCGACTGCAGCATCAAATAAGGACTCTGCTTGTTTGGGGGACCCCATCCGCTTTTTTTGTGGTTCGACCAATGCGCTAGGGGTAAGTTGGAACTTTGCCAATCAGGGCACTTCGACCCAGTGTAATCCACAATTTGTTTTTACCACCCCAGGCGTACATACGGTCACCTTAACCCTCACCCTGTTCAATAATTGTGTAGTAAATGCGACCAAACAAGTGACCATTCTCCCCCCGCCGGCGGTTAACTTTGGCACCCCTGATACCCTCAGTTGCGACAATCCCCATACAGTTAACTTTACCAATACAACCGTTTCTGCTAACCCGACCACATATCGATGGACCTTTGGAGATGGCGGACAAGTCAATTTACCCAATCCAACGCATACATACGCAGGGCCTGGTAATTATAATGTCACGCTCTATGCAGAGGATCGCTTTGGTTGTAAAGCTTCACATGTCAAACCCCAGTATATCAAAGTTGGCCACCTCACGCCTAGTTTTTGGGGAGATACGATTGGAGGCTGCGTGCCACGCCCTGTACTCTTCACCAACTTGAGTTCTTCCAACAATCCCATTACTAGTTACTTCTGGGATTTTGGAAATGGGACTACTTCTACGCTCCAAAACCCGCCTATCATAAACTATAATATGATAGGCACCTATACGGTAAAGCTTATTGTTACCAATTCCGTGGGGTGTGTAGATTCTTTTGTATTAAAGGATTATGTCCGTGTGGGAGACTCTGTATTCCCTAGCTTCACAGTAAGTGATACGGCAATTTGTGGGCATGAGCATATCCAGTTTAACAGTACTTCGACCAGTAAATCGGGCAACATTACTTTTACGGTCTGGAGCTTTGGGGATGGAAATATTGCGCCAGCTACCATGCCCGTTCACCAATACAGTGACACAGGGTATTTTGATGTTACGCTGTATATCCACGACCGAGGATGTTTTGATTCCCTTCGAGTGGATAGCCTGATTCGGGTATTTCCTTCTATTGCAAAATTCGATGGTAATTTTGTGGGGTGTGACACGCCACATACGGTGCAATTCACCAATACCTCAATCGGTGCGGATGCCTACCATTGGGACTTTGGTACAGGCAATCCGGCAGACACCTCCAATGCGTTTACCCCTACTTTCACCTATACACATGTCGGAAGCTATACGGTCACCTTAATTACCCATAATTATACCACTGGCTGTTCAGATACGGCATCTGAGGTAGTCAATGTACAACTCATAGACCTGATGGGGGCGACCAATATCACAAGTGGTTGTGCGCCATTAGCTGTGACTTTCACGGGCAGTACAGTGAATGCCACGAGTTGGCTGTGGAGTTTTGGGGATGGAAGTGTTTCTAGCAATTTTAACACACAACACACCTTCGCCAATCCCGGCATTTATTCATCCAAATTGATTGTGTTTAATAATATAGGGTGCCGATTAGATACGACTATCGCCATCAGTGCCTATATGCCTCTGGTCAATTTTTCGGTCGCAGACACCAGTGGATGTGCTCCTTATCAGCCCATGGTATTCAATAATACCATCTCCATCTCACCTGTAGCTACGTGGGCGTGGAACTTTGGCAATGGCACTACTTCAGGCGCCCAGAATCCTACCCCTCTATATACAACACCGGGGAATCATACGGTGACCCTGACGGTGACTGATACCCACGGGTGCCAGGCCACGCTTACCCGCCAGCAATATATCTATGTGAGTGACCCCAATGCCAATTTCACCGTCGCTCATCCTGTCAATTGTACCAATAATCCCATCACTTTTAACAATATTTCTACTTCTCAATCTCCCCTCAACTACTTGTGGGACATGGACGATGGGACCACTTCTCCTCAACCTGGGATGGTTCATTCTTATACCATGAATGGGGTATACCAGGCGTCGTTGACAATTGTAGATAGCATTAACTGTATGAGTACGCATACGGTTCCGATCACCATCGCCGATGCTGATATAGACCTCCTGGCAGATACGACCTTTGCGAGTTGTCCGCCGCTCTTGGTGCAGTTTACGGGGGTGATTAATTCCCCACACTCCTTCCCGACCTGGGATTGGGACTTTGGGGATGGCAATACTTCTGGGGTGCAAAGTCCCAATAATTTCTACATCAATCCTGGCAGCTATACAGTAACGGTAAAAGCGACTTCTGGCGCAGGCTGTGTAGATAGTGCTACCCTGGCCGTACCTATTACAGTCTTGGGACCGACAGGCTCATTCACCTTCCAGCCCAATCAGGGATGCCCAGACCTGACAGTCAATTTCACGGTTCAGGATTCTAATACTACTACTAATATCGCCGATATGCGCGATGGTACCCTGATCAATGGGGCGCCTTTACTCCGAAATTTTTCCCATACCTACACTATCCCTGGTACATACAAGCCCGTCATCATCCTGGACGATGGCAATGGCTGTCAATTGCCGATTACCAGCCCTGACAGCGTAGTGGTACACCCTGTTCCGATCGTCAACTTCGGCGCAAATACGCAACAGCTATGTGACTCTGGTGCGATTAGTTTTACCGATTTTAGCATCAGCAATGCACCGATTATGGGATGGTTTTGGGACTTTGGGGATGGCAGTACATCCAATGCTCAGTCACCGACCCATACCTATAGCCAACCTGGCAATTACACTGTAAAGCTCATCGTGACGACGATACATGGCTGTATAGACTCTTTGGAAAAAGTCAATTTCATCACCTCTAGTAATTTACCCAATGCCCAGATCGGGCTTTCAGATACGGCAGATTGCGTTTCATTTACCCTCAGTGTAGATGATCGTTCTATGCCTGCTGGAGGGCCAATCCAACAGTATCTGTGGGGTTTTGGGGTTCCAGGCGCAACATCTACCCTGGAAAAAGCAACCTATACCTATAACCAAGCTGGGGCTTATGTCGTGAGCTTGCTGATCACTGACAGCCTTGGCTGTCAAGGGTATCAAGACACCACGATCACGGTTTGGCCATTGCCCCGCCCTGACTTCACGGTGCTGCCTGACAGTTTTGGATGTGCGCCTGCCAATTTGCAGTTTATCAGTCAGTCGGCTACGGCAGTTCAGTGGCAATGGGATTTTGGGGATGGAGGATCCAGCACATTGGAACAACCCTTTCACACCTATAATCAGGATGGACAGTATGGGGTACAGCTGATTGTTTGGGATGGAAATGGCTGTATCGATAGCTTGATGAAACCCCAATACATTAACCTGAGTCACCCGGTCGCCGACTTCAGTCAGGACCTCTTCAGCGGATGCCCGGGACTGGTGATCACCTTTACGGACCAAAGCATGACTGATACCACCATCGTCGACTGGCAGTGGGACTTTGGAGATGGAGGTACAGGTAGCGGCGCCCAAGTACAGCATGCCTTTAATACCAGTGGTATTTTTAATGTGACCCTGACCATCACT
This sequence comes from Bacteroidia bacterium, assembly GCA_030430575.1. GTDB lineage: Bacteria > Bacteroidota > Bacteroidia > J057 > J057 > JAUIGE01. Next base: position 123,627 of record JAUIKF010000015.1, on the reverse strand, counting down.
GATGTGTTTGGGTGTATGCATACTATCGTGAAAGATGCAGTGGTAGAGATCGTAGACAATATCCAACCTGCTACCCCTAGCATCAATTATGTGACGGTAGTCAGTGATCAAAGTATTTTGATCCGTTGGCGGCCATATAACGATTCGCTCAAAGACTTTGACCACTATATTTTATACCGTCAGGATGCTTCGGGAACCTTTACCCAAGTTCACACGACGACCAATCGCCTGGCCACGAGCTTTACGGACCGGGGATTAAATACACAAGCCTCCTCTTACTGCTATAAGGTTCAGGTGGTCAATTATTGTAATAATAGCTCCGAACTCGCCAGTACAAAAGCACATTGTTCCATGTTGCTAAGCCCAATCCCGCAACAGGACCAAATACTGGTAGACTGGTCGCCATATATCGGCTGGGACTCCATTGCACAGTACAATATCTACCGTGTCGTCAGTTACAATATGGCTACCGCTACGCTAGTTGCCAAAGTTCCTCCCACAGTAACACAGTGGGTAGATTCTCAGATGTTCTGTTATGATGCCGTCACCTATCGCATAGAGGCGATTCGTGCCAGTGATGGCCAATGGTCAAGGAGTAATATCAGCAAGTCAATTCCTTTACACTTCCCTCCTGAAGATCCTTTAAATCTGGTACGTGCCACAGTAGTGGACAATCAGGGAATCCTAGTAGAATGGACGCCCCCGTCTGTTGTTCAGCAGGACAAATTGCTTTTGGAAAAAGATGCAGGCCGTGGATACAAGCTTGTCTATCAGCAATATGCCGATGATTCCGTCACAAGCTATGTGGACCTCGATGTGGAAGTTGCTTTGCAGCCTTATCGCTATCGTGCATTTGTGCAAGATAGTTGTGGCGACTTGACGCCTATTGGACGAGATGCGACCAGTATCTTCCTGACCGCAGAGCGGACTCGTGGCCTGATCACCCTTTCCTGGACGCCTTATGAGACTTGGGAAAATGGCGTGGCATCCTATGAGATCGAGGTATTTGACGATGAAGATGCTCGGTTTGAATCTGTAGCAATTGTCAGTGGGGATATTACTAGTTATGCTGACATCCATACAGATTTACAGCAAGGCTTCTACTGCTACCGTATCCGTGCCTATGAATTAGGAGGAAATGATACTCTCAGCCTCTCCAATGAAGCCTGTGTCTCGATAGAACCCCAATTATTTACCCCAAATGCTTTTACTCCCAATAATGATGGCAATAATGATGAGTTCATTATAAAGGGCGTCTTTATGGGGGATTACCATCTACAGATTTATAGCCGCTGGGGCATGAAAGTATTTGAAACGCGCCGCATAGACGAGCCATGGGATGGCAAGTACAAGGGGCTGGAAGTCCCTGAGGGTGTATATGTCTTTGTAGCGCGGGGCGAAGGGTTCAATGGGCAGCCTATGCTGCTCCGTGGGTCGCTGACGCTCTTGCGGTGAGACCGCTCGCCCTGCGGGCTCGCTGTCAGATCGTTCGGGCGAAGCCCTCACTGTCAGACCGTTCGCGCCTGCGGCACTCACTGCGAGATCGCTCGGGCTTCGACAAGCTCAGCCCTCGCTATGAGACAAGAGACTTTCTCATCCTATTTTATCATTTTATCATTTACTCATCTACTCATTTCATTCTCTCATTCTCTCATTCTCTCATTCTATCATTCTCTCATTCTCTCATTCTCTCATCCCCTCATTCTATCATTCATCATAATAATTCATCGTCTGGTAGCCTACCAGACGATGAGCGCGATCTATCGGTGCACGATAATACACCAGCACAGTGTAATAATCTTCTAAATCTACATTCATGCCTTCAATTCGAAGCTCATCGAGCTTGCCAGTCGTGTTGTCCATGACAACATATTGGTAGTCATAAATACCTTGTTTGAGCAAGATCTCGCCTTCGTAGCGTTGGGAAGCTTCGTTGAAATCCATTTTAAAATCGGGCTGAGGCTGCCACATGGACAATTCTCCGAATACAAAAACGCGCGCATTTTCGATGGCTGGGCTATAATCCAGCCTAAAATGGTTGATGACATAGTCTGCCTCGTAATCGGGGTTTTGCCATTCCTGAACATCGATGACATAGCTGCCATTGAGGTCGAGGCGGCTACCATGTTCATTTTTAAGGCGGGGTTTGTCTTCAAATAGGGTGACGGAATAATAGTCGTCGTACTCCTCTATCTGCTTGACAGATTGGGAGAAAAAGCGCGTAGAGCGATTGTCGTGCAATCGAAATTCGTTGCCACTTTGGAACTGCTCCTCCAGGTTGATGAGGTATTCGAATTTGCCATTTCCGATAAATCTGGGCGCCAAGCCTGTCAAGGCATTGTCCCATCGCCAATTCTGCAAGACCTTGACCTCCAGGTCATTGGCAGGGTTGATGATATTAAGCGAAGCTGAAGGCGTCACGGTAAAGCGAAGCTCCTTGAGGTTGAGCCGCTCGATCCGTGCATTCAAAATGCCCGTAGGCGCAATAAATACTTGCTGCTTCTCAGCTACCACAAAGCGCCTGGTAAGCACCGCTTCCCTTTTGCTATCATTTCGATAGATTTTCAGAATATAATTGCCCGCAATCTTAAAGAAGCTTTCCTCCTGGGGAAAGGAATACTGATAATGCACATAAGGCACTTTGGTGTTTTGCGACCGCATAAAATAGGGAATGCGCTGCTGGCTATATCCTTCGTAGAAGGCGATGGGCAACTCATTGGTAGGCTTCCAATTATGGTCACAGGCGATAAAGTCCGCCCAGAGGTCTGACTCGATGGATTCTTCTGGCAATAGTTCATCAAACTCTATGGTCAGCGGCACAGGGTCGCCTTTGTATTTCACTGGATAGGCATTCTCAAACTGCCCCCGATAAAACTGGACGGTCTTGATGTTTTTATCATAAATAAAGTCGTCGTAGACGAGTTGTTGGACAGTGTCATCATTGTCATCGCCATTTGCGATTTCCTGCGTAGAGACGCAGGTTGTGAACAGGAGGGCAGTGATCAGGAGGGAAAGAAAGTTTTTCATAGAAAATGGAGAATAGAAGAATAAAGAATTTTAAGACCGTTCGGGCCGAAGACGGCCCTCACTGCGAGAACCGAGACCGTTCGTCGCTTCGCGACTCACTGCGAGACCGCTCGCCTTTCAGGCTCGCTATGAGAAAAGAGAAGAATTCAAGCCTTTAGTCTCGTAGCGATTCTTCGAGCGGTCTCACAGTGAGGAGCTTGCGACGAACGATCTCGCAGGGAGCCCTTTAGGGCGACCGGTCTCGCAGCGAAGGCCGTCTTCGGCCTGAGCGGTCTCTTCTCACATAAAATTTCCTCTTTTAAGAAATATACAATAGATTTGCAGCCTTATTTAACGAAATTGAAATTTTAATCCCGAGTTTAACCAAAAATATAGATAATACATGGGAAATTTTGTCTTTATCATTCCTTTATTAGGTGTAATCGGTCTTGCCGTAATGGGCTATCACGCAGCCTGGGTATCCCGCCAGGATGCTGGAGAGGACCAAATGAAAAAACTTGCCAATTACATCGCAGCAGGAGCACTTGCTTTTTTGAAGGCTGAGTGGAAGGTGTTGGGAATTTTTGCAGCTATTGCTGCCGCATTGCTTGCTTACTTAGGGAGCAGTGTCGAAACTTCCAGCCCTGTAATCGCCTTGTCTTTCTTGTTGGGTGCATTCCTTTCTGCCCTTGCAGGATATATCGGTATGACCATCGCCACCAAGGCGAATGTACGTACCACACAAGCTGCTCGTACAAGTCTTTCTAATGCCCTCAATGTGTCTTTCCGTGGTGGAATGGTCATGGGCCTTGGTGTTGCAGGTCTTGCAGTGCTAGGATTGGGTGGCCTGTTCATCGTTTTTTACCAAATGTATGTGAGCGCTACAGGAGATGTCATTGGGTTTCCAATGGAAAAAGCATTGGAAGTCCTGGCAGGATTCTCCCTTGGTGCTGAGTCTATCGCCTTGTTTGCCCGTGTCGGTGGCGGTATTTATACCAAAGCGGCTGACGTCGGAGCTGACCTGGTAGGAAAAGTAGAAGCAGGTATCCCTGAGGATGACCCACGTAACCCTGCTACCATCGCCGACAACGTCGGTGATAACGTAGGTGACGTAGCAGGAATGGGTGCTGACCTGTTTGGCTCTTATGTAGCTACTATCCTCGCAACCATGGTACTAGGACGGGAAGTCATCATCAATAACATTGATGGCATTGAGACTACTCGGACAGCAGTAGCTGACAATTTTGGCGGCTTAAGCCCCATTTTGCTCCCCATGTTCATCGCAGGACTTGGGCTACTCTTCTCTGTCATTGGTGGATTCTTTGTACGCATCAAAAGCGAAACCTCAAGCGTCATGCAAGCCCTCAACTTGGGCAACTGGGGTTCTGTAATCTTGACGGTTATTGCTTCCTATTTTGCGGTAAATTATCTCTTCCCTGAAGGTCAATTAGACATTCGTGGATATGAATTCAACCGAATGGATGTCTTCCTATGTATTGTCTTAGGATTGGTAGTAGGGGCCATCATGAGCCTTGTGACCGAGTTTTACACCTCTATGGGCAAAAACCCAGTTAATCGTATCATTAGACAATCTTCTACAGGTCACGCAACCAATATCATTGGTGGATTGGCAGTAGGCATGGAATCTACGGTTATTCCAATCTTGACGCTCGGTGCTGGTATCTTTATCTCTTATAGCCTTGCAGGGCTTTATGGGGTAGCGATCACTGCCGCAGGTATGATGGCCACCACTGCAATGCAGTTGGCGATTGACGCCTTTGGCCCGATTGCGGATAATGCTGGTGGTATCGCCGAAATGAGCGGCCTTCCGAAGGAAGTACGTGGACGTACCGATAACCTCGACGCTGTAGGTAACACCACAGCAGCTTCAGGTAAAGGCTTTGCCATTGCTTCTGCAGCCTTGACTGCGCTGGCACTGTTCGCAGCCTTTGTAGGCGTAGCAATGCCTGACAATCAGCACATTGATATATACAAAGCAGACGTATTGGCTGGGCTATTTGTAGGGGGAATGATTCCATTCATTTTCTCATCCCTCGCGATCTCAGCGGTAGGCAGCGCTGCCATGGAAATGGTGAACGAAGTTCGCCGCCAATTCAAAGAGATTCCTGGCATCATGGAAGGCAAAGCCGAGCCAGAATATGAAAAATGTGTAGATATTTCTACCAAAGCCTCTATCCGTCAGATGATTGCTCCTGGTGCGATTGCTTTGATTTCTCCAGTTGTAGTTGGTTTCCTCTTTGGCCCTGAGGTATTGGGTGGCATGCTCGCAGGTATCACTGTTTCTGGTGTCCTCATGGGAATCTTCCAAAACAATGCAGGTGGTGCGTGGGACAATGCCAAGAAGTCTTTTGAAACAGGCGTAGAGATTGAAGGTGAAATGTATTATAAAGGTTCTGAGCCTCACAAAGCATCTGTAACAGGTGACACCGTAGGAGACCCTTTCAAGGATACTTCTGGTCCTTCTATGAATATCTTGATCAAATTGACGTCTATTGTCGCATTGATCATCGCGCCTCACATCCGTGTAGGAGGGCCAGCACATGGTGATGCCCATGGTCAATTGGAGGTTGTTCCTCAAAATCAAATCGAAATCGTCGAAGACGTACCTGCTATCGAAGAAGCAGTCATGAATGACGCGGACGTAGTCCTCTATAAGGAAGAGCGAATTGCGTTATAAATAGATGATAAACTATTGATTGATCATTTGTTTGATTAATTCATAAAACCCTCTCAAGAGCTTTCTTGGGAGGGTTTTTCTATAGAAAAATTCATCATTTCCCCCAACTTTTCTCCAAAGCCCATCAGCCCTGTCCCGCCGCCTGTATGCACGATCAGGGTGTTACCAATTGCCTTCTCTGCCGCAATATGCGTCTTGGCTGTATAAAATAGCTTCGCTGTATAAACAGGGTCCACCAGCAACCCTTCAGTCACAGCCAATTCTCTCACCGTCTTCAAGACCTGCTGATTGACACTGCCAAAGGATCGTGCGGTAGCTGGGGGATAAAGGGCAGGCAGGCGAATAAAGCCATTTGGCAAAGGTATTTGGGTCAATTCCTCCCACCAGGCTCCCACTTCATGAAGCTTTTGTTCAAAAAAATCGGGATCACCTGCTGTCAACACCACATGAATCTGTGTCTTACGCCCCAACAGTTCATTCATTAAGCACAATACTGCCGCCGTAAATCCAGTTCCTGAATCTATCCAGATGTGGTCAAAAGTAAGATTTTGGTCAGACTCATTTTTACAAATATCCAACATCAAGGTACATGCCCCTGCCAGCGATTCCCTACAACTCCCGCCTTCTGGAATGACCATTGTCTGGGTGTCCATTTGTGCAGCAAACTCCTCTGCATACAACATGACCGTCGGCCAGTCTTCCTGCCCTAGCTGGAAAATCTGCTTGGCCTTGCTGAGCAGTCCGATCAAGAGGCTATTTCCCCCCAAAGTCTTATGGTTATTCTTTTTGAGGAAAAGGAAGGGATTGATCCGCCGTTCATTGAGCAATTGTAAAATCGAGGCGATATGATTGGAGTGGCCCCCACCGATGAGGGCAACTTGCTGAATTTGCTCCTGTTCGAGGAATTTAAACAAAGAAGCATACTTTCGCTTTTTGCTTCCAGAAATGCCAAACCCTGCCTCGTCTTCCCGTTTTACATACACCTGCTGACCAAAAGAGGGCAAGGAATGTACACGACTATGAAATAAAAGTTCCATTTCACAGTGAGGAATGACTAAATTTGCCAGATCAACAGTAGAAAGTCTCATTTTTCGAAATTAGGCATCTTACTGGTATTTCACTAAATTAGCCGCATCTCAGAAAGCATACCTCATTTATGACCCTAATTTCTTCAATTTCAGGCACACGTGGGACTATCGGTGGAAGAGTCACAGAGAATCTCACCCCTATTGACATCGTCAATTATGCCGCCGCATTTGGTACCTGGTTATCCTTGAAACCTGGCCCTAAGAAGGTCGTTATCGGTCGCGATGCACGCCCTTCTGGTCCTATGGTCCAGAACCTGGTAGCCAATACCCTCGTGGGACTCGGATTTGAAGTAATAGACCTTGGCCTCTCCACTACCCCTACTGTCGAGATGGCGGTGACTCACTTTGAGGCACAGGGAGGTATTGTCATTACGGCTTCTCACAACCCCGTTCAATGGAATGCGCTGAAACTGCTCAATCACAGAGGGGAATTTGTCACCAAGAAGAACGGCCTGGAAATCCTGGAAATCCTTGAAAATCAGTTGTATGATTTTAGTGCGGTAGAGCATTTAGGGTCTATCCGAGAAGTCAGTGACTTTGGAGAGACGCATATCAAGGCCATTCAAATGTTGCCTTTGGTAGATAATTATGCTGTGCGGAAAGCGCGTCTCAAGATCGTCGTTGATGGCGTCAATAGTAGTGGAGGCATTTATGTCCCCAAGCTATTAGAGGCGATGGGGGTACAAGACATCGTCGAGATTCACTGCCAGCCCAACGGTTGGTTTGCGCATAATCCCGAACCCCTTAAGGAAAATCTTACCGAAATCTGTGAACATATTTCAAGGGTAGGGGCCGATCTGGGGATCGTGGTAGATCCTGATGTAGACCGCCTGGTCTTCATCGACGAAATGGGCCATATGTTTGGGGAGGAATATACGTTGGTGGCAATTGCAGATTATATCCTCCAACATCAAAAAAGCACGGTTGTCTCCAACCTTTCTTCGAGTCGGGCCTTGGCTGACGTTGCCAAGCGGTACGGCTGCCGAAGGGTTGCTTCCGCAGTAGGAGAAGTGAATGTCATCGAAATGATGAAACGCACAGATGCGGTGATTGGCGGTGAGGGCAATGGGGGGATCATTTATCCAGAATTGCATTATGGAAGAGACGCTTTGGTAGGCATCGCGCTATTCCTGTCTCATTTGGTCAAAAGTCGGATGACTTGTTCGGAATTACGGGCAACCTACCCCGACTATTATATGGCCAAACAAAAAGTGGAACTCACCCCTGATACAGATGTAGATGCCATATTAGCAGCTTTCAAGGAACACCATAAGGGCAAAAAGATCAATGATGTGGACGGGGTGAAAGTGGATTTTGCGGACTCATGGGTGCACCTGCGCAAGTCAAACACTGAGCCTATCATTCGAATTTATACAGAAGCTAAAAGTCAAGAAGAGGCGAATAAACTCGCGGCTGAGGTGATGGCGCAGTTGAGGAAATAGCGTGTTTTTGATTCCTCAAACACCCCATAGGTTTCTTCAACCTACGGGGTGTTCACATTTCTGGCCCAGAAGCACCAGAGAATTCTTGTTGAAGGTGACTCATCTCAAATTGCGCGAGCAAATCTCCCGATGTTCTTACGCCTGCTGCTTCCAAACCGATGACCTTTGCCACCCATTGAAAAAACAAAACAGGTGTCTTTCCGGATTCCCGCCAAGCCTTGATCGAATTTGCCCCCGCAGATTTGGATAATTTCTCACCTGTTGGATGTTGGATCAATGGATGGTGATAAAAACGGCAAGCCCGAAAAGCAGATAAGTCCAGCTTATCAGCGAGGAAACATTGAGCAGCAGTAGACTGTATCAAATCCTGTCCCCTGACAATGAAATTGATCCCATAATGGATGTCGTCCACCAGGGAAGCCAATTGATAAGAAATGATCCCATCTTTACGTCTGATCACAAAGTGGCGCATTTCTTCAAATAGATCCACCTCACAGAGTCCCATTGCTTCGTCGTAAAATTGGATGGGGTTTCCTGAGGGTGTTTTGATACGCCACGCTACCCCAGGTGCTTGTAGCGATAGGTTTTGATGAACCCCAGAGGCAGGGTACTTACCCGCTTCACTCATCTGGCGGATTTTCGCCCTAGACAAAGCGCAAGCAAATAATGGATCATCCATCAATTCCAATTGTTTCAAGGCATCTTGATACAAAGGAAGGCGTGTTTGCTGGGAATGGTTTTCCAGAAAGTCTTCTGGGCCTGACGGCCCTTCATCATAGGAAATGCCTAGCCATTCCAATGTCCGAAAAATCTCTTCCAAATACGCTGGGCGGAAACGCGCCGTATCCAGATCATCTATCCGTAGCAATACCTTTCCATTTGCCTTCCTAGCCACCAACCAACACAACATAAAATTGAAGGCATTGCCAAAATGAAGGTAGCCGCTGGGGGTGGGGGCGATTCGGGTACGAAGCATGGGGAAAGATTGAAAGTCTGAACGTCTGAGTGTCTGAATGTAATTAAGAGAAGTTCAAACTCAAACTCAAGCTCAACTTCAAAGTATCTTTTATAGACCCTCAGACCCTCAGACGTTTTCCAAACACCGCACTGCCGATCCTCACCATGGTAGCACCTTCGGCGATGGCCCATTCAAAGTCGCCAGACATGCCCATAGAGAGCGTCTCAAGCTGGAGACGAGGGTGTGACAAAGACTGAAAATCTTCCATAGCGAGGCGCAAGCGTCGAAACTGGCTGCGGACGAGCTGCTCGTCTTGGCTAAGGGCAGCCATGCCCATCAAGCCTAATATCCGCACATGCGGATAAGTGTCGATGTCCTCAAGGATCACTCGAGCTCCTGTTTCATCCAGACCCGATTTAGCGGCTTCATCTGAAATATTGAGCTGCAAGAGGCAATCGATAACACGGTCATTCTTGGCGGCTTGTTTGCTGATCTCTTCCAAGAGCCGTGGCGTATCTACGGCGTGGATCAAGTGGACAAAAGGAGCAATGTATTTGACTTTATTGCGCTGGAGGTGGCCTATCATGTGCCAACGGGCATCCGGTAATAAGGGATATTTCTCTTTGAGTTCTTGGGGGCGATTCTCCCCAAAGTCTAGCTGGCCAGCCTCATAGGCCTGCTGGATCAGTTCGATAGGCTTGGTCTTCGATACAGCGATGAGTTGGACGGCGCCTGCAGGACGTTCTACAGCCTGGGCATACTGGGCAATCTGTTGCTGAATGGTGGAAAGGTTTGTGGGAATTGACATGGGTATAAAGTGAAATAAAGCATGGATACAAAGATGCTAAGACCTACGCAAAACCACTAATTTTTGACAAAGCATATTTATTTCTTACCCTTATTAATTATGATGGTTACGCCACTGGAAAACGCGAATTGAATAAATTTTGTCAATTCAAATAAAATACCTTCCCCTTTATATCTACGCAAAAATACGTATTTGCTACCCTAAAAGGCCTCAATAGTGTTTCTAGGGCATATAAAAAGGAAAAAGTCCACCCGGCCAGGTGGACTTTTTCTCATGAAGCATTCTTGCAATGACGTTGCTGAATCGAACCCTCTAAGTTACGTGCATTCGTCTTTGCGGGTCTTATTTTCACAAATTCTGTAAAAAGCTGAAACTCGCTTTTCCCACTTCCCACGGAAGGAAAAGAAAGTTGATGGAATTCAAGATTGAATTGTCGGTAATAATATAGGAGCAAAAACTATGCCTTAAGTGATCATTTCGAAAGCTAGAAGATGTTTTTTGCGGGATTATTGAAAAAAACGGCTAAAAATATTTTTAAGACACTGATAACCAGCAGTTTATTTTTCAAGATATTTTTTATAAAAATTTGAGTAATTCAGGCAGGATCACCCAAATCGGGAAAAAAATCCCACTGTCTACAATGGTGTATACTAATTGTACACAGTTTGTACAGTGAAAATGGGGGGAGTATGGGGATTTGGAGACGGGTTCTGGGAAGAGAAAAATTGGATAAAGAATAAGCCACGGATTACACAGATTTTCACGGATTTCTTTTTCAGTCGGTGAATTACTGAGTAAGCCATGGCTTATCGCTAATAATGGCTGCCTTATAAATTAATAATCAATCAATGAATCAATTAATAATTCTTTCCATTATCTCGCCATGATCTTTCCTTGGGCTATTTGTCTTCCTTTTTGATCACGGATCACATAGAAATGAAGGCCTGCAAGCAGATCTCCGCGATGAAGTAAGAAACTGTTGCCCTCTCGTTCTACTTGGATGGCTTGCTTTCTGCCCGAAATATCATACACTTCTAAGTTGCTAACTCCTACTGAGCCATCCCATTGAATCCGTACTTGGCGATCAAAAGGATTGGGATAGACTTGCATATCGAGCGCCTGAAAGTCATCAATTGCTGTCGAAGGTCCACACAGTTCTTCGTGCAAGAAGTCCTTGACAAAGGTGACTACTGTATCCATATAGGTAGGAACTACCCCTGAAAATCCTACAAAAGGCGTATGACCTGCGCCCACAAAAGTATACAGTGCATTACGTACCCCGACGGTGTCTGCCCACGGGTGAATAGCCCCACTTCCGTCTACCGGCAAGTTGATATTAAACAGGGTCACTATGTCAGAACCATAGGGTACTGTACCGTCTTCATCACCGTGAAGGCTGACCAATGGAACGTCCCCCGCCTGCATCATTTTCTTATCACCTAAGGCGCCGCACAGGTTAATGACTCCTGAAACTTCTGAGGAATATCCTGGATTCCCACTGAGCCCTTCAATGCCTCCCAGGCCAGCTGTATCAGCAGCTATGGAAGCAGGAATCTCTGAAAGTTCATCCAAATACGCTAAGTGCAAGGCTGCCAGCCCCCCAGCAGATACGCCTCCTACATAGATGCGATCCGGATCAATATTATATTCGTTGAGCATAGCTGCATTTTGGCGGAAGAAACGAACAGCTGCGCGCATGTCGTGAGTAGCTTTTAATACCGCCATGGTAGCCAACCGCTCCGAGCCATTGAGGGCAAGATCTGTCGTCAGACGATAGTCGATGGCTGCGCATACATAGCCCATCTTCGCAAAAGTACCAGAGAGTCTGACGATGTCAGCAGAAGTCCGCGACCCAAAGACAAAGGCTCCGCCAAATGCCCAGATGATCAAGGGGCGCTTTTGCAGGGTATCTTCAAAGGGTTGGTACACATCCAAGAAGAGTTCTTGGGTTCCATTGGGATCAGTAAGCGTTGGCTGAATGTTCTCACCATATTTGATATCTTGCTCAATCGTGAAATTGGTAAAGATTTCAGAATTGTAGCGTCCATTGGCGCAATCTACCTGGCCAAAAGCCAAAGAGCCCACTAGAAGCATGAAAAAAAGCGTAGAAAAATGTTTCATCGGTTTAATTAAGTTGAGTGTTGAAATCGTAAAAAGATGCCTGCAGGCAGTTTGCGGCCTGAGCGCTCTGTGAGAAATAATTCGCCACATTCCGCATCATGGAGTGCTTGGGCACCAAAATGAGTTTGAGCTAAATTGTACAATATTAGGGGAGAAAACCCAAGCGAATAACTGTTAAACACTAAGAAGTGTTGTTTAGGGTCGAGAATCTGCGCTACTGCATGTGTCAGCTCGTCGATCATATCTTCGAGTTTCCACTTCTCTCCTTTGGGCCCATGGCCATAGGCTGGCGGATCGAGGATCACGCCTTGGTACAGGTTGCCCCGTTTGGCCTCTCGCCTCACAAATTTGAAGGCGTCTTCCACTAGCCAGCGGATGTCTTTGAGGCCACTGGCCGTCATATTGGCATTGGCCCAAGAAATGACATTCTTGATCGAATCACAGTGAATCACGTCTGCCCCAGCAGCGCGGGCAGCCAGCGAAGCACCGCCTGTATAGGCAAACAGGTTGAGCACTTTCGCTCTCTTTTTTCCTTGAAGCGCATCATAGACATAATTCCAATTGCTGGCTTGCTCTGGAAAAATACCCACATGTTTGAAGGCCGTCATGCCCAGACGGAAGCGTAGCTTCATCTCATGATAACGATAAGAGAGATACCATTGCTCCTCCATTTTGGGGCTATGCTTCCATTGTCCCGAATGGCTGCCTTCCTGAGAGAAAGACGCATCTGCCAAGCGATTCCATTCACGCTCCGCCAGAGATTTCCGCCAGACGGCTTGCGGCTCAGGCCGCCTCAAAGTATATTTTCCAAACCGCTCTAGCTTCTCAAATCCTCCCGTATCGATGAGTTCATAGCCTTGGAAGCCTTCTGGAGTCAGTAGTTGTAAAGTGTTTTTCATAGTTGTTGTTGTAAAAAGACCGCTCGGGCTTCGAAGACTCAGCCCTCGCTGCGAGAGGCGAGACCGTTCGGCGCTCCGCTCCTCACTGCGAGACCGCTCGGCTCGAAGACTCGCCTCGCTGTGAGACAAGAAAAAATGCCCTGCCTTGAGTCTCATAGCGAGTCTTCGAGCGGTCCCTCAGTGAGGAGCTCCGCGACGAACGGTCTCGCAGCGAGGGCGAGTCTTCGAGCCCGAGCGGTCTCATTCTATCATCACGATCTCGACCCTTCGATTTTGGGCGCGGCCGTCGGGCGTGGTGTTGGGCGAAATAGGGAGTTCCTCTCCGAAGCCTCTACTACTAAGGCGTTCACCCGGTATTCCGCTTTCTAATAAATAAACCACCACCGCCCGTGCACGTGCTTCGGACAAGGCCAAATTGGTATCTTCTCCTCCAATATCATCTGTATGGCCCTGTACTTCGATACGCACCTCTGGATTGTTTTCTAGCATGCGGACCAGGGTATTCAACACCTTCTTTGCCGTTTCATGTAAGTCAGATTTTCCTGTATCAAACAATAATTCGCCCATATACAACCCAGGCTGCCCTACCCGAGAACCCGATACCGATGTCAATTCTGTTTCTTTGGGGTTAGGTCGAAGGAAAAGGTTCCGAGCGATCTCCCATTGGCCATTGGCGATGGAGAGGTCCACAATTCGTGTCGTGGCATAGAAGCCCACTTGATCCGCCTGCAGGCCGTATTGACGGCCTAAGGGGAGATAAATCTTATAACTCCCATCCTCAGGATTGGAATTGGCGAGGCCCAGTTCTTTGCCTGTATCAAGATCATAGTAAAGAATCTCAGCAGCCATAGGAGACCGGTTTTCCAGCGTAAATGTCTTCCCATACACCAAGACTGTAGGTTGAGGTCGTGCTGATTCGGGTACACGTACACGGTAAATATCTGAGTCTCCATCTCTATTTTTTGACACCATGTAGGCAAAATCACCTGAGGCTGGCACTGTGTAAAAGGCATCTGAACTTTCTGAGTTTACCTCAGGTCCCAGGTTTTGAGGTTCAGACCAGTTGGTCCACGTATCATCAAGCCTTCGGCTGATGAAGATGTCGCTATCCCCATATCCCGGATGACCATCAGATGCAAAATAGAGCGTATGATTATCTGCTGCAATAAAAGGCGCATAATCTACCCCCACCGAGTTCAGGGTTGTTCCCATATTGATAGGGGTCCCGTAGGTCCCATCTTCTTGGATAAAACTCACATATAAGTCAACACTGCCCTTCGAATCATCCTGTTCTACACTCATGATCAAGGCCCTACGCCCGGTAGAGAAGCAAAAGGTTTGGCCCCCTACCCTACTCTTATTATAAAACCCTTCAATTTTCACCTTCTCAGGCATGCTCCAGCCACCTCTCCCTCGTTTGGTGACAGAAATCCCTGGGCCGGCATATAGGCCTGCATCATCATAGGTATTAGCCAAAAAGAGCGTATTCTCATCCGCCGTCACAGAAATGACAGCGTTACTGCCACGGTTGTTGAGGGGACGACCTATGTCAAGCGCTGTACTCCATTTTTGGGTGGGCAATTTTTTGGAAAACCAAATGTCTTCATTGATGCGACCTGTCCGTTTGCGATAGGCCTGGTCATAGCGGGCAAAGTACAAGAGTTTTCCACTAGCGGAAATAATGGGTAGCAGCTCATTTTGCGGAGAATTCACTTGGGGACCAAGGTTTTCTTTTTTGTAACCGTTGATAGAATTTTCTATCAAATTGATGGTGGGTTGCTGGGCTACTGATGAATAGCAAAGGGCAAATACTAGGGAAAAAATGATGGGGAGTATCTTCATGTTAAGCAAAAATTTTCAACATTTTATGATGCATGCATACAAAATTTTGCTACTTTAGCACAAAAAGGTATGCAAGCATAACAAATTAACCTTTCTTCCAGTTCTATTTACAATAAACGCTCAATATTATGGACAAAATAGCAAATAAACCCGCGATCAAAGGAGGAGAATTTTTAATCCGTGAAAGTCACCCTGAAGAAATATTTGTTCCAGAGTCATTTTCTGAAGAGCAAAATATGATGGCTGACGCCTGCAACGACTTTATCGAGTCCGAAATCAAGCCCAATATAGAGAGAATAGATGCGATGGAAGAGGGATTATTAGAGGGGATAATGGGCAAAGCTGGTGAATTAGGATTAACTGCTGTGACTGTTCCTGAAGCCTATGGCGGCTTAGGCATGAATTTTAATACTTCCATGCTGATGGCCGATGTTTTGGGGGCCACAGGGTCATTTTCTACGGCTTTTGGGGCACATACGGGCATCGGCACGTTGCCGATTCAATACTATGGCAATGAAGCTCAAAAAGAAAAGTACCTCCCTAAATTAGGCTCTGCCGAATGGAAAGCATGCTATTGCCTGACTGAGCCAGACGCTGGCTCAGATGCCAATAGCGGCAAGACGCGTGCAGTACTCAACGAAGCAGGTACACATTACCTCATCACAGGTCAGAAAATGTGGATCTCCAACGCGGGATTTGCTCATGTATTCATCGTTTTTGCCAAAATAGAAGATGATAAAAATCTGACTGCTTTTATCGTAGAAAAAGACTTTGGGGGAATCACATTTGGAGATGAGGAGAAAAAGTTGGGAATCAAAGGATCTTCCACCCGTCAGGTATTTTTTGACAATACGCCTGTACCAGTGGAAAACATGCTTTATGAGCGAGGCAGAGGGTTTAAGATCGCTGTAAATATCTTGAATATCGGCCGCATCAAATTGGGGGCTGGTTGTATTGGCGGTGGAAAAATCGTCATTGACGATGCTACCCGTTATGCTACTGAACGTAAGCAGTTTGGCGTGAGCATCGGCAGCTTTGGTGCCATCAAGGAGAAACTCGCCAATATGGCGATCAGGACTTACGTGACTGAATCCGCCTGCTACCGCGCTGGTCAAAACATCGATGACAGAATTCTTGAATTGGTGGCAAACGGCGAAGACAAGCAGCAAGCTGTCCTCAAGAGTGCAGAAGAATTCTCCATTGAATGTGCCATCTTGAAGGTACATGGTTCTGAAGTGATGGACTATATAGTAGATGAAGGTGTCCAAATATATGGCGGGATGGGATTCTCTGCCGACGCCCCTATGGAGCGCGCCTACCGCGATGCACGCATCACGCGCATCTACGAAGGCACCAATGAGATCAACCGCATGCTGTTGGTAGGCATGCTCGTCAAGAGCGCCTTGAAAGGGAAGCTCCCTTTATTTGACCATGCCAAGGGCATTGCAAAAGAGCTGATGTCTCTGCCTAGCTTTGGCAATGAGGCTTTGGGCCTTTTATCTAAAGAAAAGCAGGTCCTTCAAAACCTCAAAAAAGCGACGCTGATGATCCTCGGCAAAGCCGCCCAGACCTTTGGTGCCTCGCTGCAAAACGAGCAAGAAGTGCTCATGCGCCTCGCCGATATGATCATCGAAGTATATGTTACTGAGTCAGCGATGCTGCGTGCCGAGAAGTTGGTAGGAATGAAAGGTGAGGCCGAAGCGACGCCTTACCTCAATATGAGCCGCGTCTACCTCTACGAAGCTGTAGAGAAAGTCGCAGCCGCAGGCCGAGAAGCCGCCATGACCTTCGCCGACGGCGACGACCTTCAGCTCTTGCTGATGGGCCTCAAGCGCTTCACGAAGCCTTACATCGTGAATACAAAGAACCTCCGGACAGAGATCGCAGATCAGATGCTGGAAGCAGGCAAATACTGCTATTAATTTTTTAAATTTTGAAGACAAAATTTAAAAAATTAAGTGAGGGGCTGAATTGAAGAAATAAAATAGATTTGATGGAATGGGTCGTCATGGTTTTGGCGGCCCGTTTTTTTGGTAGTTTGGAGAAATTCAAGTAGTCTCAAACATTGTTTTCTTTAATGAATGCCAGTAATTCTTTTGCTAACTTTTCCGATTCTCCAGATAGTTTGCCTAAATGCTTAACCGCCTCATTCGCAAAATCAAGTTTATAGGCACTATTAATTGAGCCTGATTTTCCTTTGAAGGTTTTGCCTCGATCCTTAAAGTTCTGATCTATGAACTCGCCTAATTTCATGTTCTTATAATCTGCATACTCAAATTTATTCACTGAAAAGTTCGGCCCTTTCTTCTTACAAATTCCCTCTACAGTCATAATAAGAGTCTCTTTTGGCAAAATATTTTCAATCTCAAGGCATTCAAGTAAATAAAAGCGTTTCTTTAAGGCCTTCTTTAATTTTTCATGCCTTTCCTCTTTATTCTTATCACGATCACTAATTAAAAAGAGCTTACCACAGAGAGTTTCAACATCAATATTTGTTGGATTTGACTCATCCTCTTCAAGAAATGACCAATGCGTAATATTGTTCCCTCCATATTCGACAAAGGAGTAATGAATATCTTCTTTGAAGTTTGTTTTTTCTTTTTCTTGCTCTTGAATCAGTTCTAAGAATCTGCGGATATAAATTCTATCTGTAATTCCTTCCACCCAAATGGTACAGTTTGTTAAATACACTGATGAGTTCCTCACCCCAAGAAGCTCAAGCGTATTGTTATCAGGGGATTTTACATTCTCAATTAAACATTCTTCAGTTTTGCCATTTTTTTTCACTGTGTAAATGGAGATATCCTCGAAATCAAGTGTCATGTCCAGAAAGTGATTGGAATGAGTTGTGAGGAAAAACTGACATTTTTGGAATTCAGGCTCATTAAGGTAGGTTTCTAGCAATATCCTTTGCATCCCAGGATGAAGGTGCAATTCAGGTTCTTCTATAAAAACCAATAAATTCTCTGCCTCAGAAAAGAAAATGGGGTAGGTTAAGATAATAATGGATTGAATGCCGTCCCCTAATTGATGAATGGGAAATTCATTTCCTTCGCCAATTTTGATATGCACAACATCATCTTCGACCATTGGGACTAGTTCTACTTTTGCCCCATTGAAAAATGAACGCTTCAAAAAATCTTCAAATTTTCTGGCTTTTTCTCTTTTTTCATGCGACCCCAGTAAGTGCGCCTTTAAGTCATTAAATAATCCAAGTCCTGTAAAAATAGAGTCTTCATCGACCATAAATTTATCATCCCCGTTGAAGAGGAAATAATCTTTTTGAGTCCTTCTTCTATAATTATCTTGTTCTGTATTAAAATGGAATTCCGATTCTGTTTTTTTATTTCCAATTGCTCTTAACCCTCTTAATATAGGGATATAGATTTTGTCAAAATTTGGAATTGGTTCTTTGGGAATTAAAGGTTCAAAATCTTCAATAATAATCTCAATGCTTGTTGAAAAATTAATATAATCACGATTACCCCTTAATTCTACATCATTATTTCCACTATGCAGGATATTGTGTAAAGGACTAATAAGTTCTTCGTGTATATTATACTTTTGATTTAAAAATTCAGGGATTCCATAATCCAATATTTTTTGATAATACCGCCCCATTATCGATCCATGAAAAATACGAGATTGCGCATTTATTTTTTTCTTGAACTCAGTAATAGATTTCTCAAAATTCTTTTTTACATTATTTACCCTCCTCAAATTAAAGGAAAAATCCTTATCCCCTAACAACCCTCTTATCAAACGACTTTTCCCTGAATTATTCTCCCCCACAAAAATGTTTACTTTGGATAAAGAGGGTATTATTTCAAGCCCATCTTTTCTGTTGTTCCCTGATACCTTGAGGTTATTCATATTCCTCAAAGAAGGATCAAATACGATTTCACTGATGATGTTGTCTGGTTTTTGCTCTGGCTTTTCTGGCTTCATTTGGCCTTAATTAGGGGGTAGTATTATTCCTGTTTTGAAATTAACAATAAAACACGAATCAACTATTGTAGTACTCCAAAAAATTGGAAACATTGCTCAAATCAAGTTTTTGCCAAAAGTTGTATTATTTTACTACTTTTGGCAAAACGCTATTAATCATGTTCATAGGCAGAAAAGAAGAGCAAAATATCCTATTAAAAGCCCTCGAATCCAAAAAGGCAGAGATGATCGCTATCGTAGGAAGGCGGCGGGTAGGTAAGACCTTTTTGGTCAATTCTGTCTATGAAAAGCATATTGTTTTCAAACAGACTGGGGTCAGACATGCAAGCCCTGAACAGCAACTGAGGACTTTCAGAAATACCCTGCAACTGCTTTCTGGAAAAGAAGTGGAGCAACCCAAAGATTGGCTGGATGCTTTTTTTCAATTGCGCCTTCATTTGAAACCCCTCCTGAAAAAAGACCGGAAGGCTGTTTTGTTTTTTGATGAACTATCCTGGCTGGCTGATCCAGCATCTGGTTTTTTGGATTTCCTTGGGCATTTTTGGAATGATTGGGCGGAACAGCAAAACCTTGTCATTGTCCTTTGTGGGTCCGTTTCTTCCTGGATTATCAAAAAAGTCATCAATGACAAAGGCGGTTTACACAATCGGGTGACGAAGTACATCCATCTTAAACCTTTTACCTTAGCAGAAACAGAAACCTACCTGACATCTCGCCATATCAATTTCCCTCGCTACGATATCACACAACTATATATGGTCATGGGAGGGATTCCACTATATTTGGAGGCAGTAGTTCCAGAGGAAAGTGTTATTCAAAATGTAGATCGGATATGTTTTGGGGAAAATGAGTTGTTAAAAAATGAGTTTTCTCGTTTGTATGAAGAACTGTTTGACGATTCACCCTATCCCTTCGAGATCCTTCGAACCTTGTCCCAAAACAGCAAAGGACTCAGTAGAACCGAGATTATTGCGAATGGTAAAGTCCCAAATGGAGGTTCTGTTACGCGGATATTGGAAGACCTGGTCCAGTCAGATTTCATCATGGCCTACCAGCCTTTTGGCAAAAAGAAAAAGGGCAAATTATACCGTCTCACAAATGAATATTCCCTTTTTTACTTGCAATTTATTGAACCTAATGCTTCTGGAGAGACAAAAACATGGCAGCAATTAAGCCAAACTCAAGCCTTCAAAATCTGGTGCGGTTACGCCTTTGAAGGCATTTGCATGAAGCATGTGCCCCAGATCAAGCAAGCCCTGGGCGTTGGCGGGGTGTATACGACCTCTTTTTCCTTTTTGAAAAAAGCCACCGAAGAAGAAAAAGGCTTGCAGATCGACATGATCATGGAGCGAGCTGACCGCGTTATCCATCTATTTGAGATCAAATTTTACAACAGTGAATTTACCTTGACCAAGGACTACGCCGAGCGCCTACGCCAACGCCTATGGGCTTTCATGCGCCTTTCTAAAACCAAAAAACGAGTGACAACGACGATGATCACGCCCTTTGGGATCAAGCATAATATGCATAGCTTAGGGCTGGTAGAGCATTCCCTAGTCTTAGATGAATTGTTTGCACCAGAAAAGAAATATTAATCCAATCATAACTGCCTATCCGACATGAAAAGAAGAGATTTTGTCAAAAACACCGCCGCCATCGCATCGGCGAGCCTCTTGCCTGCTGGCGTTTGGGCTTTATCCAAAGACGGCAAGCTTCGGACAGCCCATATCGGTGTAGGCGGCATGGGGGCCGAAGACCTCAAATCATTTGCTTCACATGATGCGGTAGAAATCACCGCTTTATGTGATGTAGATGCCAATACCTTGGCAGCGGCGCATAAGCTGTATCCTAACGCAAAGATATTTGCCGATTATCGCGTGATGCTCAAGGAGTTGGGGAGCCAGATAGATGCTGTTGTGGTCTCAGCGCCTGACCACACCCATGCGCCAGCGTCGATGATGGCCATGGAAATGGGCAAAGCCGTTTATTGCCAGAAGCCGCTCACCCACCATGTGACTGAGGCAAGAGCGATGCGCAAACTGGCCGAAGACAAAAACCTCGTCACCCAGATGGGCATTCAGGTGCATTCTTTTTATGATTATAAATTGGCGACGTTGTTGATCCAATCGGGGATTGTGGGAAAAGTCAAAACCGTGCATGCCTGGTCCCCCAAAAACTGGGGATATGATGGTCCAGCGCCTGCGGGTGCAGACCCTATTCCCGAGCATTTGGATTGGAATCTGTGGCTAGGCACCTCTGCTGAGCGGCCCTACAAAGAAGGCGTTTATCATCCTGCCAATTGGCGAAAGCTGGTGGATTATGGCTGCGGTACACTAGGCGATATGGGCGTGCATATTTTTGATACGCCCTATAATGCACTCGAATTGGACATTCCCAAAACCATCAAAAACAAGTGCCGGAAACCCAATGGTTATGGCTTTCCAGAGCACAATATCGTCACCTATGAATTTCCAGGAACCCAATACACCACAGAGAAGTTCAAATGGGTTTGGTATGACGGAGAAGGCGCGCCTAAGAAACACAAAGACCTAAAACTCCCTGATAACCAGAAGCTTCCCAGCCAAGGGGCGATGTTTGTTGGGGAAAAAGGGAGGCTTCTCCTGCCTCACTTCATGGAGCTTCCCAGGTTGATCATTGATGGCGCATACCAAGACCTCACCGAAGATATTGCCAAGGTAACAGCTTCAGGTCAAATAGGCGCGCCGATCAGGGATTATGAAGCAGAAGGGAAAAAGCATTACCATCAATTTGTAAATGCTTGCCTGGGAGAGGGGCAATGTACCGCTCCCTTTTCCTATGCAGCGAGGCTTACAGAGACTATTTTGCTAGGTGTGATCGCAGGGCGCTTCCCCAATAAGACCCTTCATTGGAACAGTGAAGCTTCCAGGTTTGATGAGGAAGAAGCCAATGCTTTCTTAGATGCACCTTATAGGGATTTTTGATAATTATAAAATGAAATTAACCCTTACCCTTTCCTTCCTTATTTGCCTCGCAAATATAGGGATGGCCTTTCCACTTTCTGTCAGTTCGCCCAATGGGAGAATCGAGGTCGAGTTTGACCTAACGGAGGTCATCTCTATGGAAATCAGGCTAGACCATGTCAATGTCATTGAAAAGGCGATAGTCACCATGGACATGGGCAATGGGCGAGTCTTGGGGAAATCTCCCCAATTGAAGCGTGATGAGGTAGAGGATTTATTCGAGACTATCACCGTACAGGTACCGAATAAAGACGCACACATAGAAAGTGAATACAGCCAGTTGACCTTATCCTTTAAAGGAAAATATCAACTGATCTGTAGGGTGTATGACGACGGCGTAGGCTATCGGTTTGTGGATCAAAGTGCCAAATCTACCATCGTAACCCATGAGCAGATGGCCCTTACTTTTCCAAAGGATTCCCGCTCTTTTTTCCCACAAGAAACCTCCATGTATTCGCATAACGAACGCCAATACTTGGACAAAAAGATCGCTGAGATCAAAGAAGGGGACTTTTGCAGCCTCCCTGTGATGTTTGAAACGCCTTATGCAAAAGTGCTTTTTACCGAAGCCTCCCTTCAAAACTACCCAGGGATGTTTCTCGAAAAGGATAAGGAAAATAGCTTTTCGGCTACTTTCCCCAAATATGTCTTAAAAGCCATTCCCAATGTGCAATTAAGCCCAGACCGGGACCAACTTCTGGTAGAGAAAGCCGATTATATCGCGCAGGTAGATGGCGGGAGAGCCTATCCGTGGCGAGTGTTTATCATCAGCGATGACGACCGCACGTTTGTAGAAAGCAACCTCGTCACCCAGCTTTCTCCAGCCTCAAAAATCCCCGATGCCGATTGGATCAGGCCCGGCAAAGTCGCCTGGGACTGGTACAATGCCAACAACATCTACGGAGTAGATTTCGAGGCGGGCCTCAACATGGAGACCTATCAATACTACATCGATTTTGCTTCCAAAAACGGCATCGAATACGTCATTCTCGACGAAGGGTGGACCAAATCTACCACTGAGATCTTGGATGATAACGAAGACCTGGATGTCCCTGAATTGATCAAATATGCCACCAGCAAAAACGTCGGTATCATCTTATGGGTCCTCTGGAAACCGCTTTACGAAACGCCCGATACCATTCTCAAACTCTACAGCAGTTGGGGCGCTGCGGGGGTGAAAGTGGATTTCATGCAGCGCAGTGATCAGTATGTCGTCGAATCCTATGAGAAAATTGCTGAAATAGCCGCCAAATACCATCTTCTAGTAGACTATCATGGTGCATTTAAGCCTGCGGGCATAGAGCGTGTTTGGCCCAACCTGGTGAACTATGAAGGGGTTTTGGGCAATGAGCAAAACAAGTGGAGTGATATTATTACCCCCAAACACAATGTGACGATCCCATTTATCAGAATGGCAGCCGGGCCTATGGATTTCACCCCTGGTTCCATGATCAATACCAATAAGGTCAATTATTCACCGCGCTGGTCGCGCCCCATGAGCATGGGCACCCGTGCCCATCAAGTCGCGATGTACGTCGTCTTTGAAGCGCCGCTTCAGATGATGTGTGAGTCGCCGACGATCTACTATAAGGAACAAGAGTCGGTAGATTTCATTACCGAAATCCCCACCGTGTGGGATGAGACCGTGGTGCTGGCCGGCAGGGTGGCGGAGTATATCGTCGTCGCTAGACGGCGAGGAGAGAATTGGTATATCGGCGGCATGACCGATTGGGTAGCCCGTGAATTTGAAATAGACCTTTCTTTTTTAGGGGAAGGTAATTATGAAATGAAGTCGATGAAAGATGGTGTCAATGCAGGGAGGAATGCCCAGGATTATAAGATAGAGACGATGTCAGTGGTAAAAGGGGATAAAATTGAAACCAAGCTGGCCAAAGGCGGCGGCTATGCGGCGATTATTAGGAAGAAGTAGGAAAAATAATTTGGGCAATAACCCTGAAATTTCACCACAGATTTCTCAGATTTTCACAGATTGGTAACGAAAACCATATAAGGCATATAAGAACATAGAAGAAAACTGCCTTTTTGACCTTATATGCCCTTAAATGCCTTATATGGTTCAAAAAGCGGCCAAAAGTCAAAACGGACATTCTATCAGGTCTAAAGTATAAGAGGAAAATCTGCTTGAACTTGTACTGGAGTTTGAGCTTGAACTTTCCTAGTATCTACTCCAACGCCCCCAACAACTCCTTCGCCTTCTCCCCATAAAAATGGCTTTCAGCCTCTACAATCCCCTGAAGCGCCGCCTTCGCCTGTTCCAGGCCATCAGGCTCCTTCAGCCAGCTCAGGGCGCTGTACCACTGAGCTTCCTCCTCATGCTGAACGGCATCGTTGAAGTAACGTCGAGCATCGCCGAATTCATTCAACTCCAGGGCACAGATGCCCTGGAAGAGCGCAATTCGTGATTTTTCGGCGGCCGAAAAATCAGAGAGATTAAGGGTAGCATAAACCTCATGAGCTACCGTGAATTCCTTTTCATCAAATGCCAAATCAGCGACTCGCAGTAGGCTATCTTGATCAGGAGAAAGGGTCGTTGGCACTTCTGGTGCCTCATAATAGGCAGCAAATAGTTCCTGAGAATCTATAGGGCCTGACGAGGGCATGAAAATAAAGGCCAAAGCGACCAATATCGTAATAGCTGCCGCAATCATCATGCGCGTGCGGAGCTGGAGCACACGCTTTTTTCGCTGCTGCAAACCTGCACGCTTAGCTTCAAAAAGGGCCTTTTCCTCCTGATACCCTGCCTTATACAGCAATTCCTTGCTCTTCAAAAAAGCAGCAAAATCTGCCTTCAGGCTCTTGTCTTCCTGCAAGCGTTGTTCAAATGTTAATCTGTCCGATTCGCTCATCTGATGGGTGATATATTGATCAAATAACGTGATTTGATCGAGGTTTTCGTCTTTCATGATTGGCCTGTTTGCTTGGTTTTTAATAAGTCCTTGAGTCGCTTGAGGCAGCGATACTTCATATTGGCGACGGTAGCGGCTTTGTTGTAGCCCGTTCGTTGGGCGACCTCCTCCAGGCTATAGCCATAATACTCCGTATCGAGCAGCAAGCGTTTGCACTTATCCCCCAGGTCGTCCATCGCGGCATTGACTGCTTCCCACTGCTCTGCATGTTCCATTTCTTCCAAGATCCCCTTGGCCGTAGCAGGCAAGTCATAATGCGCAGCAATGTCTTCCTGTTGGATATAAGACGCATTGCGGCGAATAATATCTACACATCGGTTAAGAAAAGCGCGAAAAAGGTAGGAAGATAGCTTCCCTTTGCCTTCATAGGCGCCTTTTTGGATTTGTTGGCAGACCTTGATGATAGCGTCTCCGTAGGCGTCGTGAGCTTGTTCGAAGGACAAGCTGTAGCGTTTGGCGCCTGCATAGATGAAGTCGAAATATTTTTCATAGAGCCATCCCGCGTACTGCTGCCGCTGTGCCCCAGTGGCTTGAATGCCGGCGATGATCTCCGCTTCTGAAATCTTTTTTTTCAATTTTTTGGGAGTTACTGGTGATGTCCACTCAAAGGGAACCGTGTTAAGGGTAGAGGAATTATTAATTGATAGATTATTGATTGACTAATTAAGAAAAGCCTCCCGGCATGGAGGCTTTATCGGTACAAATCATGTGAATGGTGTCCACAATTCTTTGCACGTAGTGTAAAGTTATTGTTTAATTTTGTAAAAACCATTATCACATGAATAGACAAACTTATTTCAACCTGCTCGCCCTATTGGGCTTATTGATTGCATTTTTGCCCGTATGGGCAGATGACGAAGACCGGATTATCATCGTCGAAGACAATGACGGGCATCCTCAAAGCGGAACAACGAACACCCCTCCGCCTATTTATTTTCCTGATTGCTTTAAGCCAGATAGCACAGGAACGCTTGAGTTTAATGACGAGTTTTTTATTTATTTGAGTAACACCGTTTATGAGGAAATTCGCTTTATCTTTAGAGTAGAGGATAATGCAGGAAATTTACTCAACATTAATCATCCAGGAGGCACTGGAAATCCCTATACGCTCCAATTCGACCTTACCGGCTCAGGCACCCCCCTTGTACCGTATACGTATTCCTACCACCCCCCAGCAAGCTACCTGCTTTCTTTTACTTTACCTTGGTCTGTAGGTTTACCCCCCAATTATCCCACAGATGATCAGATTGTATTTAAATATATCGTAAAAGGCAAAGTCCTGAATGGTCCGGTAGAAGTCATATATACCAATGGTCTCATCACCTCTGATATTTGCGTAGGCGGAAATATCAACAACGGAGGCGGAGGAGGACGTTTTGCGGATAAAAGCACCCGCGAGATGGAATTCCTTACTGTCTCTCCCAATCCTTTTACTTCAAGTCTTTCCCTTCACAAGCAACACGAGGCAGGCACTATCCGCCTGAGTTTATGGTCTTCAGATGGACGTTTTTTAGGAAATAAAATGATGGGAGAAGGGCAAATGAATCAATCTTGGGATACCTCCCAGCTTTCACCAGGATGCTATTTCCTGCGAATTGAAGATGGATTACACCCTCCCAAAACCAAGAAATTGGTAAAGGTTGATTAAAATCGTGTGGAAAAAGTTTTCACACCTTTTCTAAAAGGTCATTTCGACGAGTCTAGCCTGCCCTGAGCCACGTCGAAGGGAGGAGAAATCTAACAATGTGGTCTAGAAGCCTGTAAACAACCATTCGGAAGGGCATGTTGGATTTCTCCCGTTGGTCGAAATGACAACTTAGTTGTAAGGACACGATATTTAATTAGGAAAAGTGAAAAAGAGTTGGTTCATCGAGACATTTAGTATAATGATCACTTTACCCCTAACATTCACCATGGATTACACAGATTTGCACGGATTAAAGCAGAAAATCTGTGGGAATCTGGGTAATCTGTGGTTCTTTCTTCTTGCCTCCACTAATACCCTCGATGAGCCAAATCATAAAACAGGTTCTCTGACAAAAACCATGGAAAACCGTAGGTCCGACTTTGAAAGTCGGACCTACAAAACCTGGATCAAAGGATCGGTATGGCTTGCCGTGCTGATCCCCTTGATGTTTTCAAGCCTGTATGCGCAGGACAACCTGGCGATCGACACATTGCTCCAGAAAACGCGAGCAAGTGTCAAGCTGATCAGGCATTATCCTGATTCTGCGATGGGCTTTTTCAAGGAATATATTGGAGAAGCCAAAGCGTTAGAAGCAGGGAAATGTTATGCCTTGGCATATAATGGCCTGGTGCGTGCCGCTTTCAGGAGTAAAGTGCCGTTTGACCAGGCCAATGTCTATAGCAAGGAAGCTGTAGACAGTATTCCTCTGTTGCTTTCTCAGAACTCCTTTTACTACGCAGATGCGCTACAAAATAGAAGTTCCTTTTTGAAAAGGCTTGGCCAGCAAGATCTAGCCAAACGGTATTTAGAAAGGTCATTGGCGATCAATTTAGCAGATAAAAAGCCTTCAACCTATGTCATTACCGCTATTTATTCGGCTATCGGGGGCATTTATCAATCAGAAGCGGACTGGCTGATGGCCATTTCTTATTATCAAAAAGCGCTCAGCATTACGCCTAATTTCGCTACGGCTTTTTCAGGGCTAGGATGGGCCCAGGCACAACTGGGAAACATAGTCGAAAGTAGGGATGCCTACCGAAAGATCTGGAACCACTCCTCCAAAAGATATCATATCAATGCAGGCCTAGGGATTGCACAAAGTTTTGTGGATGAGGGAAAAATCGACAGTGCGAAGCATTACCTGACGTTGGTGGAACAAGCCAATTCAGAAGGGAGAAGGTATAAACCGCAACGCGTCCAGGAGTTATGGGGAGATATTTTCAGCGTAATAGGAGAAGCTGCAAAAGCATTACACGCTTACCAACAGGCTCAAATACTACGGAAGGAGATCGATAGCAAATACTTTCAAGACCTCGCCCGTGGCGAGCGCCAGATCGGGCAGCAATACGCGCGAATGGCAGAGTTTGACAGTGCGCATCAGCATTTTACTTACGCTTTTGGGCACTTATCTAGCAAAGCAGGGAAAGGCAAGGAACTGCCTGATCGGCAGGAGATTCTGTTCCAGGCGGATGCAATCCCCATTTTGTCAGCGAAGACATTTGCCTACCTAGACGAATTTACCCAACACAAAGAACTCCCTAAGCTTAAAAAGGGAGTTGAAGCTTGTGAATTGGCCTATGGCCTTTTCCACCAATTGCGGGAAGAGCGCATAGAAGAAGCGAATAAGCTCGTGCTGAATCGCTCCATGCAGGACCTTTTTGAAGCAGCCCTGGGGACCTGCTATGCCTTGCATCAAGCAACGCAAAATGAGGACTATCTCCGACAAGCATTGCTGTGGATGGAGCGCTACCAGACGGGTATTTTGTATACCGAAAGACAGCGGAGTCAGAAGTGGCAGGAGTTGCCGGATAGTTTGCAGATCAAGGATGAAAATTTCAGGATAGAAATTGGCATATTGGGGCAAAAAGAGGCTTTGCTGAAGCGAGAGCAAGGAAGTGATACAGAGGTACAAGCGGCTATCGAAGCACTTTTTTCGGCGAGAGAAGCCTATGTCGCTTTTCGCAAGCAGTTGGCCGAAGAATGGCCCGCATTTGGGGCTGTCGAGGCAATCGATGAAAAGGAGCTGCTTCATCAACTCCGTGACTTGCCGAGGCAGACAGCAAGCATCGCCTATTTTTGGGGCAAAAATCAGGGGTATTCCTTAAGGTATTTTCAAGGGAAAATTGAGTTCTATCAGATTGCGCTGACGCCACTTGTCAGTCAACAACTGAATGATTTATTGGCCCTTCTCCAAACGGTAGACTACGCAGAAGAGACAGTCAGTCGCTTCATTCGATTGGCAGCCCAAGGCTACCAACAATGGCTTTCCAAGCCGTTAGCAGGCATCTCCCCCGCCCAACTCATCATCATTCCCGATGGGAAATTGGCTTCGCTTCCTTTTGAAGCCCTTTTATCCGAAAAAACAGATGCCACTACTTTTCGTGGCTTGCCTTACCTCGCGACGCAGATAGATGTGCGCTATGCACATGCGCTATCCTTATTGCAATTGCCTACCGCTAAACATGCCCCTGAACCCGAATTAGCTGTTTTTGCCCCGGCATACACGGGAAATCTGACCATTCCACAGAATAAAAACGTCCCTGCCACTTTGCTCACGGAAGCACCTGGAAAAGACTTCTCTGACGCGACCAAAGCGCATTTCAATACCTATGCCGAGCAATATGGCATGCTTCATCTGGCCCTTCACGGGCAGAGCGACACCGCCAATCCGTCTTTGGCCTATTTGCAATTCCCCCTTTCGGACAGCGCAGATACGCGCCTGTATAGTCACGAACTCTACAATATGCAGCTCCTCAATAGCCTGATCAGCCTTGCCGCGTGTGAAGTGGGAGATGGCAAGCTGGAAGCGGGCGAAGGTCTGATGAGTCTCAGCCGAGCATTTCGATATGCGGGCGCAGCCACGGTGCTGTCCAGTCGCTGGAAGGCAGATGCGCGGGTGACGGACCGGATTTTCCCTGCTTTTTATCGCTACCTACAGGATGGAGCCTATTCTGGCAAAGCCTTTGGACAGGCGAGAAGAGATTTTTTGGCGCAAGCCACCCCTTCGCTGGCACATCCCTATTTTTGGGCGAATTTCGCGCATTGGGGAGCAGATTATGAGCTTCAGAAACGGCCCTTTTGGCCTTATATCCTCATCAGTGGCCTCATCCTTTTTCTACTTTTTTTTATTTTTTTTCCTAAAAAATAAAAAAAATGGTGATGTGATTTCGCGCGTTTCGTCTTATGGTCAGTTGTATTATTGAAACCATAAGATCATGAAATTATTAATGAAAAAAGGAGTAATCCTTGTGGGATGGGTATGCCTACTTTTTAGCTATGCTTCTGCGCAATTAGTAGGCATCCTGGACACTACCTTTGCCAACGGCGGTGTGGGGCTGATCTCTACTCAACCGACCAATATCATCGGCACTGATGTAGTCGTGCAAACCAACGGCAAGATAATAGCCAGTTTTGAAATGACTCAAAATGCCAATGCAGAAAGCAAACTGGCACTTTGGGGTTTTAATCCTGATGGCCAACTGGACAGCACCTTTGCAGATAACGGGGCCCTGTATCATGATTTAGGATTAGCCAATTCAAATATCAAAACCAACTCTATCGCTTTGCAAGCTGATGGCAAAATCCTTGTCGCAGGCAATTATCTCGTCTGGGGAGCCGTGAACAAAGGCATTTTTATCGCTCGCCTTTGGCCAGATGGCACCCTAGATTCTTCTTTCCACTGGAATGGATTTCTTTTACAACCTTTTCAGAATTCCACTGTCCTCCAAACAGACCTGTTGGTACAACCCGATGGCAAGATCTTGGTCTTGGCCTATGATGCGTCCCGAGATAGAGAGTCTACCGTTCACCTCTCTCGGTATCATCCCGACGGACAACGGGACTTTGGGTTTGGGTATAATGGCGTTTATCAAGATGATTTTTTCCTGATCACGAAGTTCGGCACCCAGGTCAATACCATGGCACTTCAGCCAGATGGCAAGATCGTCATGGCTGCGAGGGAGGGCCTGGAGCTGGGTCCTGCACGTGTCAACTACCAATTTCGTATCGCACGGCTAACGGCTGCAGGCCTGCTGGACTCTACTTTCGCTGATTCAGGCCACGTAGCATTTGACTTCTCTACCAATCGTGAGGAAATCAAAAAACTAGCCATAGCGCCAGACGGCTCCATCTATGCGGCCGGGCAATCTTTCTCCAATATTGAAGGTTTTGTCCTCAAGCTGGAGCCAGACGGCCAGGTTGATTCCACTTATGGAACCATGGGTCTTGGGGGCGACCCTTATCCGCGCCAAGAGATAAATGATATGATCTTACAAGAAGATGGCAGGATTCTCTTGATAGGAGAATACCGTCCACTAGGTGCGGGGTTGGCAGATGCCCTGGTGATGCGCCTGCTACCCAACGGGAAGCCTGACGCAGAATTTGGCGTTCTGGCATCTGCGACTGTTTATATGCCCAACAAATTTGTCAGAGGGTATGCGGGTGCGCTACAACCCGATGGCAAGATTGTGACGGTAGGCGTGGTTACGGATACCGCTTTTTTTCATGATTTCTTTATATGCCGCTATGTGAATGACGCGCCGATCACTTCAGCCATTACCGATATGCCCCAAACAACGATTTCTTTCCTCACCTACCCCAATCCTTTTGACACAGACCTCAAAGTCATATATGAACTAGCTCGTAGTCAGACAGTTAGCATGTCATTGCTTGACATGCAAGGGCGCAGGGCTGCGACTTTTTTCCGCCAGGAATTCCAGCCAGAAGGCACCTATGAACGGAGTTTTGAGCTTCCTTATCATCTGGCCCAGGGGCCGTATTGGCTGCGCGTGACGATGGACGGGCAGGATCGGTTTTTTATGTTGATGAAAAATTGATTTTCCATCCCTGACGCCTTGGCGTCATTTGGAGCACCAAAAGAAGATGACATTGAAAGGCTTCGCCTTTGTCTTATTGAACCCACCCTTTCGTTACGACGCCCTCCCTCGCGAGGGAGGGCTAACGAGCCTCAAAATGGCTTTGCCATTTTCTAAAGTCCCCTCTTGAGGCATGTCCTGAGCTTGTCGAAGGAGTGACGCCAAAGCCAAAGGCTTTGGCAGGGGTTCAAATAGCAAGAAGGACAGTGCCATAAACTACTTAATCCCTATCTAATGAAACGATTTCTCATCACCCTCTCCCTCATACTGAGCTGCTGCTTCGCTACGGCTCAAGAAACCAATTATAACGCTTTCCGAGCCCGAAATGCTTTTTACATTGAAGTGGGGGGCCAAACCTGGACCATTTCCCTCAACTACGAAAGACGTTATCATCTCTCAGAAAAAACACGCCTCTATTGGCATGTTGGCGTGGGAGAAGGCGGATTTAGTTTTGCGCCGGAACCCAATTACCTAGACAATTTCTCTGTGCCCGTTGGTCTCTCAGCATCCTATGGCAAAGGTAGGCATCAATTGGAAGGCGGACTTGGCACTACCATGCGCATGCAGTTTGACTTCAACACGGGAAACAATAATACCAGTAACCCTGCCTTTCGCGGCAAGGTCAAATTCATGGGTGTCCCTCATATCGGCTACCGCTATTCTCCCCCCATCGGGGGCCTCGTCATCCGGGTCATTTACAGCCCCATTTTCCGCTACATCAATCATCGCGCTGGTTTAGATCGCGCATGGAGACCCTGGTTTGGCGTGAGTATCGGGTATGCGTTGCGGAATGTGGAAGTAGGGTAAAGAGTAATGGTTAATTGTTAAGGGTTAATTAAGAATTAGGCCTTTATTCAAAATTCACTCATTCACTCATTCACTCATTCACTCATTCAAAATTATCTAACAAGCGGCAGCCGAAAAGCTTACGTATTGTAGATTAATAATCAGTCAATCATTAATCTATAATTCTTCCAAACAGAGTAGGCATGAACTTTCTCCAGGAGTTGTAGGCACACAACTCCCTGGGAATCCTTTAACCTTTTTTTCTTATGAAAACTTCCCTTCAAACTGCCTTATGGGCGCTGCTCCTGCTGTGCGCGCCGTTGATGAGTCTAGCGCAAAACCCTTGTTCAGGTAGCCTTGAACTCAAAGCAGATCCTATCTGTGAAGGCACCGATGTCATCCTTGGAGCTACGACGATTACCATCGAACCAGGTACATATTTTAGGCTCCAAATCCGTGATTTCACCAATAATGGCCCTGTCAAAAAGTATTTTGGGTGTGACGACCCTGGCCTGATCGATTTGGTGACGGGTGGCCCAGGGGATATCTTCGACTGGCCAGCTATGGGCCAGCCTGATTGTGCGAATCCTGGGACCTTCACGCCCTATGAATTTACCTGTACAAATGGTATGCAGACCGTCTATGAAATACGGATTCGCTGGGTACCTGTAGGCAGTTCTTCTGCCGATTGCAATGATGTGGTTTTTTTGACTGTCAATTGCGGCCCCCAAGTCCGCGCATTTGTAGAACCTGACCTGGCTTGCCCCGGCGACTTGCTCACCTATTGCGTGCAAAATCCTGATCCGAATATTACCTATACCTGGCTTGATGAAAACGCCATAGACCCCACAGACCCTATTGATGAAGTAGGCACGACAGAATGTACGATCCCTTATGAATGGGATGGATTAAATGGTGTTTACGTCGTGGCAGACAATGGTACTTGTCAAACAGTAGATTACCCATTTGTATACCTGAGCAATGCCTGTGAGGAGGATTGGTGCGAAGACAATGTGGTGTATAATCCGACTTTTGAGGTCAATAGTACTACTTGCAATAATTTCACCAGTGGGTGTGTACCCCTATGGACGTGTTCTCACGGTACCCCTCAGCTCCTTTCAGCTGACGTGAATCCTCATGCCCGCATGCGAGCGTGGTTTGATCAGGTGGCACGAGGATTTGGCATTCTCGGTGAAGGGTTTATTACAAATGGGATGCATCTGGAAGGGCATATTCAAGTGAGAACGAATGGAGAAGACGGTGCCTTACTGATTGTAGCGACCAATACAACTGCTTGCACGGGAAATGATATAGTACCTGCAATACAAGCAAACGAATTGCTGTTATGGGATCTGCCTTTGGCAGGTCAGGCTCCAGGGTGGGTGACAATCCCGCTAAATCAAATCGTGGTAAACGCTAATGGTTTCTTCAATCGAATCCGCATCTATCCTGTCAGAAAAAATCAGGATAATAACACCCTTGAAGTTCGGGTAGACAATGTTTGTATCAAAAGAGTCCCCTGTACCCTGACTGTAGACGCGGGCGACGGCGGCTTTATCTGTGCGGAGCAAGGCTTCCAGCTCGATGCGACGGTGACAGGCGGCAATGCGCCTTTCACCTATGCTTGGACGCCTGGTGGAGATTTGGATGATGATGCCATCGAAGACCCCATTTTCACGGCGCCTTCACCTGGTTCTTATGACCTTACCCTCACTGTGACGGATGCCCACGGATGTACCGCCACCGACATGGTCAACTACTACGCCAAGCCTTGCGGCGAACGTTCCGCCCTTCCCTACGCCGAATCTGTATTCCGACTTTACCCCAATCCTGCTCGCGACGCCCTCACGCTCAACTATCAACTCGCTGAAGACGCCACCCTTTACCTCTTCGACATGACGGGTCGTAAGGTGCTCTCCCAATCCCTCAGCACGGCTGACAGCCATCAGCGACTCACCCTTGACGGCCTGACACCGGGCATTTACCTCGCGCAGGTTCGGGGCGGGGATAAGCTTTACTATCAGGAGAAATTGGTGGTAAATGATTGATTATTAATTGATTGTTTATTGATTTGGGAAGTTAATCGATTAATAATCAGGTAATTACTTCTCATATTCGCAGGAGCAAAGATCGCTTTGCTCCTGTTTTTTGGGGTCGTTCTTCATTATCTTTAACAAAAATTTCCAATGCCCTCCTCAATTTACCTCACTCTCCTCCTCTTCCTATGCTTTTCCTGTCAAGAACGGCAAGAGCAAACATCTTCATCACCTCCTACTCTTTCTCAAACAGAACCTCAAAAGGTGTCAAGAGAAGCCCGCCAAAAACACCGAAGAGATAGCATCCATACAGCCTACCTACAATCCTTCGCTTATATCAAGAATGTGGATGGCCTGACTGGATTAGGTCCCGTTCGGTTGGGTCAAATTCTTGACTCCCTGCCATTAACGAAAGTACCGTTGAGCCCTAAGGAGGTCTTCTTTTATGACTATCCAGCCCATTGGGAAGCGAGTTTTGACACTCAGACTGGAGAAGAATCAGGGGATACGATTTCTCAAAATAAGGTAATACACCTTGAAAATCATTTATCCGAAACCTTTGTCCATTTCAGAACACAATATGCAGATCGCCATTTGGATCTAATGAAAAATGAGGAGGGCAAAACCACTCCCTACTATTTTCGAGGAATCCTCAGAAAAAACAAGGCCATTTATTCGCTATTGTATTCCCCTTACAGCATCATTAATGTAGACAATAACGGCATCATTCTGGACAAAATGGACTTAGGTATGCAATACCTAGAAGGTGGAGAGGGGGATACACACCTTCAAAGATATGTGTATCTAGATGCCTCAGATGTTCTCCATACCAAAAAATTTAAAATTAGGTATGTGTCGGATGTAATGGATGCATACTTTCTGGGACATAAGCAGTTTGGGATAAATGAAGAAGGAAAATTTATTAAGAAAGTGGAGACCAATCAACCATCTAAGGAATAAAACTAGTCTATAAAAGAAGGTTAGAACTCACCAAAACGGATTTCTACCCTCAGGATCTACTGCCTATTTCAGGCAATTTTGGCAGTATGGGCCTTTCCCAAAATTCTGATTAAGCACAATTGACAGTTCATCTCTACCACTTATACACCCATTCCCGCCAAGTATACATTGTAGGTTGAAAAAGGAAGGGTTCTGTGCTTTCTTTGATATCACAAGCCCGATAAAAAATTACCCAAGCCTGAATTAACCGAGATAAGGAAGCCCTTATATCGGTTTTTTTCTTTTGGGGTCATTCGAGGTTAACAATCGTTTTGTTAAAGCCTGTTTTGATTGCAGAATATCGAACAAGGATTGAAGATTGATGAAGGGTTGCTTTTTTACTTCCTAAATCCTTGTTCCGCAATCATCAATCTGCAATCAATTCAACTGCTCCGCAGCTCCAGCACCGTGATCTCAGGTGGCATACCTACCCGGCCAGGGAAGCCCAGGTATCCAAATCCGCGATTGACATATAAGTACTGATCTCCTTCTTGATACAAATCCGCCCAGCGGTTGTAGACATACTTTACAGGGCTCCATTTGAAGCCTGGGATGTCAATGCCGAATTGCATGCCGTGGGTATGGCCTGATAGGGTGAGGTCAATGTCTGAAAAATCTTTCCTTACCTCCGCATCCCAATGGGAGGGGTCATGGGAAAGCAGAATCTTGGTAGGAATGTCGCGGGACTGGGCATAGGCATCGGCGAGCCTGCCGTATTTGGGGAAACGCATCTTGGCGCTCCAATTTTCGATGCCGAGGACGGCTAGGGGTTCGTTTTCGATTGTGAGGATGCGGGATTCATTGAGCAACAGGTCCCAGCCCATCTCGCGATGGATGGTGGCGAGTTTTTGCAGATTTTGCTGCTTGGCTTGCGGCGTCGTCCAGTCTACATAGTCGCCGTAGTCATGGTTCCCCAGAATAGAATAGACGCCGAGCGGTGCTTTTATTTTGCTAAATACCTCTGCATATTCCTTCATCTCAGAAGCGCGATTATTCACCAAATCTCCTGTAAAAAAGACTACGTCTCCTTTTTGCTGATTCAGCAGTTCTATACCCCCCTGGACTGCTTTTTTGTTCCAAAAACTGCCCGAATGCACATCTGAAATCTGCACGACCCGCAAGCCATCCAATGCCCGTGGCAAAGAAGGCAAATGCACTTCTCGCTTGCGCACGCGGTAGTCATGCGCCCCTGTCAGGATGCCAAAGCTGATGGCTGCTACGGGCACTGTCGCCACCGCCAGGCTCGTCTGGGCTACAGCCTCCGATCGTTCTAAGGGAAGGTCATCTCCTCCTGTCAGGCTATTCCAGGCCCATTTGAGCATGCGCCAGATATCTTCGATGAAGAGGAAAAGGAGGATGAAGACTTTGGCGAAATAGTGGGTAAAAACAGCCACCATCACGAAGGTACGCCCATGTTTGCCAAAGATATACGGCGGGCCAAAATGGTATAAAAATACCCCGCCAATCACCAAGGCACTGATGCCCCAATAAATCCAATAAGCGATTTGCTGGCCTTCAGCTGTGAATCCTTGCGTAGCAGCTTTCACTGCCTCAAACGCATAGAGGTCGATGAGCAGGAGAAATAAGGCTAGCAGAGGAATGACAATCCGTTTGTTCATGCCTACATAACTAGCCTTATTTCAGGAGGTTTAGAAAAATGTGAGTTGTAACCTTTTGGAACCCTTGCATTATGGGAATAAAGAAATCGCTGCTAAAAAGGGCGCTGTTTTTCTGTCAAGATCCTTAGGCGGCATCAACAATTGGCAGTTAAAAGCGCTCTTGCAGCGAAGGGAAGAGTAAACTCAAACTCAAACTCAAACTCAAACTCAAACTCAAACTCAAAGTAGATACGAGACTTTGTGCTTTCATCCGTGAAAATCTGTGAAATCCGTGGCTTCTTTTTCTCTTCTTAATGACAGCCTCCTTCATTCAAAATTCATCCCTTCGATAAACTCAGGACAAGCATTCTTAATTCAAAATTCCCCAAACATGCGCCTAACACTTCTCTTCCTCCTAGTATGCCTTTGTTTCATACAATGCACCACCGAACAAGCAACGAACCCCCAAGCCGAGGCTACGCCGAAAGCCCTTCCCAAGGTAGCGCCACCTGTTCCAGGAGCCGATATCGCTTTCCAGCGATTTGAGATCGATGCTGAAGCGGGTGGAAGCTTCGAACTTCCAAATGGCAGCAAAGTGACCATTCCCTCACAGGCCCTTGTCGATGCCACTGGGCAGCCTGTCACGGGCATCGTTTCCGTTAACTATCGCGAATTTCACGATGTAGCGGATATCCTCCTCAGCGGCATTCCGATGAATTATGACTCGGCTGGTATATCCCAGCCCTTTCAATCTGCAGGCATGATGGAAATTCGCGCTTTTCAAGGAGAAAAGCCTGTTTTCATTGCTGATGGCAAGTTAGTCGATGTGTCGATGAACTCCCTTCGGGACGGCAATTACAACCTGTACAATTGGGATTCTACGGCAGGGAACTGGACGTATTTGGAAGAAAATATTCCTTTAGCCATTGCTTCTCTGACCCCATCAGTGGACACTGTGGCCCCTCTCCCTGATTCAAATGAACTAGAAAGGTATTCAGATGAAACCGAATCCCTCCCTCCCCTCCCCCAGGTACCGATCAAGGCCAGCGAAGATGGCGTTGTTTTTTATTTCGAAACAGACTATGAAGCTTATCCCCTGTTGGCCCCATTTAAAGACATCGAATGGGAAGTTGTGGAAACTGGGAAAAAGGGCTACCTCACGGCTAAGCAGGCAAAAGAAGCCCTAAAAATAGTTTGGAACAGTGCCAAGGTATTGCCTTATGAAGCCGATCAAGGGCTATATTGTCTTCAGCTAAGAAATCGCACCAAGAAAGCCAGGGTGATTACCAAAGCTGTCCAGAGTGGCGATTCTTATGATGAAGCCATGGCCCTGTATGAGGAATTGGCACAAAAGCACAAAGAGGCCAAGCTGGCCGAAATCCGCCGCAGAACGGAGTTGCGCCTGGCGGCGGAGCGGGAGACTGCCCGCCTCAAGGCCCAAAGAACTTTTGTCCGAAACTTTCAGATTCGACGATTTGGCATCTACAATTGCGACCGTATCCTCAACCTGAGCAACAGCCGCAACATCATGGCTGCCTTTGACATCGATACATCAGGGTTCGATCAGATGACGAATGTCAACACCGTTTATCTCATCCTGCCAACACAAAATGCCTTGATTGATTATAATCTATCTGACAGCTTGCAAGATTTCTCCTACCTGCCCGACGAGCCCAATATCTTAGCTGTATTGCTGCCAGGCAACGAATTGGCGCTGTTTGATGCCCAGGACTTCGCTACCTCTGACATCGGGCAGGAGCACCGATTTGCCCTACGCCCTACAGGGACCATCGTCAACAGCGTAGCTGATGTGCGTGGTTTATTTGAGTAAGGGACCGTTCGGCTCGAAGACTCGCCTCACTGTGGGATCGCTCGCTCTGTAGGCTCGCTGTGGGAAGTGGGACCGCTCGAAGACTCGCTATGAGACAAAACCATTCCCTCATCCTATCATTCTCTCATCCTCTCATCCTCTCATTCCATTTTCTCATTTCCTCATCTACTCATTTAATCATTTAATCATTTACCCCCTCCCCCATGCTCCGCCTACTGATCACCTTCACCTGCCTCTCTTCGGCCCTTTTTGCCCAAAACCTCCCCATCTACGACCAGGGAAAATGGGGCATGATAGATACAAATGGTCAGGTCGTAGTCCCCATTCGCTATGATGCTATCGATGAGTTGGATAGGAAAGAAGGACTATTTGAGGTAGAAGTTTCGGGTAAAAAAGCGCTGTATAGCAGCGCCTTGGGGGAAATCCTCCCGCCTGAATTTACGTCATTCCGGAAGACCCATACAGGTCATATCACGGCCGAATCTACAAGCGGATGGGGCATGTACGACAAAGAGGGGCATTGTATCTTAACGCCTCAGTATAAAAAGATCTATTCCTATGGCCAGGATTTCATCCGCTTGCAACAAGATACCTTACGAGGAGCTTTTCGCCCATCTGACAGCCTATTGATTCCCTGTCTGTATGACGAAATTTCGAGACTAGGGCCCTATTTTTTAGTTAAAAAAGATGGGTTTCAAGGGCTATTAAAAGGGAATGAATGGTTGATTCCTCCAGCCTATCAAGGAATCCAAATGGTATCTGACGAACGATTTTGGGCCATGAAAGACAACCTCTGGGGATTGATTGATCAGAACAATAAGGTACTGTATCCCTTTGATCTTCACTATGCGGGGGACTTTCATGGACCAGTTGCTATTGTAAAGCAGGACGCCGCCTTTGGGCTGATCCATCACACGGGAGAAGTCATCTTGCCGATCCAGTATCGATGGATCAAGGTAGGAAAAGAGATGGTACAAGTATGGGAAGATAATACGTGGAAACACTATCTCCTGAATGAGGAAGGTCACTTGAGAGAACAACCGCCTCGCCTGGTCATTCGTGGGAAAAAAGCCTATTCCCCCAAAGTCAAAATCCCCAGACAACCGCGTAGGAACACCTCGCCCCCTCCTAACCCATCCAATATTTGGTATAAGCAGCAGTCCAAATGGGGCTTACGCGCGGAACAAGGAGGACGTGTCCTCATCTCTCCCACCTATCACCAGGTCGATCAACTGATGCGATATGGCCTGACCGTGGTCACCATGGAATACCGCGACATTCGTGCCACTCAGTCGGATGCCTATGTGTATCGAGAAGGCTTGGTCCATCACCGCAGTGGGCGACGCCTCACCAAGGTCAATTATGCAGCTATTTATGCAAATGATTTTGGGGCAGGCCCTGTGGCTCGCGCCTATTACCCCAATGGGACGTATGTCCTCGTCAATGCCCGAGGGCAGGAGAAATCCATTGGAAAAGCCACCTACATTGGTCCATTTACACATGGGCTAGCCAGTGTATGCATAGAAGGCAAGCCCATTCAAAGGGGTGAAAAAGGCATTCGCTTTTGGGGAGAATCTCCACAGGCCTTACGCAAAATGGGCGGCAAATGGGGCTTCATTGATGCCAAAGGTCGTTGGCAGATGGAACCCCAGTACGATTTCATCGGACCCTTTCGAGGGGGCACCGCTCAGTTCAAACAGGGAGGCCAGTGGGGATTGATAGATACTTCTTTGTCTGTCATCGTACCTCCGCACTATGATGAATTGCGGGACTATATTGCAGACAGGCACCAATGTGGCGGCTATCGCACATTACCTAAGAACTACCTCGTCACCATCGATTATCGAAATAAATATGCTTTTTTCGATACCCTAGGCATGCTACAATTCACCATACGAGCGGAGAGCTGTGGCACCTTCCATGAAGGGCGGGTCCGTGTGAAGCAGGCAGGTCTTTGGGGTTATTACGATTTGGAAGGGAGGCAGGTCATCCCCTCCCGTTATCGCCTGGCAAACGATTTTCAAGAAGGGCTAGCCCTGGTTCAGGACACCTTTGGGCTGTATGGCTATATCACCCCATCTGGCGAATGGGCGATCTCTCCTAGATGGCGTGCAGCCAGTGACTTTCAGGAGGGCCTTGCCTGGGTCAAGGAAGGCAGGCGCTATGGCCATATTCACCCCAATGGTGAATGGGCGATTCCTCCTAAATACCTGAGAGTCAACCATTTTCAAGAAGGCCTAGCCATTGTCAAGGGAAAAAATGGCTATGGAGTCATCGACCAGAAAGGCAAAACCGTGGTGCCATTGCACTACCGTATGGTTGATTTTGAAGGGCCATATATCAAGGTGAAAAAAGGCGGAGAATACGGATTTGTGGATCGCAAGGGCCGTATGGTCTGTCCGATCAAATATCGATTTATCGGCTGTTTTGCTGATGGGACGATCTGGGTATACAAAGACCAGCACATTAGTCTACTCGACATCAAAGGAAAACCACTGCCCTTGCCTCCCTACGCTTCCCTGAAAATGCAAGGGGACAGCCTGGCGATGGTTACATTAGCAGGAAAGTCCTTTATGATCAATAGCAAAGGAGAAAGGGTCAAGATAGCTCCTGAAAAACCTAATTATTGGAAAAAGCCTATATATCGCACCTTAAGAAACCTTGGCTATGAGCATTACTCCCCTGCCAGAGAAGGGTTTGTGGTAGCTGAAGTTTCACAAACTTATGGCCTGATGGACAGCCAGGGGAATCAACTCATCCCTGCAACCCTCGATGCGATTCGCTATGAACAGGGTATCTTTACCTTTATAGAAGACACCCAGATTCGGTATATGAATTCAACTGGAAAAAAGATTGGCACGAAGGCGTTGGGAATGGGAAGAATTGATTGAAGATTAATGATTGAAGAACAAGGATTGAAGAAGGAATGAGCCTCTTTACTTCATCAATCATCAATCCCTTCGGCAAGCTCAGGGCATGCCTTGTTCGATATTCTTCAATCTCTTAGTGGCGTAAGTGTATAGCCACGCTCTTTCAATAGATTCACGACGCCGTTTCTGCCTGCCAGGTGCCCTGCCCCTACAGCGACAAATATGACTTCGTCTTTCAGCATTTCCTCAATCTCGGGAATCCACTTTTTATTGCGATTATCCAATAGAGCATCGAGGTGATCTCCGATCCCAGGATCTTCCCCTGTGAGTTCCATCAGGGTACTCAGGTCCTGGCGGCGGTAGACCGCGATGAGTTCGTCCATGCCTCCACACATCTCTCCAGGATTTCGAATGGTCTCCATGAGTTGGCGAGCTTGCTCCTCAAGTGGGATTCGATCCAGCGCGCCTAGCTGGTCTTGAGCGGTTTCCAGGCCACTCACAGGGCGTTCCGTCCGCTTGAATTCCTCTGCCAAGTACATTTCATACATGACTTGATCGCCACTTTCATCCAACCCGTTGTCACAGTAGGCAGAGGCTATTTGCTGCGCCGTGAAGATAGGGCGCTGCATTTCGACTAGCCCCATCGTCATGGGAAAGCCTCCAGAAGATGGCAAGCTGTCTTCAATAAAACTTTTGAGATAAGCATAGTCTTCTTCGCTCAAAATCTCCTTAAGAGATTTTTCAGGACGCTTAAATGCCCCAAGCGCAGCACTCAACATCGTGCCCATGTCCAAACTTACTTCTAAGACCAAGCGATCCGCCTCGGGCATCCGTTCTTCCATGATCTTAGGGATAAAAAAGGAGTCTTGAGGAATCAGGTGAATCGTTCCAAAAAGGTAGGAAGGGCGTTTCAACCCATTACCAGAAATCTCCCAAAACAGGGAATTCTCAATTTCAGGTACCACAGAGCTGTCAAAAACAGTCACATTGACCATCAAGCTATCGTGGACCTGGGCTTGCGTTTTGGTTCCAAATAAAAGTAGAAAGGTAAAGGCTAATAGGGAAAGGCAGTTTTTCATGAAATGTGTGGTTAAGAGAGTAAGAAGACCGCTCGGGCTTCGAAGACTCAGCCCTCGCTGTGAGACCGGTCGCCCTGCGGGCTCCCTGCGAGATCGTTCGGCCTAAAGGCCTCACTGCGAGACCGCTCGAAGACTCGCTGCGAGACAAGAGAAAAGATTGTCTTTAGCCCTTCGACAGGCTCAGGGTGAATCTCGCAGCGAGGCGAGTCTTCGAGCCGAGCGGTCTCGCAGTGAGCGCCAGCGAACGATCTCGCAGTGAGGGCGAAGCCCGAACGGTCTCGCAGCGACCGCAGGGAGCGGTCTCACCCATATGCTAATAATGTCTTTTCAATAATGTCGCAACACTCCTCCAACTGAGCATCTGTCATGACCAATGGGGGAGCAAATCGAATGATATTGCCATGGGTAGGCTTCGCCAAGAGACCGTTTTCGGCCAGTTGGAGGCACATATTCCAGGCGGTTTTGCTGTCGGGGCTATCGTTGACCACGACGGCGTTTAGGAGGCCCTTGCCACGGACCAAGGTCAGCAAGTCAGGGCGCTGGTCGATGAGCATCTGCATGCGCTCGCGAAAGCGTTTGCCTAGGCGCTCAGCATGTTCTGCTAATTCTTCTTCAATCAGTACTTCTAATGCCGCTATTGCCACTTCACAAGCCAGCGGATTGCCGCCATAAGTAGAGCCATGTTCACCGGGCTTGATGGTCAGCATCACCTCATCATCCGCCAAAACCGCAGAGACAGGCAGTACACCGCCTGAAAGGGCTTTGCCAAGAATGACAATATCAGGGCGAATGCCTTCATGGTCTACACAGAGCATTTTGCCCGTACGGGCAAGGCCCGTTTGAACCTCATCGGCGATGAAGAGGACATTTTTTTCCTTACACAAGGCATGCGCTTTTTTCAAATATCCATCATCTGGCACCATTACACCAGCTTCTCCTTGAATCGGTTCTGTCAGGAAGCCTGCGACATTGGGATCTTCCAATGCTTTTTCCAAAGCTGGGAGATCATTATATGGAATCACCTGAAAACCAGGCATATAGGGACCATATCCGCCATAGCTGTCAGGATCGGTAGAAGCA
Organism: Bacteroidia bacterium; assembly: GCA_030430575.1. Lineage (GTDB taxonomy): Bacteria > Bacteroidota > Bacteroidia > J057 > J057 > JAUIGE01. Next base: position 80,048 of record JAUIKF010000015.1, on the reverse strand, counting down.
GAAATGACGCTGAGTGTTCGGCCGTGAAAATTCCCTTCTACAAAGATGATCTTAGCTTGGTGCTCGGGTAACCCCTTGACCTGATACGCCCACTTGCGGCATAGCTTGAGGGCAGTCTCAACAGCCTCTACCCCTGTATTCATCGGCAATACCTTGTCATAGCCCAATAACTCAGTGATGTATTTTTCATATTTACCCAATACATCATTATAGAATGCCCGAGAGGTAAGGGTCAGCTTATCTGCCTGTGCCTTGAGGGCATTGATGATCTTGGGATGGCAATGGCCTTGGTTCACTGCGCTATAGGCAGATAGAAAGTCGTAATAACGCTTGCCTTCTGGGTCCCAGACAAATACGCCTTCACCGCGCGAAAGGACGACGGGCAGGGGGTGATAATTGTGGGCACCATGACGATCTTCCAATACTATGGCTGTCTGCGAGCTAATTCCATGTGTTGTAATCATATCTGAGAAAGTTTGATTGTCTAAGGTCTGAATGTCTGATCGTTGTGATTTAGGCTCGAAATATCACACTTAATCCTCTGAGGAACAAACGGCTTTTTGGCAAAAAATGGTTCTTACTTCACCAATAACCGCCTGGTTTCTAGGTGGCTTGGCGTCTGGAAACGCAAAAAGTACAATCCCTTTGGCAGACCGGCTAGATCGAGTTTAACTTCATGCTCCCCGATGTCGTACCAGCCTCGCTGAGAGAGATGGCGAGTCGCACGGCCATCTATAGCAAAGAGGGCTATATCCACCTCTTCCCTTTGACTCAAAAAGAAGGGAATCGTCACTTGTTGGTTGGCAGGATTCGGATAAAGGGGCAATAATTTGGCAGATGTTTGGAGGTAGGGGATATTTACTTCCACCACATTGGACATGGTATAGGAACCATCGATATCTACCTGCTTTAGTCTATAATAAAATCGTCCGCCGAAGCCTATGTCTGTGTCGAGGTATTGGTACTCATAATGATCATCTGCTGTATTGGGGGTAGGCATCGCTTCTACAAAATCGATCTCCTCATAATGCTTTCCGTCTGAGGACCTCAGCACTTCAAACCTTGAGTTATTCACCTCCTTGCTATTGAGCCATTGCAAATGGGCTGCCCCAGACTCTTCCCAGACCTTGAAATAGACCATGTCTACCGGCAAGACATTATTTCCCCTAAATTCCCATACACACTGATTGCCACCTGTGCCATCGACAAGCAAGATATAATCGCCCGCAGGTAAGTTGGCAATGTTGAGGGAAATGGTTCCCGTCCCCACAGCACAGCCATACCCCGTTTCCAGGCTCAAGTCACAAGTGGGATTATTAGGGCCACCAGCATTGGAAAAAACGCCCATCTGCATGGTAGGCGTGATGCCGGCTCCAGTACATGTAATGTTGCGGATATTGATGTTCAGCGGGCCTGCTGCGGGGTGTTCAAAGGTGTACCACACCGTATTTTCATTGGTGACCCACAATTGGGAATTCGTGGGAGGGTCGCAATAGCTAGTGCCAGTATGGGCTTGAGCCGTCCAGGTATCTGGCTCGGGATAGTCACCTGTTTTGGGCGCAGTCGCTTCATAATTGCAGCCAATGCCATTCAGCGGCAAGGCGGTGTAGCACTTGTCTGCAGGTGCCGTAGGCGTCAGTTGATTGACTTCTATATCAAATCCTTGATCATCTTGTTCCCAAATACGCACATAGACACGCTCGCCCGGACGGCCGTCCACCTTGATTACCCCATCGCTACAACCAATGAAGCAAGAGACTTTGTCACATCCTCTAAATTCAAGCCCTGAACAATCCCCTGTACTGGTGGTGTACCACGCATAAGACACATCTGTCTCACAGATATTCAGCAAGGCAGGGGTCACACAGTTCCCCAAATTTTCAAATTGGATTTCTACCCCTCCTGTTCCTGCTGGCAACTCCACTGTAAGCCAGATATCTTGGGGGTTGGCAAGTCCAGGACAAGTGCTGGGGAGGAAACTGACGCCTGAGGCAGTGGGGCGGGCTCCATTGGAGCGGAGCAATGGATAAGTTACGGCAACGTCATTTTGATTGGCCAGGCCGCAGATGAACTGCTCAGTGAAAGGCATGTCCAATGCGCCCGCACAGTCGTCGCAGTCATTCTTGAAAGCACGGATTTGGGAAAAATTGATTTCAAATCCTTGATCGTCTTCTTCCCAGGCCCTCAAGAATATCCAATCACCAGGATCTGCAATCGCCTGGATGCGAAAGCGGTCACTTTCTTCACACCCCAAATAAGTTAGGGTACTGCAGTCGCCCATTGGGCCTCCATCATAGGCTGCTACATGCAAGTCTGTGCTACACAGAAAGCCTGAACACCCCCCTTCATTGGTCCATTCGATGTCAAGGCCATCGGCATCCATAGGCACCTGAATCTTGAACCAGGCATCTTCCTGGCCACCTGCTGCCCAGGTACACGTGGGCAGGGGGGTAGTCGTAGACTTGGTGGCACTTGAAGAACCATTCTGATCTATGTCAAAAATAGAATTGATACCTGTACCACTGGTTAGCCAGTTTCCCCCGCCACAATCGATGGTGGGTGTAACAGGAGATGCAAGGAGTTCAGCAGTCGTACATTCGTCATTTACAACAGCGGCAAAAGAGACAGGAATAAGAGAAAAGCAAAGGCCCAAGGTGAGAAGAACGTTGAAAAATGTTTTCATAAACACATCGGAATTGAGAATCACAATTAGTTGGATATAAGGTACAAAATTAATCGCGGTAATTGACTTGAAAAAGCAAGAATCATCATGGGTGAATTTCTCTGCTTGAACCAGTCATACAACGAATAAGCCTGTCGTGCGACAGGAACGTCATGAAATAGGATTACCTTTACTAACTGTGTCCAGCCACGGACCGGATGAGCTAACGGGCGTTAGGGGATTTTGTTGTGTTTTTTTGAAAAAATATTTTAATCGATGGAAAATGAGATAAAAGATACTAAGTCTTTTCTGACATAGGGTCGGATTACCCGTCCAGCCAGCCCACCGTTCGGAAATCCACCCCAGCTTTTGTGAGCCCCCCCAGCGTAAGTAGAAGGTTCACTGCGCTGTGAGACTTAGAACATAGAACCCAGAACATAGAACCTTCTCCCCCCTCCTCATTTCTCCAACACCAAAAACGTATAAGCAAATTCATTTTTTTCATCTGCCTGATGTGCATCTACTTCTTGAATTTTCCAGTCATCTAAGGGCAAATCCAAAAATGTATCGCCATCGATCTCTGCATGCACCAGTGTTTTATAGATCCGTGTGACGGTGCCCCCCAGAATGGTTTCATGATAAATGGCAGCTCCACCAATAATAAACACCTCTGGTGCCTCTGCACAAAGCGCAAAGGCTGCTTCTAAAGAATGGACCACTTCTGCCCCTTCAGCTTGGAAATCCAGGTTTCTGGTTACGACAATATTTTGCCGTTTGGGTAGGGGGCACCCCAGCGATTCCCAGGTCTTACGGCCCATAATAATGGGCTTTCCAAGGGTCAATCTCTTGAAATGTCGCAAGTCTGCTGGCAGGCGCCAAGGGATACCATTTTCCTTTCCGATCACGCCATTCTCTGAAATGGCAAATATAGCTGCTATAAGAGGTTTCATCAGGAGATAAATTTCAATTTTGAAAACTAGATTCTCAGTTTGAGAATCAAAACTACAAAATCCCCACCTCCTTCCCTTTTTTCCTAAAACTTTCATCTGTTAGCCTTTTCTCCTTCAGAAGTCATATACGTAAGATTACCTACTTATATGTCGGAGTTTTACGCATGCCGACATACCTATTTATAAAAGGAAAAATGGACCCACAGTTAATTGAGGGGCATTTTTGGCATTTATTTATTTGTATTTACCAAATGTTGTATTAAATTTGACCTATATACCTAAGTGAGAGTGGTTGTTAGATTTTGATAAATTTTTAAATTTTTTTCTACCAAATTTAAGAATTGGCATACTGCTTGATCATTAATCTTACAGGAAACGAAATTCAGCCAGAACAACGCCTATCAATTTTAGATATGGCCATTGAGCCATATCCTGAAGGAAAACGTGCCTAACAGGTTCCTTCAAAACCAGCGTGCATTTTTTCTTTCACTCATTTGACCAGAATTTATTCTCGGCATGAAATTCTCTACGCTCAATCATGTTCCAACCCCTACGCTGCTCTCGACTTTCAATAATGCATTCTCGGATTATCTCACGCCGACTCCTCCTATGAGTGAGGAATTATTTTTGTGGAAAATCCAAAGAGATGGTGCCCGCCTAGACCTCTCTGCAGGCATGTTCTTAGATGATGATCAGTTGATTGGGTTTATCCTTCATGCCCCAGGTGTCTGGAAGGACCGCCACATTGCTTATAATGCAGGTACCGCTATTATCCCTGGTCACAGAGACAAGCAGGGAGGTACCAAAATGTATGAACTCATCCTTCCCAAATTGAAAACCGCTGGTATCAAGGGTAGCCTCCTTGAATGCATCACCACAAATCATCGTGCACTTCATGTATATAATAAAGTCGGTTTTGAAATCGATCGTGAAGTCATCTGTTATAAATCTCATATCCCTACTGGCGGATTCCGCTTGCCACAGGAAGTGAGTTTCGAAGAGCTCACCGCTCCCGACTGGGACTTGTTCCAGTCTTTCTGGAATTTCCATCCCTCTTGGCAGAGCAGTATTCCTGCCGTAGACCGTATCCTCCCTACCTTGAAACTCATCGGCATCCTGCACAAGGATGAGTTGGCGGGATATGCCATCCTCAACCCCAAAAACGGGTTCCTGCCCCAGTTTGCTATCTCTCCCGAATTCAGGCGCCAAGGATTGGGAAAACTCCTTTTCCAAAAAATGCAAACCCTCACCGAACGTCCGATTGCATTGGTCAATGTCGATAGCCAGGACAAAGACACGAGTGAATTTCTGAAGGCGATGGACATGAAGCAGGTTATCCAGCAATATGAAATGTGGAACGAATTTTCTGCTTAAATTTTTTTAGAAAAAAATTTAAGCAGAAAATTATGTAGGGGGGGGCGAGCGTATAATAGAGAAAATTCGTGCGGCTGGGGTGAAGCGAGCGCGCGCGGACGGATAGAAGGGATGGGCTTGGTTGGCTCGCTTCGATTTTTTGGTTACTTTTTTCTAAAAAAAGTAACAACACAATGGTTAAATACAATCCTTTTTATAACAAAGCGGCTGCCTCCAAAAGAGACAGCCGCTTTTATTTTGACTGTTGGCCTATAAAATTTTTCTACGAAAACCTTATTCTACCACGACAAACTTCTGCGCTTGAACCATGCGTCCATCCTGCTCAATCGCGAGGAAGTATGCACCTGGAGCAAGGTCAAGGTCAGACTTGATAATATGGTTTCCTGCTGTATAATGATCTGATCCGAGTAATTGCACTTTAGCGCCCATTGTACTATAGACCGTGAAAGTAAGATCTGCAGCTTTTTCTACCCCTACAGGGATATAGAGAGATGAGCTGGCAGGGTTCGGGTATATACGTCCGATATTAAGATCGATCGGCTTGTCAATTGCAGTATTGTCAAGGCTGACTTTCATCAGTACCGCCTCATCAAAAGCAAACTGGTGGTCCCATACGCGGAATACCACGATGTATGGGTCATCCCTTACCATAGTTGCATCTGGATACCATTCAAATAGCCCTTGAACCTCATTGCCATTTCCTGTAGGATTTGTCAAAAAAGTGGCGCTGTTTTGCTCAAAGAGGAAAGGCTGGCCATAGGCAGAGAGGGTAATGGCATCTTGTGGGTTGGGGTCACTTGCCAGGAGGCGGAGGTTATACCCTTGGCCTGCTTTGATGTCCAAATAGGGATAGCCATTGGGGCCTACTGGGATGGAACTGAAGTTGTCAAACTCAGGCAGGAAGTTGCCGCCTGGTGCAACTACAATGAACTGCATGTCTCGGCGAATCTCACCGATTTTGCCGCCATTGCGATATTCTTCGACTAAGACAGAAGCATTAAAATTGCCCAAATTGGTAGCTGTCCATGAGATGGTTCCTGTTACTGGGTTGATCGTGAAGGGATTGCCCGTGGCCCCTGGAGGGGTCGTATAGCCTGCGACCTGGGAACCGAAGCCATTCAGCGAAGTATCTATACTCCATACCAATGAATCGCCGTCAGCGTCAAACGGAAGGGGATTGTATTGCCAAGGCAGGTTAGAAGGGAGGAAAATGACTGGCTGGACGAGGAAGGTAGGCGTCGAATTGGCACCTGCTACGCCAAAATAGCTCACCATGGTCTCCAGGTACATGCTTTCGTTCAGAGGAGCAGAGAGATTCTGGATGGCGCCATTGCGACAGCAATTGGTGAATGAAATGAAATACGTACCGATCCCTGGCAGGGTGATCGTGTCTCTAAATACATATACTTCTACGCCATAAGGATAGCCGGCGAGCAGTCCCCCAGAAAGCGAAGTATCTTGACTTTGGGAGAATGTCAGGACTGTATTTCCTGTAACGTCTTTGACATCAAAACTGACAGTCTGTGCCATAGGGATGCCGATGGTATCGCGATAAGTCGTCAGGGTCACTTCATAATCTGCACCGCTGATTTGCTTGGCGGTGATCTCACCCCCCATGAGGTGAGTTGCGTTGGCAAAGGGGATGGTAAGTAAAAACCCTAGGGTAATGAATAATAGTTTTTTCATAAGCGGAGAAATAAGTTTGAATTACTGGATAAGACTAGAGGAATTAATAATTTTTTGATGGGTTGGGGGTGCCAAATGCCGTAATGACAGCTCATTTGGTATAAGATGAGCATTTTTAATTAAAAAACTGATGGTCAAGCCTTTACTCAAGTAACTTTTCCCATTTCATTCTTTAATCCTTTGCCAAAACTTTTCACAAAATACACTATTCGCCTGTATCCGAAGAAATCCTCAGGGCCAACGGACGGTAATGGGCGGTGAAATGTGAGAAAGGCAATTTGGACGGGGAAAAGGCCCGTTTTTTTAGAATAAGTAATAATAACTAACAAGGAAGTACAAAGTAAAAAGTGAATTAAGAACAATGGATATGATATTATTTCCCAATTCCATTCATCCCTTTTGACTTTTAAATTTCTTGTTTCGTGTTTTTACTTCAAGAATACTCGATAAATAAGAATCTCAAATTTATTAATCGCCAATAATACTCCATTTCCCTGCCCTCTTGGTCCCCAAGGCTTCTATTTGATAAGCATACACACCTGTGCATAGATTTGACGGAAGGGGGAAATAATGGGTCCCTTCTGTCAGTCTTTGGTCCAAAGCGTAGACCACCACCCCGCGAAGGTCTACGACCTTCAATGTCAATAAGGTAGGACGTTCCAGTCCAATAAACACGGTAGGACCTTCCTGTCTTTGCATCAACTGCAAGTCAAATAGCTGAAGCGCCCCATCCGCCAAACCGACCGTCGGTGTATTCATCAAAATCGTCACTGAAGAGGCACCATCGTTAGCTACTGCCAGATCCAAAGCCTCATCTCCATTGAGGTCTGCAGTCAGCAGTTGGTGGGGGCTGTTCCCAGTGAGGTAGCTATTGGCAAACTTGAAATTGCTCCCGCCAGAATTTTCGAAAATACTCACTTCCTGCGTATTGCGAAGGACTACGCCAAAGTCAAGCAAACCATCCCCATGAAAATCGCCTGTCGTGACAGCCCATGGCCCGCCCACAACAGGGGCAAAGGCTGGGAAAAAGGTCCCTGATCCATCATTGAAGAGGAGGTACACACGATTGAAATTAACAGAAGGAGCCAGCAAGTCTAAATCTCCGTCTCCATCCAAGTCGCCTACGCTAGGCAAATGCGGCAAGTCTCCGGTGTTGATGGTGCCTGCAGCGCTCCAACTGGTGCCTGTATTTTCCAATACACTGACATTGCCCGAACTGTAGTTGGATACTGCCATATCGCGGTCCCCATCGCCATCCCAATCGCCAATCTGCGCTTGCTCAGGCCCTTGCCCTACACTAGGAGATGTGAGGACAGAGAAACTCCCCATGCCATTATTGGTTAGTACAGAGAGGGTATTGCTATTGAAATTGGAAGCAACCAATTCAAGATCTCCGTCACCATCTAAATCACTTGTATTTAAGGTATGGGGCGCTAGCCCAACGGGGACTGTTCCACTGATACTGAATGCTCCCGTACCGTCATTCATCAATATACTCACAGTGCCAGGTCCAGCATTGGCAGTGGCGAGGTCAAAGTCTCCATCGTGATCCCAGTCCCCAGCGATGATGAATTCTGGAAAATTGCCTACAGAAGTACGTTTGGTAGACAGGGTAAAATCTCCCATCCCATCGTTGACGAGCAAGGTGATATTGTTGGAGCCTCGGTTACCGGTTGCGATGTCGAGGTCTCCATCCCCATCTGCATCCAGAAATGCCAATGAATAGGGCACAGCACCTACTTGCTCCGTCCTTGACTGCGTCAATTGCCCATTGGACTGACTCGTGCGGATCGTGAATTCCCAACAATATGGATGAGGCATCTGCGCCCCTCCTGTATTTTGAATGGCTTCTGTCAGGCATATTGACACCTTTTCCCCTGCCAGAAAAGCACGACTGGCGGTGAGGGTTAGCGCCTTCTGAGCCGCATCATAACTCAGCCCTACTTGGTCATCATATCCTGACTGGTATCCATAAGCGACGGCTGAGCCAGCAGTGAGGGTTGCAGGGTCGATGTCTTGGGAAAAAATGGCAGTCAGATTCCATTGTGAGGCTACCGTAATCTTGTTTGGCGAAGGAGAAACGCCTTGCACCCAGCTCTGGGCAGTGAGCCATAAGGGGAAGGTCAGCAGACAGGTAATAGCAAAAGTTCTCATCATCGGGATTTTGTTTGTAGGTTTGTGCTAAAATTAACAGAAGCCTTGTCCCCAATCATCACATGGACATGTGAAATAACCATTTTCAGGAAACCATATAAGGCATTTAAGAACATATAAGGAAAACATAAAGTCCCCATATTTTCCCCCTTAAATGCTCTTATATTTCTTATATGGTTCAAATTCATCCCTATGGACTCAACCACACAAGAAATAAAACCCATCGCCATACCTGGCATTCACGAACGCCTTTGGGGGCATTTCCAGCGCATCACGCAGGGATTTGACCAGCCAAAGGTCTTGGAGATAGGCGCAGGGCACGGCGCTTTTACCAAAAAGCTCTACGACGCGGGATACGACATCTCAGCCTGCGATCTTTTTCCAGAGATCTTTTATTTTGACAAAATCGAATGCAAAAAGGCCGATATCACGCAGGCTCTCCCATACGAGGACAATTCCTTTGATATCGTCATGGCAATAGAAGTATTGGAACATGTGCATGACCATGAGGTGCTATTCCGAGAAGTCAACCGGATTTTGAAAAAAGGAGGGCTTTTCCTTGCCTCTACCCCCAATATCCTTTCCCTCAAGTCACGTGTCAGATTCCTCTTCTCAGGGTTTTATTATTCCTTCAAGCCCCTCGAACACGAGCGCAACGACGGCCTTCAGCACCTCGCTTCCCTCACCATCGACCAATACCGCAACCTGGGCATTCGCTACCAGTTTCCCCGCATGGACGTGAGCTTTGACAAGCGTCAAAGTACGTCGCGCTATCTGGGATTTTTGGTGCCGTTTATCTGGTTGTATTGTAAAATAAAGAAGATAGATCGCACCGTCCACAACCGTTGGGACTACCTGACAGGGCGGGTGCTGTTTTTGAGTTTTTGGAAGGGGTGAGACCGCTCGGCTCGAAGACTCGCCTTGCTATCAGATCGTTCGCTGTCGCTCACTGTCAGACGAGAGACCGCTCGGCTCGAGGACTCGCCTCACTGTCAGATAAGAAAATTTCTTTTAGTCTGACAGCGAGTCTTCGAGCGATCTGACAGCGAGGGCTGAGTCTTCGAAGCCCGAGCGGTCTCTCTTCATTTTCATTTTAACTTTCATTTTCATTTTCATTTTGATTTCCCCCCTCATCGAACAATGGCAGCGCCAGCGCGCACAGGAGAAAAAAGCCCAAAAGAAGCAAGTCGCGCGCTTGAAGCGGCAGAAGGGCAAGAAGCTCGACGAGCAGGCCAATGACCTGCACGAAGAAGTTTTCTCCGAAATCAATTGCCTGGACTGCGCCAATTGTTGCACCAGCATTCCGCCCATGCTCAACCGCACGGACATCAACCGCATTGCGAAGCACCTGGGCATGAAGGTAGGGCAATTTGAGTCCGAATATTTGCGGATGGATGAAGATGGAGATATGGTGATGAAGACGACACCTTGTCCATTCCTCCTACCCGATCACGCTTGTCTGATCTATGAGCACCGCCCCCGCGCCTGCCGCGAATATCCACACACGGACCAGTCCACCTTCTCGCAGCACCTGCGGCTGCATGCGACGAATGCGCAGTATTGTCCTGCGGTGTTTCATATTTTGAAACGGATGGAAAATCCCGTGATTTAATTGCGACGCCGTTGTAGAGACGTTGCAGTGCAACGTCTCTACAATGTCGTCGCGATCACGGATACCAATGCCACGGCGCATTGATATTCTGCGTCATTTTTCACGCAGAATATATCCACCTGACAGACCTTGATCCGTCGTCCGTTTTTGAGGACTTTGGCACGGGCGATGAGGGCGTCGCCTTCAGCTTTGTTGATCAGATTGATCTTGAACTCCATGCTGAGCGGCTGCTCATCTGGGGACATGAGGGAGAAGCCGGCAAAGCCGCCGGCATTGTCGGCGAGGGTCGCGACGATGCCCCCATGGAAGAAGCCATGCTGTTGGGTGAGTTCGGGTTTGTAGGGTAATATGATCTCCACGTAGCCAGGTTCTACCTTGCCGAGCCTTGCACCGATATAGTGCATGAAAGGCTGGTTATCAAAGCTTTGTTGGACGCGTGTCAAGAGGATTATGGATGATTGATTGAATGATTATTGATTCTTTTGCCTAGCTCTTTCTCGCATTTTTCTATAGAATCTTCGATTCTCTTTTTGTATAAAAGAGTCCCGATCTATGATAGGGCCTGAATAAGGAGCATAGGACGTATTGCGGTCCATGAACATTACACTCCCAGAAGGGATGGGAGCTTTATTAAATGCATATACTGCCTCAAATACATTTATTTCAGGGTACATGCCTTCACCTTCGGTAATCATGCGAATAATAATTTCACTCATATCACCCCTAGATACCTGAATATTAAGCATAGCAGCTTCACTTACTATATAAATCACTCTAATCCAATATGTACCAGGGTCAATAGAAGCTATATTAAAGATTCCATTGGTATCTGTTTTTGTGGTTGAAATAGCTAATTCTCCATCAAAGATAATTATGGTAGCGTAAGCGAGTAATTCCCCATCATTATCCAACACAGTGCCTTTTAGGCTGCCGGTTTGGGCAGATGCAGAAGCTATGTTGAAGAGCAACAAAAGCATGTAAATAATTAATCTCATCCCATTATTTCTGGCGACCAGGAATATAAGCTGGGTGCCAAAGGTTTTTGTCAAATTGGTTATAAGTAGCGCCTGAGGGAATGGGGTCTTTATCCAGAACGGGGAAAGTCATCGTCTGGATAACTACCTCCTCCACATTTTCATTTTCTACCTCCAAAGTCAAATCCAGCGTCTTGATTTCTCCTGCTGTAATTATGACGCCCGTAAGGACTAACTCATAACGAATGTATTTCAACTTCACCACATAATTCCCCGCTACCAATGGTTCTACCCTAAATTCCCCCTCCTCATCCGTCCTTGCACCATTTACCCATTCATCCTCCTGATAGACCAAAACTGTCGCATAGGCAACTGGCTGGCCTTTTTGATCCAGAACAGTACCCTTCAGTGTTCCATCGCGAGGAATGGTAGTTGTATCTATATTTTGGATGAATCGTCCATCTTTTATGGGGTAGTAACGGGAATCAATAATGAAATCTATCTCATTCCCACTCAAGTCTAGAACAATCTCCAGTAGTTTTGTCGTATTGGGTGCGACACGAATATCTTCGATGGTTGTCTCAGCATTACAAAATTTGACCATCACCACATAATTCCCAGTCTCAATCAGTGGAGTCAAAAACTCACCCTTTTCATTCGCCCTCGCTCCATTTACAAACTCACCTTCTTCATAGATCAAAACCGTCGAAAAGGCAACTGGTTTGCCTTTTCCATCCACCACAATCCCTTTCAGACTGCCCGTCTGCGCCTGGACAGAAACTAGGCTAAAGAGCAGCGAAAGCATGTATATCAATGATTTCATAAGCATTCCTTTAACTACCAATGTCTATAATAGGGATTCCAACGAAAATCCCCTCCATCATAAATCGCTCCAGAGGGAATAGGTTCTTCAACATAGGGAGGATGAATGTAAAGAGGTGTGTCCATTGGATGGCCAGGCAGGTTCTTTATTTTCACCTCCAAAACAGTCATTTTATTTGGGGATATGTTGACCCCAACAAACTCCTTTACCTGAGTCAAATATTTCACCTCCACTCTATATCTTCCTGTAAAGATAGAATCCACCCTAAATTTTCCTTCCTCATCTGCCCTCGTTCCTGTTATAAATTGATCCCCATCATAAACCAAAACGGTCACATAACCTAGGGGAATACTGTCCTCATCAACTATAGTTCCTGTCAGGCTACCAAATTGGTCAGAAAAAAAGCCTTGGGCAACCATCATGTCATAAACACTTTGCATCTTTATTTCAACTTCATCTTGATAAAAAACACCTGACAAGTCAAGCTTCAAGTCTAACAAAATTGTTTTTCGAGGTTCCACTTGAATGTTTTCTATCCGTGTCTCCGCATAGTGGGATTTTACGACAATAGCGTAGCTTTTTGCTTCCAAAGAATCTATCACATATTGGCCTTTCTCATCCGCCCTTGCACCATTCACAAACATTTCCCCTTCATACACCAAAACCGTCGCAAAAGGAATAGCTGTGCCATTTTCGTCTAAAACAGTCCCGATTAAACTTCCTTTCTGGGCTGAAAGGGTAGTGACCCATAACATCAAGCAGCATACATACGTCAAGGATTGCAGGTTCTCTGACAATTTTAGTGGAGCTTCCACTTTGGGCCTGAAACATCTCCTGAACCCCACAGGCCCCCCTTCGACGGTGCTCAGGACAGGCTCCCTCTTCAAAGAGGACTTCCCACAAGCCCCAGTTCGCGCGAAAACCCCTTTGAAGGGGTTGAGGCTTTGTGTGATCGGGGATGTTTTTGCCAGAAGCGACAAGCTTCCCACGGAATTTGTCAGAGAACCAGATTTCATAAGCTCATCGTTGAGGAATATAAGCAGCATGCCAATAATGATTGCCGCGCCGATAGACAGCTCCAGAAGGGATGGGGTCTACCTCGTATAAATCTGGATACCAATACACTTCAAACCCACAGTCTATGGGGTCATATGTATCCATTTTCACAGCCAGGGTAGTCGTTTCTCCTGGTTCAATTTGCACGGGTTCAACCCTATGGTCATTTGAAAAAAATCTCACACTCACTACATAGGCTCCCGGTGATAGTGAATCTATCTGAAAAGTCCCTTCCTCGTCTGCCCTTGCCCCATCGACAAATGCATCTCCCTGGAAAACCAAGACGGTCGCATAGGCAACTATTTCGCCATCCAGATCTTTTACGGTGCCTTTGAGGGTACCTGTTTGAGCGAGCAGGCTTGAGGAGGTTATCAGAATAAATAAAAGGAAGATGGCAAAGTGCTTGAGTCCACTATTCTGGCGATTGTTCATAATTATTTTCATACAGCCAATTTCCCACCTTTTCCCCACCCCTCAAAAGTCAAAATCAACGATGAGTTACATTAGCGCTTTTGAAAAAAACACAGATTCCCACATATTTTTTTTCTTTAGGAATGAAGAAAAAATAACTCTTCAGTTATTCATCTATAACTCACTGAAAATCAGTTCATACTTTGATTTTAACTTTCATTTTAATTTTTATTCATTCCTTAATCTGTGTAATCCGTGGTGAATTGTACAAAAAACTTATTGTTTCCATACCTTCCTCACCACTCGCTGCCCATTGTCAAACTGAATTTCCAGTAAATAGACGCCTTGCTGCAAGTCCGAAGCATCTACCTGCTGATTTCCTCCGAGTTCCAAATGCCCTATTTTCTTCCCTTGGGTATCAAAAACCACCAAGTCTTTGATGCGATGGGTACCTGGCACTTCGAGGGAGAAAGAATCGCCCATCGGATTAGGAAATAGTATGATGTTGGGCAAAATGATTGATTCGTCTAGCGCCGTAGGTGTGAAGTTGACAGATTGAGATAGGGTATCAAACTGTCCACAAGATTCGACGACCAAAGTGATGGTATAGGTGCCTCCTTGTTGGAAAATGTGTACAGGCGAAGGGTCGGTAGAAGTTGTGCTATCCCCAAAATCCCAATGATAGCTCCCCGCATTGATGGCTTGCTGTTGGAACTGGAAAGTGTCTGCGGTTTGTACAATGGTGAAGTCTGCTATCGGTCGGTATTTTCCCACATTCCATTTCATCAAGCTATCAAAAGCGACTGCTTTAGCAGCTGCCCTGATCTGGTCTGCAATGCTATCTGCCAGGGTATATTGATAGGTGATCGCGGTGGGGTCTTTTTCAAAAATAATGGAATAAAACGTACACGCCGCTGCATAGGACCCTGCCTGCGACGGGTGAGATTCATCTGGCTGATACAGCTCGATATGTGGATAGTTGTCCCTGATGTAGTGCCATACGGCGCCTACAGGCGACACAAAGGCATCATTGTCCTCGGCCATGATTCGGTACCGAAGGTTGAGCAAGCTGTCCATGCCTTCGTAGGTACAAAGGGGAGGGAAAAAGGGGCAATTGGGCTGGTCGCCATTTTTACGGCCCCAGGTCATATAGAAGATCGGGCGCGTACACGGTTCATTGACCCGCATGGTATCGCAAAGCGTCTTTGCAGCGGGAAATACGTCCATCTGGACTTGCTGGATGGGAAAAGCAGCCTCCTGGCTTTGGCATTGGAGCACGACATGGTCCCAAGTATCCGCAAAAATCTTTTGCATCACCACAGGATTAGCGGCGTGTTGAAACAGGCGATTGCCGCCTGGTGTATGGGCATCGTAGAGGAGGGTATCACCTACCGAAAGCGCAGCATCTTTCACGAGCTGAGGGAGGTTGTTCACTCCGGTATAGCTATTACCCACAAATAGAACCTTCTCGGTTTGAGCCTGGCCCTTCAAGGCATTTTGCCCCCAAAGTAGACATAGAAGAATAAGCGTAAAGTGTTTCATAGGGGACAAAAATAAGGATTACCCTGAAAGGGTGAAGAGTTCTACGTTCTAAGTTTTAAGATTTAGGTTCTATGGTGTTTTTTTACCTAGAACATAGAACCTAAAACCTAGAACCCTTCCCTTATCGCCGCCACCTTCTCCTTCAACCAATGCCTGGCGGCCACATCAGGGTGCTTTTCCAGCAACGCAGCGATCTCCTTCGCTGTGATGCGTGCGCCCTGCTGATAGCGTACCAGTGCGCGCATGATGCGGTCCAGGTTCAGGTAAAGCTTACGCTGATAATCGGACAAGGCCTTGTTGCGACGCAAGTACATGCGGAAGCTATCGAGGAGGTAGGAAAGGCTTTCGTAATCTTCTAGCTCATAGTAAGTCCTGATCAGAATGGCGCGGGAGCCTAATTGATAGAATACATCAGGGTATTCCACGGTGCGCAAGAGGCGTTTTACTTGCCCATAATTCCCTTTTGCTTCTTGCAAATAGGCCATATTATAGGTGAAGGCATTTTCGGCCTCATCGGGGGGCAAGAATTGCTTGAAGTCATTGATAAATGCCTCTGTCCATTCGTATTCTTTTTCCCGTACCCCAAGGGCGATCATATTTTTGAAATGCTGGAGGGGGAGTTCCCCCTTTACAAATATGATTCTGTTTTCCATCAGCACTTTGTAGAGTTCAAATGATTCTCTAACAAACTTCTGGTTTCCCGTATTCAGCTGCTTGATGCTATAATTCAATGCGCAAGTATATAAGTCGCTGAGGTCATCGAGGTCAATATTCCCCAGCGCCTTATAAAGCATTTGTTTCAGGGTAAAAAAATGCGCCTCCTCGCTGTCTTCCTGCAAGGTCAGCAAGGCTTGATAATACAGCCGTGCCAAGTCACTGCCAAAGTCAGGATGTGCCGCCATGTGGTCCATCAGTTCCTGTGTGAGGAAAAACTCATAGTGCTTATTGAGGACATTGGACTGGTTGATGAGTTCGCAACTGTAGCGTAGTTTTTTCACCAAAAAAAGCTCATCCAACGCGTTCATCACCTCGCTGATATGGTCCGCAGGATTTTTGCCTATCGCCAATTCATACTCCCCATAATAACTCATCTCGGCGTAGCGAAATTTATCATTGTAGATGAGGTGAGACTTTCCGTCTAGCTTATCGATTTGTTGAAAAAGCTTGCGTTTTTTCTCTAAAAAGGGCTTGACAATCTCTCGCTCTTGATAGGCGCGCTGCAAGTACAGCCCGTGATCGATAGGATCGGCTTCCCATACTTTGTAAGCCAAAAACCCTTCACACAATCGTGTGAAGTCCGTCATCAGGTAGCGGAGCTTCTGATGGTCATAATCTTCGCCTGGAAACATTGCCCCAAATACCCGTTCCATCGCCAAATCCTCCTGGTCAAAACCGGGGGCATACGGCTTGATCAAGTCCCAGAAGTCGATTATGCGTTGGTTTTTGTTAAAAAACGGCGAATGCAGGTATTCTTCCAGGTTTTTTCGTTCCCAAGTAGAGAGGGTGCGTAAGATGCTGAGGGGTTTGCTTTTGTGCATAGGAGTTAAGATAAAACCTTTCCGATAAATATGGGAATTAAATGTGCCTCTTTTTCAAAACAACTCCTACAATACCTAACAGATTTTCCTCAATCTGTTAGGTATTCATGCACGATGTCACCTATTTTTGCCAATAACTTATGAATAACACTTATGGGGATTCTTGGACACATAACAGGATGAAGAAAACCTGTTATGTGTCGTCAATTCAAAAATCCCCCCGATAAAACCGCAATTTTGTATTTCGCATTCTCCATCACTTTGGTAAGATTTGTATAGAGCTAACTCCAAGGTCATGAAACGAACTTTTTACCCCTCCATTTTTATTTTGGCGCTGATACTGCCCTTGTTCAGTTCAGGCCAGTCTGTTTTTGTCAAACGATACAATCAGGCCATCACTTCTGCCGACATCGAATGGGATGGAAATGATTTCATTGTCGCAGGCACTTATCAGGAAAATGCTACTGAGAGAGATTTCCACCTCACCAAACTGGATACCAGCGGTAAGGTCCTATTCCATGCAGCCTTCAACTACGCCAGACACGACGTGATTCACTTTGTCAGGCCGCTTCCGGGTGGGCAAGGATACCTTTTTGGGGGAAATTCATGGGGCAAAGTAAATTCCACTGGTGCTCCTCATGCAGATAGTTCTTCTATCATTTTTGGGAAAGTAGATCCTCAGGGAAATTTAATTTCTGCCCGTCGTTTTTTGACCGCAGACCTCAAGGGCGGCACGCTTACGGGCTTGCAACTGATGCCTGACAGCGGCTATGTGTTTTCGGCCTTGATGCCAAGTCCAGCAGGGAATCCGCGGACGGTGCTCGTCAAGGTCAGTAAGAATGACCAGGTCCAGTGGACACGCCATTATGCTTATCGCAGCCAAAGTAACCTTGCCCCACCCGTCAATAACCTCGCATTAGCAGATTCGGGCCTCTTGCTATTTGTCAATATGACTGTCGCGGGCAACCCCGAAGTGCAGATCATGTTGTTGAAGGAATCTGGCAATACCGTCTCCGAGAAGAAGCGTTGGGTCCTGGATATTGATCGTGCCTTATCTATGGAGATGTTAAAAAGCCAAGACAGCCTAGCGCTTTACGCTGTGATGCCTAATGGAACCCATGGTGTGCTGAAATTAGGGGTAAATACTGCAGGAACGGGGCTTTCTGGCTGGGGCGCGTTTAACTCGCTGTTGTCCGCTTCCATCAATATCAATAGCAAGGGTACAGTGCATACTAAAGGGAAAGCGATTGCTTTTCTGAGTGGCAATAGCTTCGCTTATTGGCTGGGCAAGGGACATGCGCCCGAGGGATTCAATATCCCAAATTCAGGGCATTTGGAGGACTTTGTGGTGGTCAATCGCCAAATCTATTTTACTGGAACCACTGCTCAAGGAGACAAAAGGTTCCCTGTTTTGGTGAAGTCGCTCGTTTCCGACTCGGTTTCCAATTGCTTTACCCAGCGGCAGCAGAGCTTTGGGCATATCCCCTTTCATGCGACTAGCAGGAATGGATTGGCAGTCTCCGTGCCCATTCCATTTCCAATTCATGACACAGCAGTCACGATTTCCATACGACCCAATTTTGACCTGAAAGATACCACCACCTGCATTGGCATCGGTGACGTATGGCCAGGCGACGCCAATTCCGATGGCTCTGCGAATAATGTCGATGCCCTCTTTGTAGGCATCGCCTATGACCAGATCGGCCCGGCCCGTGCCACCAAGGATAGCGCCTGGCTACCTTACCAGGCCCTCAATTGGAACAATCGCTTCAAAAATGGAGCTGATTATAAGCAGGCAGATTGTAATGGGGACAGCGTGGTCAATATGGAGGATTTACGCCCTATCAAACTGAATTATAGTAGAAAGCACTTTAAGACCAATGCGATATGTGGAGATAATGGCCCCTATCCGCCTATTTATCTGGTCCCACATACAGATAGCGTAGCTGCGGGTGATACGCTGCACGTCAGGGTCATGCTAGGCAATCCCACCTTGCCTATCGATAGTATCTATGGGCTTGTCTTTAGCTTGAGTTATGATGCTAATTTGGTGGATACTCCCCATGTGCACTTCGCGCCCGTTACCTCATGGCTAGGCACGCCCCAAGGGCCTCAGCAGGACCTCATTCACCTGAAACAGGAATTTATCCCTGAAGGCATGATGGACCTTGCGATTTGCAGAAATGACCAGGTAAATGTAGCGGGCCATGGGCAAATAGCCACTTTTCACATATTTACCATCGATGACATTGCAGGCAAACAAGGCTTTGATTACGAAGACCTTCACCTTGAAATACGTGATGTCTATGCCATCACCCTGAACGAGACAGAAGTCTGTCTTTCCCCCCACCTAGACACCGTCGTCATCTTCCAGTCCAAGCCCAGCACGGGCCTTTCACTTGAGATCATCTCCTCGCAGATTGCCCTTTATCCCAATCCCACTGACGGGCAGTTTTGGCTCCATACGCCTCCCCTACCCCAGCAGCATCTCCTGATGGTCGATGCCGTAGGCCGAAAGGTTTGGGAAGCCTCATTGGCGGCTGGTGATACCCATTTGCTGGATGTATCTCAGCTAGGTGCAGGCATGTACATCCTGCAAGGGCAAGCCAAAGGCAAGCGTTGGGTGAAGCGGCTGGTGGTGCGGTGAGACTGCTCGGCTCCAACATGAAGAGAAGTAAAAATAATTAACAAGAATTTAAAAAGTGAAAAGGAAGCCCAACCTATAACTTTAAGATTCTTCCCTTTTCACTTCCTTGTTCCTTGTTTATTATTTTTACTTTAATCTCCTAATTATCTCACAGGGTGTCTTCGAGCGATCCCGCATTTTTCATTTTTCATTCTCCATTTTCCATTATTCCTCCCTATCTTTGCACCCAAATTTCAGACCCATGGAGTACAATTTTACAAAGGAAGAGCTAGCGGAGGTGCAAAAACATGTGGCCAAGTATCCTGATCCCCAATCTGCGGTTATGCCGACACTTTGGATCGCTCAGGAAAAATTTGGTTGGCTATCCAATGAGGCGATCAAACTGGTAGCCACCACCCTCGACCTTCCCTATGCCCACGTCTATGGCGTGGCTTCTTTTTATACCATGTACTTTAAGAAAGAAGTGCCAAAGCATCTGATTGAAGTGTGCACCTGCTTTTCTTGTGGGGAAACGGGGGGCCGCGAGATGCTCGATTTTGTAAAAAATCACTTGGAAGTGGATGAAAATGGCCATAGCAAAGATGGTAAAATCTGGGTGCGGGCAGCCGAATGCCTAGGCGCCTGTGACACTGCCCCTGTCTGCCAAGTCACCAATAAGCGCTATTGCCATAACCTCACGGAAGATAAGATGAAGGGCATTATCGAGAAATTGCGCAATGACGAGGAGCTTCCTTATGAAAGGATTCCGCTAACTGACCAAAGCGTCTTTGCAAAAGAAGGATAAGGAACAATTTTGAATGAATGAATAATGAATTTTGAATAAAGAGACTGAAAGTCAGTTGCTTATACCTTCAAATGGTACCATTTATTTCTAGGTTATTCCCAAGGTGTCTTTGATTTTAATTTTAATTTCGATTTTAATTTTCATTCCCTTCTGCATCACAGCTTATGCTCAAATACATTCAACAAGATCCAGCCTGTCTCCTTTTGGAGGACGGGCTTTTTTTTAACGGGTATGCGATAGGCAAAAGAGGCACCACTACGGGTGAGCTTTGCTTCAATACCAGCATGACCGGCTATCAGGAAGTCTTTACTGATCCCTCTTATTTTGGGCAGGTCCTGATCGAGACGCATACCCACGTAGGCAACTACGGCGTGCACGAATCGGAATACGAAAGTGGCGGTGCCATGATTGCCGGGCTGATTGTCCGGAATTTTGCGCGGGCCTATTCGCGCTCTTCTGCGATAGAGTCCCTGGACTCCTTCCTCCGCCACAAT
This sequence comes from Bacteroidia bacterium, assembly GCA_030430575.1. GTDB lineage: Bacteria > Bacteroidota > Bacteroidia > J057 > J057 > JAUIGE01. Next base: position 59,341 of record JAUIKF010000015.1, on the reverse strand, counting down.
AGCATCGTGGGTATTTCCAATGTCGATACGCGCAAGCTCGTCACGCATATCCGCGACCACGGCGCCATGAATGCCATTATTTCCTCCGAAATCACGGACAAGAAAGAACTCAAGCGCCTCCTCAAAAAATGCCCTCCGATGGATGGACTGGAGTTGGCCTCACAAGTCAGTGCCGTCAGGCCTTATTTTCATGGCAATCCCAATGCACGGTTCCGCATCTCCGTCCTCGACGTGGGCATCAAGCGCAACATCCTCGATATGCTGGCCGCTCGCGATTGTTACCTCAAGGTATACCCAGCCAAAGCGTCCTATGAGGATATGGCTAGTTTTGAGCCGCACGGCTATTTCATCTCCAACGGCCCGGGTGATCCAGCGGCCATGCCTTACGCCATCGATACGGTTAAACAGATTCTGAAAAACGACAATCCGTTGTTTGGCATCTGTTTAGGGCACCAAATCATCGCCTTGGCCTGTGGGGTCAAGACCTATAAGATGCACAATGGGCATCGTGGCGCCAATCATCCTGTGAAAAATTTGCTTACTGGCAAATGTGAGATTACCTCTCAGAATCATGGATTCTGCGTGTCACCAGAAGAGATGGCCAAAAGCCCTGATGTGGTTGTCACACACGTCAATTTGAACGACAATTCAATTGAGGGAATACGTGTGCGGAATAGGAAAGCCTTTTCGGTCCAGTTTCACCCAGAAGCGTCTCCAGGGCCACATGATAGCCATTATCTATTCGATGATTTCATTGCGATGATGGCAGAAGAAGTGCTGGTGTGAAGAATTGATTGATCAATAATCACTCAATTAATAATCAACAATCTCCATATGGCTGAATCCCTGTTCGACGAAATCCTAGCTATCGTAACAGAAAAATCTAGTCAGGTAGACCCTATCGGGTCGTCTGTGAAAGTGGATTTTGGGGGGAAGTACATCCACATGGATGGAACGGGTAGTAGTAATCAGTTGGCAACAAAAGATAAACAAGCTGACTGCACCATTAAAGTCAAGGAGGCTGACTTTCACGCTATCCTTACGGGTGAGCTCAATCCGCTGACAGCGATCATGAAGCAGCAAGTCAAATTTGAGGGGAACCCAGCGGTGGCATTGGCATTGACTTCACTGTTTTGAAAAAGAAAGACCTCGGAGGATGGAGAAATTCAAACTCAAGCTCAAGTACAAACTCAAAGTTTTTTTTGAACTTGAATTTGAGTTTGAACTTGAGTTTCTCCTAAATTTCCGTCTTATCTCACCCCAAATTTATGGGTAACGACCTCACCTCCGGGCTTCTTGAGCAGCAGTAAGTAGGCCCCGGCCTCAAGGTTAAGGTTATTGATTTCTAGCTCCTTTTCAAATCCATACGGAAGTAGATCTTTATAAACTACATGACCACTTAGGTTCGTGACGGTGAGGTAATACGCTGTTAACTTTTCATAATTAATCCGCTCTTGCTCGGTCATGGTGCCACACCAGCCAAACCAGCAACCTACATAAGGGACGACGTCACAATCTTCATAGAAGATCGTCAATGTCTGGGCATCATGTGTATAATTGGCCTTTAGGTAAGGTTCACATACTGTGGGATCTTCCACTTTGTCTTCAGGAATCACGGGGTCCTGAGCGAATGCCATTCCCAATAGCATCATCATTGCCATGAAAAAAAGTACAATAGGTTTCATGATAAAATAAGATTGAGGGTTAAAAAAGTAATTGATACTTTCTTGACGGCGGCTCGCCTCAATCTGCTGCGGTAATTTTGATATTTTTTTCGCAAAGCCTCAAAAAATATCAAAATTACGTGTGGGATTGGGTAAAGAGTATTTCTTGACATCCAACACGTCCTCTTGTACTGGCTACATGTCCTTATTCCACATGCTTCGAATAAGCTGCTAGACCACTCTGTTAGATTCCTCCCTCCCTTCGGCTTGGCTCAGGGCAAGGGTCGAAATGACAACTTTGTTGTTAGGAGCAGAAACTAAGTTTACAGATTCCTCACTCCATTCAATGCCGTTTTATACACCTCCAAGCATCGCTCCCTTGCCATTTTATGATTCACCATAGGCGCAGGATAGGCTGGCGTTCCATATTCAGGCACCCATTTTTTTACAAAAACAGCTTTTGGATCAAACTTCTTCAGCTGGGATTCAGGGTTAAAAATGCGAAAATAAGGTGCGGCGTCTGTACCACACCCTGCAGCCCATTGCCAGCCGCCGTTATTGGAAGAGAGTTCGTAGTCGAGTAGTTTTTCAGCGAAATACGCCTCTCCCCATTGCCAGTTGATGAGCAGATGCTTGGTCAGGAAACTAGCCGTGAGCATGCGCAGGCGATTGTGCATAAAGCCGGTCGCATTGAGCTGTCGCATGCCTGCATCGACCAAGGGGAAACCCGTTTTCCCTGCTTTCCATTTCTCAAAATCGGCCTGATCGTTTCGCCAGGGAATTGCTCCATATGCAGGCTTAAATGGCCCATTGATCACATGTGGAAATTGTCCCAAAATCTGCATATAAAATTCCCGCCAGATCAGCTCATTGAGAAAGGTTTCATTCAAAGACATGGCTTTCTTGACGAGTTGGCGGATGCTAATGGTGCCAAAGCGCAAATGGATCCCCAAACGACTCGTAGCGTCTAAAGAGGGAATATCTCTTCGTTCATCATAATGTCTAATCACCTCATTATCAACAGACTGAGGCGGAAACGGCAAATGACTTTCCTCAAATCCCAAAGCTTTGAGGCTAGGAATCGGCAAGGCAGAGGAAGGATAAAAGCATCCTTTAAATGGCGCAGTATCATACACTGAAAGGTGGGCTGGAGTCAGGAGTGATTTCCACTTATTTTTGTACGGTGTAAAGACCGTATAGGGCGTCCCAGCCTGTGAGACCACTTCATTTAACTCAAAGGTCACTTGGTCTTTGAAGGAGCGAAATTGAGCGCCATGCTGTCTGGCAAGCGCTGCCACTTCTGCGTCACGTTGGATGGCATAGGGTTCGTAGTCGCGATTGGTATAGATCGCATGGATAGGGTATTGGGTAAATAATTCTTTCCAGACCTCAAGCGGTCGCCCGATCCGAACAATCATACTGCTCCCAGCTCCTTGAAGCTGCTGCTGAAGCAGCAATATCTGTTTATGGATAAATGCCACACGTGCATCCTTCGTCGGCAATTCTTCCAAAATCTCTTCATCGAAGATAAAGATAGGCAGGACAGGCCTGCCTGTCCGCAGGGCATGATACAGGCCTGTATTATCTCCTAATCGCAAATCTCTTCTGAACCAAAAAACCGTGATCGCATTCATGCGCTCAGAACAAGGACTATCGCCAGATTGTTTGGAAAAAAGTAATAAAGGAGGTAGAATAGCGGGTGAGACCGCTCGGGCTTCGAAGACTTAGCCCTCGCTGCGTGACCGTTCGCTTACACTCACTGCGAGATCGTTCGTCGCGAGCTCCTCTCTGCGAGACCGCTCGAAGACTCGCTACGAGACAAGAGAAATGAGACAAAATGACTTGCTGCCTTTAGTCTCGCAGCGAGGCGAGTCTTCGAGCCGAGCGGTCTCGCAGTGAGCCCGAAGGGCGAACGGTCTCTGTTCTCGCAGCGAGGGCGCAGCCCGAGCGGTCTCTCTTAATTCTTCATCTATGTCCACTCTCCCTAAAGCACTCAGTCAGCAACAAGCCTTTTTGAAGGCATGGCCGATGCATCGGGTGCGGGAGATGGCTTTGGCGGAGTATACCGACTTGGCGCGAACGGATAGCTTTTGCTATTGGGTGGAGGTGAAGACGGATCTATGTGGGAGTATCAAAGGAGGATCGGCGTATAAGTTTGGCATCTTCAGGCGGGAGAGTAAACAGCCGATCCAGGCAAGACATCTGATGACAGATGGGACTTATGCGTGGTATCGCAAGTATGGGGAGTCGCGAGAAGCTGCATTTCAGCAGGTGAAACACGAGATTATTAGCTTACTGGAAGCTGTAGAGACAAAAAACTGGCAGGCTATAGATGGGATTGATATGGGAGATTCAGTGAAATGGAAAATCGCTTTTCTCTATGCACCAGAAGCATTGGTGCCGATCTTTTCGCATAAAGCCCTTGGGAAGATCGCGTTCCAATCAGGTCTTTCGGCGGACAAAAAACCGCCGATTTCTCAGCTTCAAGAATTCTTGATGGCTCAAAAACCACAGGATCTTCATCCAATCGATTTTGCCCAAGAACTTTGGAATAATTATATGCGCCCTGCACCAGAAGACAAGGCAGCTTCAGCGTCTCAAAATGCCTACAGCGAAGGGGAACACTGTGCTGCGAAGACCCTGTTCACAGCCCTAGAAGTGCTCAATGAAGCCGGTGGCGCTTTGCCCAAAACGGAGGTGTTGCAGCGGGTGAAAGAGCGCGTGAGTCTCTCAAAATGGGACAAACATGCCTCTGGCGATTCTGGACCGATACGCTGGCAGCGGATTCTAGAACGCCACAGCCAGATGGCTGTCAAGGCGGGCTTGCTACGCAAAGGGCCTTTTGCCTGGCGGATCAGTCAGGCGGGAAAAGATATGCTCGTGCATAGTCCTTATGACCTGCTTGCCAAAGTCCAGATGGCTGACCAAGCGCCTGTTTCTGTGGCTGAAGAACCTGCCAAACCGTATCGCAGGAAGCGTCCAGCGCCGCCGTATGATATGCAGCATTTGCTGGGAGAGAGTTTTTTGACAGAAAATTCGCTGAAAGATTTGAAGGAATTGATTCGGCATAAAAAGAATGTCATCCTTCAAGGGCCTCCTGGAGTTGGCAAAACCTTTCTGGCAAAGCGACTCGCTTTTTTGCTCATGGGCGAACAAGATGACTCGCGCGTGGCATGGGTGCAGTTTCACCCTTCCTACGCTTATGAGGACTTCGTCCAAGGCATCCGCCCCAACGAGGCGGGTGAATTTGAGCTGCAAGCAGGTGCGTTCTATCGATTTTGCGAACGGGCCCAGCAAGATCCCAATCGGGATTACTTCTTCATCATCGATGAGATCAATCGAGGGCCCCTAGGCAAGGTCCTGGGTGAACTCATGATGCTCTTAGAACCCGATAAGCGTGGCCCATCTCATGCCATCGGCCTCACGTATGGCCGCAATGACGATACATTTTTTGTCCCCGAAAATCTATACCTGCTCGGCACCATGAATACCGCCGACCGCTCCCTTGCCATGGTGGACTATGCCATGCGCAGGCGTTTTGCGTTCTTTACCCTCAATCCCCTCTTTGAAGAGAAATTTCAGGCACATCTCAAAAAAATGGGCGTTCCTCCCCGTTTTTTATCCCACATCATCCGACGTATCCAGCAACTCAATCAGCGCATTCAGGCCGATCCCCAGTTGGGGCCAGGTTTTATGATCGGTCATAGCTATTTTTGTTCTACTACCAAGATCAAAGATGCGAAGGCCTGGTACCAGCGCATCATTGACTGGGAGATCGCGCCCTTGCTCAAGGAGTATTGGTTCGATGACTGGTCGAAGGCGGAGGATGAGGTGAAGGCAATGAGAGAATGATAGAATGAGTAGATGAATAAATGATAAAATGTGTACGTATCTCTCTTCATTCTCAATTCTTCATTTTTCATTAGGAGTATTCACTCAAAAATCGAAATAAATATTTCAGGGCAAAAATGAACAAAATTCACTCCACCCCAATCGTCTTCGCGGAAAATTTGATTGTAGGGACAGGACATGTCCTGACCCTACAATCAAATTTATCCGCGACCTCCCGCCAAAAAACGTTAAAAACGATTTGGGGCGGGAGACCCCGGATACATGCCCTGAGCAACGCCGAAGGGTTTTTCTCCCAAAGCATCGAAAAATTCCGGGGTGACGTTTAGTTTTTTTTATTTTTCATCTAAAAAAGGAGTGGAGTTTTTATTTCGAAAAATGAGTGAACACCCCTAATTCTCAATTCTCCATGATTCCCATCCAAAACCTATACTTCCTGCTCTGCTATGCTTGGGACAAGCTAGAAGCCAAGGGGGAAGTCACGATCGCTGCTGAGGACGGGCGGCATCTGCTCGACCTGCTGGGAAGTGTGTTTTTGAGGGGGTGTGGACGGCTGGTGAAGCGGGGATTGATGCAAGATTATGTGGAACAAAATGCTGTTTTAAAGGGCATAAGAGGGCGATTGGAGGTCGTGCCTTCTATGCAAAAGGGGCTTCTGCTCAAGGGGCAAGCGCAATGTCGTTTCGACGAACTGAGTCATGATATTCCCCCCAATCAGGCGCTGCTTCTGACCTTGCTAAAACTTAGTAGGAGTAAAGCCTTACAGCCAAGCATGGCACAAGAAGCTAGGCGATTTGCGCGAAGGCTCCCTTCATTGGAAGTCACTGACTATCAGCCTATTGATTTCCGTTCCTTGCGCCGTTTGCCCTTAAAACCGCCTTACCCATTCCTCCTCAACATCTGTGAGTTGCTGGACAAAAATCTACTTCCCATCGAACAAGAAGGTGAATATCGCTTTCAGGATTTTTGGCGAGATGAAGTCCAGATGGCGCGGCTGTTTGAAGCATTTGTACGAAATTTCTATAAGCACGAGGCACCTGCTTTTCGTGTAGGGCGCGAGCACATCCATTGGCAGATGCTGCCGGTGCAGGAAGGCGCGGAGTCGCTCTTGCCGCGCATGGAGACGGATGTCAGTCTGACTGCTGCTGACTTTAAGCTCATCATCGATACGAAGTACTACCCAGAAGCCCTGGCTACCAATCGCTTTGGCGGCGAGAAATTCCGCCCCCCACACCTCTACCAGCTTTTTGCCTACATCAAAAACACCGAAAACCCTACCTGCCAAGGCATGCTCCTCTACCCTACCGCAGGGCCTACGGCCCGCTACGACTACCAGATGGAAGGCCATCTGATGAGTGTGGTGGCGCTGAGCCTTGGGCAGGAATGGCGGGGCGTGAGAAGGGATTTGTTGGGGTTGTTGGAGAATTGAGTTTGCACTTGAGTTTGAGCTAGCACTTCCCCCCTCACCGAAACTTCTCATACACCCCACTCCGCACCTCCTCCCGCAAAAACCCCAACTCATCCGCCGTCAGTGGCTCACAATCAGATGCGCTAGCATTCGCCCTAAGCTGCTCAAGCGTACTGGCCCCTGCCGCAATCGCCGTCACGGCGTCTTGAGCGACGCAAAACTGCAAAGCAGTTTGAGCAGGGGTGCGAGCGTCGCTGCTGATATGCGAAATAGCGGCTTGCGCCTTCGCGACTTCGGCTGCTGTATGATCCAGATAAGCACGTGGTTCTTTATCCACCAGCAGGCCTTTGGCCAGCGCACCGCGCACAAATACAGCGATATTCGCCTGGGAGAGCAGATCCAGGCACGTCTCTTCGGGCCTGCGGTCGAGCAGGCTGTACTGCATCATGACGCTGGTGAGGTGGGCACGCTTGACCCATTCACGGATGACGTTGGGGCGGATGGAGGAGATGCCGTAATAGCGGATATGGCCTGCCTGTTTGAGTTCTTCGAAGGCTTCGATGGTCTCGTCGATGGGGTCTTCCAGGGTGCCGCCGTGGAGTTGGTAGAGATCGATGTAATCGGTCTGGAGGCGGCGGAGGCTGGCGTGCACAGCCTTTTTGATGTATGCCTTGCGGGGATTCCACGTCCAGGAGAGGCCGTCGGGCGCCCATTCGTTGCCTACTTTGGTGGCGAGGACAAGGCGCTGGCGCATGCCTTTGAGGGCACGACCAAGGGTGCGTTCGTTTTCGCCTTGCTGGTAGAGGTCTGCAGTATCGAAGAAATTTATGCCACGGTCATAGGCTTGGTGTAGCAGTCGTTTATTTTGGCGAAAGCTATCACCTAAAGACATCGCGCCAAAGGCGATTTCGCTTACCGTGAGTTCGCTGGAGCCGAGTTTATAGTAAATCATGAATAATGGTTAATGGTCAATGTTTAATGGTCAATCGCTAGATAGTTAATTGTAAAAAATCTGCCTTGATCCACGAAAATCCGTTTTATCCGCCAAATCCGCGTTCCTCTTTTAGGTTTTGAGTTCTGGGTTCTGTGTTTTGAGTTTTGGGTTTTGGGTTTTGGGTTTTGGGAGCAAAATAAAAACTTGTGTGAGGATTAGAGAAAAAAATCTGTGAGAATCCGTGTAATCCGTGGCTTATTCTTCCTTTACCACAAAAGCCTTAAATGAATCATTATTTCCTTATCTTAACCCCATGAATATTAGGGTCACATTCCTCCTTATTCTCTCCTCCTTAGGCTTATTTAATTTCCCCTCTCTCCACGCCCAATCGGCCGATGAGATCATAGAACAGGCCATTTCCCAAAAAGCCCAAAACCAACTCCCTGACACCACTATTGCCTACCAGGCTTACACCAAAACTGTCCTTCGTTTTCCCGAATACTTCCCTGTCGATACCCTTCTAGGGCGGACGATCATGCCCTTTCTGAACCGTAAGAAGCCAGCCGCTGAACGCAAGATGAATCGCCGGCCTTCATGGCTTCCACCCGAACTGGATTCTGAAATCCTTTTTTTATCCGAAAACCTGTCTGAAGTGGTCACCCACCCCCCAAAAAAGATCAAAGAGCAAATCCTCCATTCTCGGGTGAGCGGCGAGCTGACACGCTTCAGTTTTATGGGAAGCCTCGTGACAAGGTACGATCCATATGACAATCGATACGTCATGCCAGGGGTCACTGCGCGTAGCCTTATTTCCCCACTCGCTGATAAGGCTGCTAATCACTATCAATATGCGCTCATCACCCAGGATTCTATGGCTTATGAAATAGCGATTCAGCCCAAACGAAAGTATGAACCTTGCTTTCAAGGGTCGGTGACGCTGGATCGTAAAACCTTGGCGGTGAAGGCTGTCGACCTGTTTATCACCCGAGATCGACAGTTAGACTTTCTCGATACCTTGTGGATACGCCAGCAATATGCGCTTTGGGAGGGGAATTGGGTGCCTGTTTTATCAGAATTTGATGCTGAATTTTCCCTCAATCTGATTTGGATAAAGGTTCCTTTTGTAGGCAAATCTGTATCTGCTATTTCTCAATACGAATCCCTTTCTTCCCCTGGAAAGGGATTTTTTAATGGAGAAATCCTCAGGATAAATGCGCATACCTCACAAGCTGGGAATGCCCAATTGGCGACTAATCGGCCTATTCCATTGACCGCATTGGAAGCAAAAGACTACCGCCTGAAAGACAGCCTGCATGCCCACCGCAATAGCAATCGATACCTCGATTCCCTCACGCGATCTCGCAGAAAAGTCACCATTCCCAATATCGTCCTCCTGGGCCAGAAGTTCCGTCATTATCGCAAGAATCTCGAAATCAATATTGAGCACCTGCTTTCTTCCATGGGGTTCAACCCCATGGAAGGCCTATTCATTCGACCCAATATTGGCGTCCAATGGGATTTACCAAATGACAAGAAATTGAATTTCATGACCACCTTGCGGTACGGAACAGCCAATAAGCGATTTGGCTTTGTATTGGGGGCGAGCTACCAAACGCGTCCCAAATTCAATGAATCCGTGCGCATGGAAGGCGGTGATTATATCAGCGAGTTTAGCCCTTTTTCGCAGGTAGGTTTTTTCCCCAATACCCAAGCTACCTTGCTGAATAAGTTGAACAATATGCGCCTCTATCGGAAGCGTTTTTTTGAATTTGGGTACCAAAGGGAGGTGGCAAATGGCTTACAGGTGGGGTTCGATCTGCGGTTTGAGCACCGCAATGAGATGCCCAATTTGAGTGATTACTCCTGGTCAAAGGTCCAAGCACCCTATACCTCCAATTTCGCCTTGCCTACCCATAAATCTTTGACCGCTGAGATCAAATTGCGCTACCAGCCTTTCAATACGTATGCCAGTACGCCGACCAGTAAATATAATCTGGGGTCCGCCTGGCCTGTATTTGAATTAAAATTTGCCAAGAGCTTTGGAAAAATAGCCACTGGCGCTTCGGATTTTTCTCAGATCAGTTTGAGCATGGAGAAAAAAAGTACGTTTGGGTTTTTGGGAAGTACGGAATGGCGCGTAACAGCCGGGACGTTTTTGAAAAAAGAGCAAGTCTACTTCCCTGACTATGTCCATTTCAAAGGCAATCAGACCACCTCTCGCCCCAATGAGTTTGACGCTTTTTTCCTGATTGATTATTACGAATTTTCCACTACCCTCCCCTATATAGAAACCCATATCGAACACGAATTCAGTGGGTTGATTTTTAACAAAATACCTTTTATCCGAAAACTCAAAATCCGCGAGTACATGGGACTTCACAGCCTCATCCGCCAAAACAGGCGTGGCTATTTGGAGCTGAACTTAGGCCTCGAAAAGCTGCTCTTGAAGCTGCTGTCTGTACGTGTCGATCTCTATTTTTCTTTGAGCAATTATTACCAAAGGCCCCTGTCAGTCAAGTACTTGCCGCCGGGGAGTTTGATCAATTTCACGAAGTGAGACCGCTCGCCCTACGGGCTCGCTGCGAGAGGCGAGACCGTTCGGCCTAAAGGCCTCACTGCGAGACCGCTCGGCTCGAAGACTCGCCTCGCTTCGAGACAAAGGCAAGTCTTTTAGTCTCTTGTCTCGCAGCGAGCCTGAAAGGCGAGCGGTCTCGCAGCGAGTCCCAAAGGGGCGAACGGTCTCGGTTCTCGTAGCGAAGGCGAGTCTTCGAGCCTAAGCGGTCTCATACAAGGCATTTATTTTTGGACTAACCAGTCTCTTCCCTTCGCCGTAATCCCTTCAAAAGCCGGGCACCTTTTCAACCTAATTTTTTCACTATCATGTTTTGTTTCAAACATTTGCTGATCACCTGCCTAATGGTGATGGCCCCGCTTGCCATTTTTGCCCAATTCCAGCAAGGCACCAAAAGCATAGGTCTGAATGGCTTCTTGCAGCTAGACAGGCCCCATGCCCAAGTCCGTTTTCAATCCAATGGTGATTCCGTTATGACCCAAGAAAAAAGGGATGGCTATGGGGCGTCCTTTTCTTTCCATCATTTTCTTTCAGACAAAGTTGCCCTAGGCCTAGGCCTGGGCTTCAACCGAGGCTACCGGAGTAGGCCGCACCGAGATGAGGGTATTTGGGGGGAAAGGGAAAACTGGAACACGACCTTTACCATTCAGCCCCAACTTCGCTATTTCTATCCTGTCCACGGAAAGCTATCCTTGTTTCTCCAAAACTACCTGAATTTCCAACAGACCCAGGTCAAGGAAGCATTTCTTAACAATGGAGAAGAACAGACGCTGGAGAGTAGCACCATGCGTTTTGGGGTTGGGCTAGATCCAGGTCTTGTCTTTATGCTCAAAGAGCGGTGGGGCATAGAAGCCTTTGTACCTGGAATCTCTTTGGATCTAGGTATTGCCAGTAGGGAAGATGAGCAAGATAAATCTATGTCTATAAACCTGCGAAATACCTTTTCACTCAACAATATTCATTGGGGGTTTAGGTATTATTTCAACTAGCATTCTCTGAATCACATCCTACGCTGGGGGCAGTCCTTGCCCTCAGCATTTTAGCTTTGGTGGATTTTTTCTCCAGAAATCATTCTGCATTCGCCCCTTTCTCTTTCCTTCCATACAATTAATCTCTAATTTCGGCCTTTTAATGCTATTTTTCGTATTGCGATAGATTATGGATAAACTGGTTTTATATAATACCCTGAGCCGCAAGAAAGAAGTGTTCACACCGATCAAGCCCCCTTTTGTGGGCTTGTATGTCTGTGGGCCCACTGTCTATGGAAATGCCCACTTGGGCCATGCGCGGAGTGCCATGAGTTTCGATGTGGTGTTTCGCTATATGCGGTACTTGGGATATAAAGTACGCTATGTTCGGAATATCACAGATGTAGGGCATCTCGTCGGAGACTTGGACCATGGGGAAAGCAAAATTGAGAAGAAAGCACGGCTGGAGCAGTTGGAGCCCATGGAAGTAGCACAGTTCTACCTCAACTCCTATATCGAGGACATGACTGCCCTCAATATCCTCCGCCCGAGTATTGAACCCAGGGCTACAGGACACATCCCTGAGCAGATCGAAATGGTCGAGGAAATCCTCAAAAACGGCTACGCCTATGAGGTCAATGGCTCTGTCTATTTTGATGTGCCCAAATATGACCAAGACTTTGGCTATGGCGCCCTTTCAGGCCGTGATTTGGAGAATATCAAAGCCGCTTCTCGCGACAATTTGGAAGGGACTGGGGAAAAGCGACACTCTGCGGATTTTGCCCTATGGAAAAAGGCTGAGCCTTCGCATCTTATGCGTTGGGATTCCCCCTGGAGCGTAGGGTTCCCAGGCTGGCACCTCGAATGTACGGTCATGAGCACCAAATATTTAGGGACAAAATATGACATTCATGGGGGCGGAATGGACCTCGTATTCCCGCACCACGAAGCGGAGATCGCTCAGTCCAATGCCTGCAACTGCCATGCGCCTAAAGAACTGCAAGGGGAAGCCAATTTTTGGCTGCACAACAATATGATCACCCTCAATGGGCAGAAGATGGGCAAGTCCCTCGGCAATGCCATTGACCTAAAACAATTTTTCTCCGGAGAGCACGATTTGTTAGAAAAGGCCTATTCTCCAATGAATATCCGCTTCTTTATGCTACAAGCGCATTATAGAAGTACGCTGGACTTTAGCAATGAAGCCCTACAAGCCTCTGAGCGAGGGTTCAAACGCATCTGCGAGGGCATCTCACGGTTGGAGGAAATCTCGACTAAAGATCGTGCCGTGGCGGTCAATACTGCCTTTGAGGAAAACCTCATCAGCTTTATGCCTGATGTCAGGCACCAAATGAACGATGACTTCCACACAGCAAAAACCATTGCACGCATCTTTGAAGCCCTTCCAGTCATCAATCAATTGCATGCCCAGAAAAATGGGCCGCTGGCTGTAAAAGCAGAAACCCTGACACAGTTTAAACAGGACTTCCATACCCTGTTTTTCGATATTTTGGGACTAAAACTGGAAGAGGAATCGGGTAATGCAGGCAATGAATTGGTGGATCAACTGATGGGCCTCATCACGGAATTGCGGGCGGATGCGCGCAAAGAGAAAAACTGGGCTGTTTCGGACAAAATTCGAGACGGGCTTGGCAGCCTCGATATTCAATTGAAGGATTCGGCAGACGGGACGACGTGGGAAATTGGATAGCGGAAGAGGGAAGTAAAAATAAAAATTAAGGAACAAGGAAGTAGAAAGGGATAGCAATTTCTGAAAAGCGTCCGCTTTTACTCCCTTCGAAATACGTTCGGCTGAGACTTCGGCGTGAGCTCAGTCGAACGCTCACGTCGAAGCCTCAGGGCAAGCATTTTATCATCTACTCATCTTATCATTTTCTTCATGAAGTACTATCTAATCCTCTTCCTTGCTCTATTGCTAATTGGATGTGATGATTCAGGTAAGACCCAAACATTGGATGGGCCTAAAGGGAAAAAGACGGAACCAGCCACGCCCAAGTTCCTTGCGCCAGCATTTAGCGCTGATTCTGCCTATAAGTATATTGAAGACCAGTTGGCATTTGGGCCACGCGTGCCCAATACCCCCCCGCACCGCGCCTGCGCGGCGTGGCTCGTAAGTACCTTCAAAGACTTTGGAGCCAAGGTCATCACCCAGCCGACGGTAGTCCAGGGGGTAGACCTCGATGGCAATCCTGTCCAGCTCCAGATGGAGAACATCATCGCCTCTTATCGGCCAGAAGATAAGCGACGGATCATCATATCCGCCCATTGGGATACACGTCCCTACGGAGACGCCGGAGAAGAAGCGCGCAAGTACGACGCGATCCCAGGTGCCAATGACGGCGGCAGCGGGGTAGCTGTTTTGATGGAAATCGCCCGCCATTTGGAGCAGAATATGCCCAATATCGGGGTAGATCTATGTCTCTGGGATGCAGAAGATTATGGAAACCCTGATCCTAAATACCAGGATACTTATTGTTTGGGTTCTCAATACTGGTCCAGGAATAAGCATGTTCCCAACTACCAAGCCATGTATGGCATCAACCTGGACATGGTAGGGGCAGCAGGTGCTACTTTTTTTCAAGACCTATACTCCAAACGAATGGCCCAAGGAGTCCTCGACAATGTCTGGGGTACGGCAGCAGAACTGGGCTACGCGCGTTTTTTCCCTAAAGCACCAGGATCAGAAATACTAGATGACCATTATTACCTCAACGAGCTAGCTCGCATACCCTTTATCGATATTATCGATCAGCGCACGCAGCCTGGGAAGATATTTTTTGGCCAATGGCATACGCACCAAGACGATATTCATATCATCGACAGGACGACGCTGAAGGCCGTAGGGCAGACCGTATTAGAAGTGATTTATCGGGAAGGAGCATAAGAATTATTGATTAATTGATAAATCTATTCATGCTTCTTCTGTTTATCCTCATTTCCCTCATTTACATAGTTCTGCAAATTTGGATATCATTGGGATGGCAGAAACTGAGAAAAAAGCCCCCACTGGATCCTAGTGCCAATTCTCTTCCCCTCTCAGTCATCGTCTGTGCCCACGACGAAGCGCCTAACCTCATCCGCTTTCTCCCGTCCATTTTCCATCAAGACTATCCCCAATTTGAGATCATTGTGGTGCTGGACCGGTGTACAGATGATAGTCTATCGGTGATTCAAGGCTATCAAGCGGCCTTCAGCCAGTTGCGGTGTATCACCATTGACAAGACGCCAGATGACTGGGCGTCGAAGAAATGGGCCGTGACTCAAGGCGTAGCAGCAGCCCGTTTTGAACACTTGGTCTTCACAGATGCTGACTGCGAAGTGCCTCCGACTTGGCTTGCTGAGGTCTCTCAGCAGTTTGATCAAGGCACCGAATTGGTGCTTGGGTTGGGGCTGTACAAGACCTATCCAGGCTGGCTCAATCGGTTTATTCGGTTTGAGACCTTTTATGCAGCTTTCCAATATATTGGCATGGCGGCTCAGGGACTTCCCTATATGGGCGTAGGGCGCAATCTCGCCTACACCCAAACCAAGTTTGCGCAGCATAGCGGATTTGAAGCATTCAAAAACCATCTTTCTGGAGATGATGACTTATTTGTCAATTTCTTTGGGAAATCGGGAAAAATGGGACTGATGACACACCCCGACAGTGTGACATATTCCGAGCCCAAACGCCTATTTGGCAGTTGGGTGCGCCAAAAAGTCCGTCATCTTAGCGCTTCAGCTCACTACTCGTTGCGCACAAAGATTTTTTTAGCTAGTTTTCACCTTGCTCATAGCCTCCATTATGGGGGACTATTGCTGATTTTGGCCGCTGGATGGATAAATACTGCATTTCTATTGGTTTATGTAGGACGAATTTTGATTAGTTGGTACATTTTTCGCAAAATTAACGGGCAGATACTTACCCAAGGGCTTATCCCTTGGTATCCAATACTGGATATTTTATTTTTTTTCTACAACCTGTTCATGGTCCCCCTAGGCTTAATCGCTAATCCCAAATGGAAGAAAAACCAAGAGTTTCTAAAAACACCCTAGAAGATCGCGTCTTAGTGGCCAGTGCCCAAAAAGGGGATCCCAAGGCATTCCAGACCTTGGAAGGGAAATACCGAAAATCGGTATACTATATGCTCCTCAAAATGGTCAAAAACCCCGATGACGCGGAAGACTTGACCCAGGAAGCATTTGCCAAAGCATTTGTATCAATTGCCAAATTTGATTCAAAATACGCTTTCTCCACCTGGCTATTCAGAATTGCCACGAATAACTGCATCGATTATATCCGTAAAAAGCGTGTCCTGACAGTATCGATCGACCAGCCTGTAGAAGGAGACGATGGCTCCAACATGCGGTTTGACGTCCGGGACGATAAACTGGACCCCAACCAGGCCATGCTCAAAAAGCAGCGCAAAATTTATCTGGGAAAAGCGATCGATCGCCTGCCAGAAAAATACCGCGTCTTGGTAGAATTGCGTTATTTTCAAGAGCTCTCTTACGAAGAAGTAGCCAAAACCCTAGAAATTCCACTAGGTACGGTGAAAGCCCAACTGTTTCGCGCACGGGAATTGCTTAGTCAAGAGCTCAAGGCGATGAAAAAAATGCTTTAATGGAAAAACTGCTTTATTACTTCACAGAACTCGACACATTGTTGGCCATTGTGTTAGCCATGGGAGTTCTAGTGGGGTACTACGGCTTTTTTTTCAAGAAAAATCACTACAAAGGCGTCCCAGCTACCCTTCCCAGAGAACAGCCTCCACGTCAGTTGTCCCCTGCGGCGCTACGCTATATCTGGATACACCAGTTTGATTCTCAATGCCTGGTCGCAGGCATCATGAGTGCAGTCGTCAAAGATTGTTACCGCATCAAATGGCGCAAAGCCTCCTTTAGCATATTTCTCAATAAATATGGCAGTAAAGAGCGCCTGAGCGAAGACGAACAAGCGGCCTTGTCCTTCAATGAGACACAATACCTGGAGCGGTTAGGCATCTCTAAAAAGCGAAATCGGTTCACCCGAAATGCGGAAGATCGCATGCATAGCTTTTTATCTGAAAAATATGGGAAATACCTTCTAAATGTGATATTGCTGGTGGTCATTGGATTGGCCTTTAGCTTATTAGCTCTGTTGGCGATCATTACCTTTATGGACCCTGCATTGCCCTTCAAGATCGTGGCTCCCTATCTACTGTTGATTTTGCCCATCATTGGAGGGCTTTCTTTTGCGATATGGTTAGCAGTTAAACGAAAAAATTACGCGGCCCTTGCTATAGCCAACGCATTGATGGTAGGGACACTCACAGCAAGTTTTCATATTGAAAGCGGCATAGACCATTTCATTTTTCCTGCTTTACTGCCCCTTATTGGCATCAACGGCCTATTTTATCGGTTGCTCCCTCGGCGGAGGCCCGAAGGAGCGCGTATTGCCATAGAAATAGAAGAGTTTAGGGCTTTTTTGGTGGAAAAGGTTGCGGTCGAGCAGTCTCTGGAAAAAAGTGAATATTACCTCGTTCCCTATATGGTTGCGCTTGATGTCCCTTTTGATAATAATCAGTATTTCAACCAGCTCCTGAGCGAACAGAAAGGTCCTACTTCTTATATCCCTGGGCCATTTTCTTAGTCCCTTCAGTATGAAGGTCCTGCAATTTTTGATATGGGGGTCGGATTACGCAAAGAGCCTGCCCAATATCCGGAAATCCGACCCAGCGCATTATTTAGGAATGAATAAAAATTAAAATGAAAGTTAAAATCAAAGTATGAACTGATTTTCAGTAAGTTATAGATGAACAACTGAAAAGTTATTTTTTCTTCATTCCTTATTTTGCAAGGTTGAGGAAAATATTTGCGAAGCGGGCTTCCCAAAATACTTGGAAAGCCCGCTTTTATAACCAAGGACGGCTATTTAGTTCTTAATTTCCGCCAGTTCCTGTTCCAGGGGTAGGCAATACTACGTTTCCTTTGAACTGAAGAACTTTTTGGATAGGCTGAGAGTTGTGCCAAATGGTGACAGCTTTGCGCTGGTTGCCGCTTTTGCCACGGGAGTTGAAGGATACCTTGATCATACCTGATTCGCCTGGTGCGATGGCCTCCTTGGACCATTCTGGCGTGGTACAGCCACAAGAGGCTTTCACGCGCGTGATCTGCAAAGGCTGATTGCCTACATTGGTGAAGGTGAATGTATGGGTGACCACGTCGCCTTGCTTGATGGTGCCAAAGTCATGCAATTCCTCATCCCACTTCACGGTAGTAGCAGGCATAGATTCGGCTTTTTCAATCCATGAAGGCCTAGCTGGCTTAGCAGGTTGGGCGGGCTTTGCGGGAGTAGTGGCCATATTTCCATTGCTAGGCGTCAATTTAACTGGCTGAGCCGGCTGAGCAGGCTTATTAGCGGGTTTGGTGGCAGGCGCTGGTTTAGCGGCTGGAGCTGGTGCTTCTGCAATGGCTTCTTTCATCGTTTGATTCTTGGCAAATTCGAGCACTTCCGCCTGGTTAGCAGGACTCAATGTAGAAAAGTACTTTTTGAGGCTTTTCTTATCATTGATCTGAACGCCTTCTTCTTTTCCTACCAGCTTAGAACCAGCAAATAAGGCTACCGCTTCTTGTTCCTCAGGAGACAAGGTCTTTACGAGTTTCATGGTCTCCTTCTTGAGACGAGTGGTCTGCGCATTGGCAGGTGAAGCGGCAAAAGTGATCGCTGCCACCAGGAATAGACAGGTAATGATGTTGGACAATTTCATAGAGTATTTGATTATTATTAGGTTGTAAAGTTGAATGATTACGTTTAAACGAAAGTTTTAGTTATACAAATGTAAGGCATTATTGGAAGAATAAGAAAACAATTTTGAATGATTGAATGGTGAATTTTGAATGGTGAATTTGAATAAGATGCGCCTTTACAGGCGCTGTCGTGGATTTCGGCCTTTGCGTTGGCTAGTGGGTAATCCGCGACTATGCCTTTTCACTTTGTAAATCCTTGTTCATTATTTTTACTTTCATCTAACTAATATCGCTAACAGGTGTTTTTCCCTTATGACTACTGATACAAAATTACTTTCCCATATATCCCTGCAGGTCAAAGGCATGACTTGTAGCAACTGTGCCTTGGGCGTAGAAAATTACCTCAAAAAAGAGGGCATGCAGCAGGTATCAGCCAATTTCAGCACGGACGAAGTCATGTTTGAGACGGTAGAACCTGCCAAGGTCACGGAGGTGATGAAGGGCATCGAAAAGCTAGGTTATCAAGTAGCCGTCCTGGATGAACATAATCCGTCTTATGAAGGCATGAGTCAAGCGGAGCGCTTTTTTTATTGGACCCTGCCCTTTACCATCCCCTTGCTCCTACACATGTTTATCTCTTGGCATGTTTTGCACAATCCTTGGGTACAATGTGCCTTGGCTACGCCTGTATTTATCCTGGGCCTTTACCACTTTGGCCGTAGTGGATGGCACTCGCTGAAGACAGGCATCCCCAATATGGACGTGCTGATCGCAATGGGCGCTACAGCAGCCTATGGGTATAGTCTGTATGGGGCCATTGCGGCCTTGGGACCGGACTTCTTATTTTTCGAAACTGCTGCTACCATCATTTCCCTCGTCTTATTGGGCAATACGATGGAGCACCGAGCTGTTCGTCAAACCACCACCGCCGTCCAGGCGCTGATGAAGCTTAAAGACACTTCAGCTACCCGTATTTTACTGGTAAATGGGGAAGAGGTATTGGAAAAAATCGAAGCCAAAGACATCGAGGTAGGGGACCTGCTTCATGTCAATGAAGGTGATGCCTTCCCTGTCGATGGAGAGATCCTCTGGGGAGAAGGCACGGTAGATGAATCTATGGTAACTGGCGAAAGCCTGCCTATAGAGAAGGGAAAAGGCGCTGCCGTCATCGGTGGCACCCTCCTGGTCAATGGCTCCGTCCGCATATGCGCGACTGCTGTAGGAAAGGCCACCGTCCTGTCCCAGATCATCCAGCTCGTCAAAAATGCCCAAGCCAATAAGCCCGCTATTCAGCAATTGGCGGATAAGGTCAGTGCGGTGTTTGTCCCAGCAGTGCTTACGATAGCACTTTTGACCCTAGGATTGTCCTACTGGGTGTTTGACCTTTCGCTGAAAGCTGCCATCATCCACAGCGTAGCCGTTTTGGTGATCGCCTGTCCCTGTGCGATGGGCCTCGCCACGCCTACGGCGGTGGTGGTAGGCATCGGCCGCGCCTCCAAAAAGGGCATCCTCATCAAGGGCGGTGACACGCTGGAGCAATTCTCCAAGGTCAAGCAGGTGGTCTTTGACAAGACTGGCACCCTGACCACAGGCGAATTCCAAATCGATCAATTGACTTGTGACCCTGCGGAAAAGGAAGCGGTAAAAAGTGTCCTCATGGCTGTAGAGAAGCACTCATCGCACCCTATCGCCAAGTCTTTGGTCAAGGCCCTTAAAGGGACCATCCCCGCCCGACTGATGAAGGTGGAGGAAATAAAAGGCAAAGGCATGCAGGCCGAAGACTTGGAAGGGAATACCTATCGCATAGGTTCTTATGCCTTGGTCAAGGCCTTAACCACAGACGATCAGCACAGCTTATATATCCTGAAAAACGACACGCTTTGGGCGACGTTGGACCTAAGCGATGAGTTGAAACCTGACGCTAAAGCGGCCATAGATGCCTTAAAAGCCAAGGGCATCCAGCCCATCCTTTTATCTGGCGACCGCCAGTATAAGTGTGATGCAGTTGCCAAGGCCCTAGGGATCAGCGAAGTATATGCGGAGCAATTACCTGCGCAGAAATTGGCGATCATCGAACGACTTTCTTCAACGCTACCAACGGCGATGGTAGGTGACGGCATCAACGATGCGCCAGCCCTCGCCAAGGCGACGGTGGGCATCTCGCTGAGCGGCGCTTCTGAAGCAGCGCTACAGTCTGCACAGATCGTGCTACTTACTGGAAAATTATCAGCCCTACCTACCCTCTTTGAAGTAGGCCATCACACTGTCCTCACCATTAAGCAAAACCTCTTCTGGGCCTTTGCCTATAATATCGTGGCGATTCCTATGGCTGCGATGGGCTTCCTCACGCCTATGCTTGGCGCAGCGGCGATGGCATTTTCAGATGTGATCGTAATCGGAAATTCGTTGCGATTGAAGGTGAAGAAGATTATTGATTAATTGACTGATTATTAATTATTGATTCCTACTTATTCAACCACGCCTTGAACCGTTTAGACTTGTCAATACTCACAATCGCCTCCATCTCGCTGGGCGGATCTAGTTCAATCTTGATGCGGCTCTTGGAGTAAGCAAACATGTTCTTGATCGCATCATAGTTGATGATAAACTGGCGGTTGATGCGGAAAAACTGCTCGGGATCGAGGAGGTCTTCGAGCTTGCCGAGGGTATAATCGACGATGTGCTGACGGTTGTCACGGGTGATCAGAAAGACATATTTCTGCTGCCCAAAAAAGTAGGAGACTTCATCTATCCGAATAGATTTGATCTTTTCACCTGAAGTCACGATAAATCGCTTTTGGTACTCCCCTCCCCCACCGCGCATGACTTCCCGGAGGGCTTCCATATCTATCGGCTCTTGAGGGGCCTGATTCTCCTTGAATTTATCCATGCTACGCGCCAGATCTTCCTTGTCGATCGGCTTCAAGAGATAATCCACACTATTGAGCTTAAATGCCTTGATGGCATATTGGTCGTAGGCCGTGGAGAAGATGATAGGGGTCTTGACCTCCACTTGGTCAAAGATGGAAAAGCTATTCCCATCGGCCAGGTGAATGTCCATAAAGATGAGGTCAGCCGTATGTTTTTGGAGCCATGCCACGGCACCTTTCACTGTATCGATGACCGCCAGGACCTCAATACCAGGTTCTACTTGTGTCAAGAGGCGTTCCAAACGACTGGCAGCTAAGTGTTCGTCTTCTACGATGAGTATCTTCATTTTGGCGGGGTTGTAGGATTAAAGGAGGCGAAAATTAAATCCAGGGAAATCGGACCCAAGGATTCTTCCGTGAACCTACAAAGTAGCCACTTGAAAGCAAAAAAGGAGGGAATAAAGATTTTAGAAAAAAAATGAAAAAATCCTTGCAAAGGAAGCCCAAGGCTTCTAAGTTTGCAGAGCAATTCGATCAAGGGGCCTTCACCAATTGATTTGCGTTGCAAAAATTGACATGATGGGAGCTTAGCTCAGTTGGTTCAGAGCACCTGCCTTACAAGCAGGGGGCCACTGGTTCGAGTCCAGTAGTTCCCACATTGATTATCAAGGACTTACGACGAAAACGTTGTAAGTCCTTTTTTTATTTGCACACCATTTGCACACGGATTGATGATTTTTTTGGCAACTTAGAACAAACAATATTGCATTTTTTCTCTGAGCCATTCCTTCCACTCTTTAGAATCAGCAGCCTCACCCAACCATTTCTTCACAAACTCTACTGCCCCACCTTCCTCATCTACTTCTGAAAGAGAGAGAAACAGCCCTCTATAACCCGTTTCGGTTATAGGCAAAGGTTCATCTGCCCTAATCTCAATATATGCCAAGGCTTCCCCTGTGTTATCCTTAAAAGCTAGGCTGTAGTCAGGATTCAACGAAATTGAAATCGCTATCCCTCTCCAAGTAAGTGTGCATAGGTGATTGATATTCATGGTTCCCTCCTAAATAGTTCTGAATGAAAAAACATTTTTTCCGAAACCGAACATTCGCCCAATGAAATAGGAGTGTCAACGGGGGAAAGGAAGTCAAGGCTGTGGGACAAAAAATACGCTCCAAAGGAGGAAGAATATTTTGTTCCACACCATAGGCTTGGCCTTTACTGCCTGTGCGACAGGCATCTTTCAAGAAGATGTTCGGTTTTGGGAAAGCTCATTACCCCACGGCCCCACTCAGCTCAAACATCGGCAGATACATCGCCACCAGGATGAGGGCCACCATCAGTCCTAAGACAATAATCAGGACAGGTTCTAAGAACTGAGTCAATTGACTCACCCCCGCCTCGGATTCCTCTTCGAGGTTTTGGGCTAGGGTTTCAAGCATCTCGTCAAGTCGAGCGGTCTTTTCGCCTACTCGGATGATCTGGATCAGAAATGGGGGGAAGATGTCATGTTTTCTAATGGCATCATGGAGCGTTCCACCTTCTATGACTTCTTGGCGGATGATCGGCAGTCGTTTCTGAATGGGGTAAAAGGTAATAATGCTTTCTAGGAGTTCTAGGGCCTGGTCAAGCTTTACTTTCGATTTGAGGAGCAGCGCAAAAGTATAGCAAAGCCTTGAGAGCTGAAGCTTTAACATCACCCGCCCAAATATGGGTGTTTTGAGCATGAGTGCCGTTCTGAAATGGCGAAACTGTTTGTTTTTTCGGAGCTGAAAAAAGAAGGTGATTATGGCAATTGTGCCTAAGGCAATCCATTGCAGATTTGCCCGAAAGAAGGCGGAGAAATCTAGGATCGCTTGGGTAATCGGTGGCAAGGCGGCATCAAACTGGTTGAAGATGTCTTCAAACATCGGCACCACTTTGCCAATCATAAAGCTCAGTACCAAGACCGCAATCACAATCACTGCTATGGGGTAAGAAAAGGCCTGTATAACTTTGCGTTTGAGTTTGATGCGCTTTTCGTAAAGAGCCGCTAGGCTTTTGAGCACATAGGCCATGCGGCCCGTTTGTTCCCCCATGCGGATGGTATGGACTTCAAAGGCATTAAAATGCTTTTTTCTGTGACTCAGGCTTTCAGAGAGGCTTTCGCCAGCTTCCAAATCCTCAAAGATTTCTGTCAGTAAGCTCCGCAGTTTTCGCTTTTTGCTCTGCTCCATGATCACCTGCAAGCAGTCCAAAATCCCCAATCCCGATTCTAAGAGAATCGCCATCAGGTGATAGAGGTTTTGCCTGTCCTTGAGGCTTAGGAGTGGGCCAAAGCTAATCTCTTTATTCCAGATAGAAGGAGCTTCGTCTTTTGCCGCTGCCTGATAAGGGCTATAGCCTTGATTTTCTAGTTTAATTCCTTTCATATCGCGTGTGTTTAGGCAAATAAAAACTGTAGCGAAGCCCTAGCCGAGTATCGAGCAGTTGTACTGCTGTGGGGTGTGGAAGCCATTTTCCCTGAAAAATCAGCTGATCATTTTGGGTTAGGCTCATTCTGATCAGGGAAGTGTCCGTCAGGGTATAACAAAAGAGCAGTTCCTGGTTTTGGCGTAAGCACAACGTGCTATCAGGATCAAATTCCCAGGAATCAGCTTGCTGAAAATCCTTCGTCAGTTGATGTTGGATCAATGCGCCCTCATAGGTCTTCTCAACGGACTGTTCGTAGGTGTTGTGATATTTGATAAAAGAGCTGTATAGAAATCCTCCCAAGAGCATCACTGCACTTAAGAGGCCCATGGCCACCATTAATTCGATGAGGGTAAATCCCTTTAGCTTCTTCATTCCAGAATGACAATGCGTTTTTTGGAGAGTTGAACCTGGTCTTGCCACAGGCAAGTGACTGCTACTTCATAAAGGTTTCTTTGCAGATCAAAAGGCTCAATGGTTCTTATGATTCGTCTGCCTTTGATCTCTTGCTCTATCTCCTTTTCAAAAGGAAGGGCAATGGGTGCATTTAACATTTCTAAAACCAGCACCCTGTTTTGATAGCGCTGGACAGGAGAATGAATATCTGTCAATTTACCCAAGAGCATCATGCCCATCACAAAAAGCACCCCTAGCAACGCCATGCTGGTGAGCACTTCTATGAGGGTAGTTCCCTTTAGTTTGCTAGGTAATGGATGATTTCCCATTGATTGCTTGGTTGAAGGATAGGCATTACATAAGCACTAGATAGCTGCATATAGTCCAGTCTTGCGTCTATCAAGTGATTTTTATAGGTAGCCCCTGCCGTCTTTAGGGTAAACTGGTTCGTAATCACATTTCCTCTTACCTCTCCTCTTATATCCAGGCCGTGGCTTGCATAAAGGTTTCCAATTAAGGTTCCATTTCCCAGATAACATATATCTGCTCGGTCTTCTTCCAATTCCCCTGCATCAAAAACCACAGCCCCTATTATTTTGCACTGATCCTCAATATAAAGCCTTCCAGGTTGCTCTTTTTTTCTTTGAAGCATGAGCACACTTGGATAGTCCAGACTTACACGCTCCTCCAGTATAATCTCCTCTGTAGCAAAGACTTGCACAATACCAGAAAAGCCTGATTTGATCGTCACTTTGGGAGCAAAGATGAGGGTATAGGTAAGGTTCGCTGAGGGATAAATCTCAATTTCTTGATGGCTTTTAATTAGGCACTTGCCCGCCAACGTGAGGTCTTCTACCAAGAGTTTACTTTGGGAACTAATCAAGTATGGCTTTCCCTCCCATGGCTGGACTAATTCCAGCCCCCTTACAAAATAGCTTTCTTCTACTCCTTGTAAACGGCCCAATCGGGCTAGACTATCTCTGATTGCTTGTAAGGCACGGTTTTTAAGCTTCGGGATTTCCTCTGAACTAAGGCTCACGCTGCCATAATGCTTTTGGGTATTTTCATAGCCCCTGCGGTTGACATACCCTGTTTTGAGGCCAGCCAAGGGCAATCGCAATGGCCCCGCCAAGTGGGTTTTTCCAGAAAGGACCAAAGGCTGCTGCTGATCTGTGAGGTATAAGCTACTGCTAAATTCCCCTTGAGGCTTTTGCCCAATGAAAAGGCTTGCCGTTGTCTGGGAGAAGCTATGGCTCCCGCTAGCGTGCACCAACCCCAAGAGCCCCCATCGCTCACTTCTGATGATGGTACTATCCAGTTCTTCTTCAAAGAGAGCCACTTTGAGGCTATCACCCAGCTGATAATCACCTCTTAAAAAGAGGTGCAGGCCTGATTCCAGGTTATGTCTGGCCAATTGGGAGAAGAACTGACGATTGAGTTGGACATGCTGGTAATAATTGATCAGAATATAGCTGCCCAAAAGAGTGGATATGATGAGGGAAATCATCAACACATAGGCCAGGGTGGCTCCTTTGAGCTTTTTTTGAATCATCTTCACTACTTCTTGCCTAGGGCCATTGTGGTGTCCATCACTTGGAGCCTTACTTCATCGAGGGAAAGGGACAATACTTCAATTTCCCCTACCTTATCCCCTTGATGTATGGAATGAATCACCCCATCGATATTCAATAGCCCTCGAACGGCTTCTCCCTTCTTTTGCACCCCTCCTAGAAAATCAAGCTTGGGGAGTTTCTTAGGTTCTCTCTTTGGCACCACGCTGCCTATTTGCAGGCTGGGTTGTTCTTCCCTTTGGGGCTTTGAAAGGGCAGGAAGCTGGTCCAAAAAGGGATCGCGATACGGCGGGAGTAATGAAAAAGGGACCAGGGTATCTCCTGTGCTTAAATCTGATAAATCAAAGCCTACTGCTGGCCCAGTTAGCTGTTTGGGCCCTTCACAACCGCCCAGAAAGCGCATAGCCACCAGTACCCAAATAATGAGTACCAGCGGGATGAGCACTTGATTGAGGCGTTTGTTTTTCATCTAAGTACAAATTGAAAAGGGGGGCTTAATCGTTCATTTCCCGCTTGGTCAAAAGTCTTTACCTGCCAGGTGTAATCCTGCGCCTCACCAGGGGTAAATCCTCCTAGTTCTCCCGTAAAATTCACCTCTTTTTGACTGGTTAGGTACCTTCCCTTGAGGGATAAGGTGCCTTGGGTGTTTTCATAAAAATACACACTATCTCTTACCCCAAACTGAAAACCATCCACTTGTGCATCTTCACTGATCCACTGAAGCCTGAGCGGATCTGTGCCAAAGCTAAGCGTATCACCCACTTGCGGATAAGTAGCCCTCGCAGCAGTTGGAGCCGTTTGATCAATTACCAAAAACCGTCTTTGATAACTCGACTCCGAGCCTTCATTCTCAGCCCTTAATCGCCAGGTGTAGACCCCTTCTAGGAGGTTCATGTACAGCGTGCTTTCCTCCATCAATGTATCCAAGAGCAAAAAGGGATTGTCAAAATTGGGCGTTACCAATTGGAAGCGGTAGTTCTCCACTTGATCATCTTCTTCCCACCAAAAGGAAATATCTGAATAGGTCGTAAATAAGGAGTCTTTGGGACTGTTGATCTCCAAAGTGACGGCTGTCACATCTTTGGAGAAAAACTCACTGCAACTCACACTGAGCAGTGCCAAGGAAATAGCTATTAAGTAGCGCATAGGTTGGATATTAGGAAGTAATTAATCGTTTGAGATGAATATCTACCACCAGGACAGTCTCTTTTTTCCCTGCCCTTCGTCTGGTCTTTTTTTGAAAGTTCGTGCGGGTAATGCTGCCTACACGGTCTGTATGTTCTAAGCGGTAGAGCACTTTTAAAAGGCCATTCAGCGAGCCTTGCAAGCTAAATGCCTCGGTAGAAATTGTATAGTTCTCCACTTGAGAGACTGTTTCTTGCGGTAGACTTAGCATCTTTACCCCATATTCCTGACAGATTAGCTCCAAATAGCTGGTATAAGCCACTTGGTCTTCCAAGCGGACACTACTTGCTTGCAGATGCTCGGCTTGCGCTTGAAGCTGCTTGAGCATCGCTTTTTGCTGCGCAATTACCTGAGGAGCAGCTAGGGCTTCCTGCATCCGTGCTTTTGCTTGCCTATACCCTTTGTATTGCTCCCAGCGTTGTGCGCCCAATGAAAAACAGAGGAGTAAGCCTATGGCAAAAAGGGCACTCACTGCCCAGAGGATATGTCTTCTGCTAAAGCTCACAAAGAAATTTAATGTTGAATGATTGAATGTTGAATTTTGAATAAAGCTTCATCTCTAATCTCTACTGTTAATTTTGCTTTAGGTAAATAATCAAACTAAAGAAATAGGCTTCTACCTGCGGATCATAACTGCTTTCAAGCATCTGAATGATTGATACAAACTCAGCCTTTTTAAGGCTTTCTCCGTAGCTGGCAATTGCAGCAGATTGATGACTGAGTCCTTTGATCACCACATCAGGCGGATTAGCAACTAAATCACCCTCCAGCTTTTTGAGTTCCTTTTCTGTAGGGGTATAAATCACTTGTTCTAACTGCAAGTTCTTGGGACAAAGCACAGCTAGCTGATCCATATAAAAGGAGACCCGAGATGCTTTGAGTGTTTTGCCGCCTGCCTGAAGCAAAAAAGTCTTTTCTTGATTGAGCCTGGCCCTGTTTTGATCAATCGCTGCCAAGTCCCCTGAACGACTTTGG
Organism: Bacteroidia bacterium; assembly: GCA_030430575.1. Lineage (GTDB taxonomy): Bacteria > Bacteroidota > Bacteroidia > J057 > J057 > JAUIGE01. The sequence goes on along the minus strand of JAUIKF010000015.1, from coordinate 31,772 downwards.
GCTATCTGAATGGCTTTTGTCGTCTCATTTTCTAAGTAGGTGGTCAATCCCAAATTACCTAGCCCAAGGATCAGCAAAAGGATAGCTGTTAGGCCAAGCATTTTTACCCATAAAGCTTCTGTTTGTATGGGCTTATGATTTTTGGAAATAATTGCAATTGACCCAATATCGGCTCCTTTGGAGAGATGAAAATGCACCATGCTGCCATATAGGTCCAATTGTTCATCTTCTAGCGCTAGGTCTCTTGCCAGTGTTTCCCTAGAGACTGGCTGGCTCAATGTGGGAGATTCACCAAGCAGGCCTCCTTCCCAAGGGTAAGTATCTTCCAGGAAGTACGGCTGTGTAGGTTGGTAACGGCTCATCCCAGGAAGTAGAAAGGCCGTAGTAACCTTTGTGAGGTTAAGGTAAATGATTCTCTTTTGGATGGACTCAAAGGATTTTAAGAGCCTTTCTAAAACAGACTTTCGAATGATGGCCCCCCACAGCTTCTGGTCTTTTGTAGGGATCGCCTGGTACCAAAAGTCTTTTCGATTATCCACCTTCACCCCTAAAATAGCTGATACCAGATCATCTGAAGGAGAGACCATTCGCTCGATGACATCTGGGCTTTCGATATGTACTACGATCGGTACGCCTGAATAGGATTTGAAAACCTCCATAGGATCAGCCGTCTCCCAGCTTTGTTCAAGTACCACCCGTCCTTTCTTTTTTCTACACAAAATAATCTGCATAACCGCCCCTTTTGCGTCTAAAGATAGACCCAACAACAGGTCCGTCCCCTGCCAACCGATTTGATCAAGCCATTTCATCAGTAGTAGTAGATCGTTGGAGTGAGGTAGATGATCAGCGAACTCTCTGAATGGCTTCTGCTATTATTGCCTGTAAACCATTTGATAATGGGCAATCGACTTACCCAAGGAAGGCCCGTTGCACTTCGGCTACTTTCCTGACGGGTAAGGCCGCCTAAGACAAAAGTCTCCCCGTTTTTCACCCGAACACTCGAATCAAAACGCCTCGTAGCAATGGTGGGTGGCACATCTGGATCAAAACTGCCCAATGGCGTACTGAAGTCTGGGGCCACATCCAAGGTCACCATATTATCATCTGAGATAAAGGGACGGATGGTAAGGGCGATATTGGCCTCAATCTGGGTAAACTGCTGACTGAATTGCTGGAAATTATTGACAGCCCCTGTAGCTGAGGTGGTGGTCTCTAGCAAATAGTATTGGGTTTGACCTATGACCAGAGAGGCTTCTCTGCCATTAAGCATAGAAAGCACAGGCGTCATCCGAATCTTTAAGTTGCCATTGGCCTCTTGCGCTTTTAGTTGCATATAGAAATTGGGGCTGAGTGTACCAAGACTTTGCAAAAATGGCACATTAGAACCAGTAAGCAGGCTATTTACCTCACTGCCATTTAAGGTGTAATCTAATCCTGGGGAAATCACTTTTTGCCCTGAATCTGGCGCAGTTCCTAGACCAGCCCTAATCCCTGTACTCAGGCTCACATTGTTATTTACCTCAACCACAATCATCTCCACCTTCACCATGGGAATCGGGCGGTCAATCTCTCTTAGAAACATCGCCAGTTCTTGTACACGGTCAGAAGGGCCTTTTAGAATAATCCGATTCAGTTCGGGGTATTCTACCAATTCTACCCCATCGACAGTAATTCGGGCAGCTTGTGCTTCGCCAAAGATGCTCCCCCCATAGCCTTGATTGTTGAAGGTATTTGAACCTGGAAAACCATTGTTAACCCCCTGCTGCAATTGATTCCCCCCTATATTATTTAGTTGATTTCGATTGTTTCTTTGAGGTTGCTGGGGAGGGCGATTGGGACGGGTATTGGTTCTTGTATTCCCCCCTCCTTGGGCACCAGGAATCAGGTCTAAGGCTTGATAGGTAGGACGAAATTTGAGCTTTACAATCTCTACTGCTTGTAAGCCTTCCAGTTCCTTGCCCCCAATCAAATACAGCCCTCCTTCTTTTCGATAAGTATAGTCTGTTCCCTGGAACAGGTATTTTAAGACCTCACCGATCCTAGAAGCTTCCAGCCTGACAGTCACTTTGCCCTCGATTTCTCCAAAGAGAAAATAATCAACCCCCGCTTCTTGAAACAACGCTTGGAGCAAGGCTTTGAGGTCTGCATCCTCTGCCTCTATTTGCACAAAATCAACGTCTGCATCTGAGAAGGCTTCCACACTGAAATCTAGACTTCCACTGGGTGCAGGAGTGACCTCGGTTGCAGTATTCGTTAAGTCCTTAAAGACAAAATAGCCTTTGCGGTTGCGCTTCAGCTGAAAGTCATTGGCTTTCGCAAGCAGGTCAAGAGCCAAAGGAAGCTCTGCATTGGGTACATAAACGGTTACTGGCCGATTGGCATTGGATGAGGCAATCAGCTTTTGACCTGTTTGGCGAGAGATTTCTCGAATTACCTGAAAGAGGCTATCGTCTTTGAGATCAAGGCTGATCTTTTGATCCTCAAAGGTGATTTTTAAGGGTTTGGGAGGGGCAGCTACAATTTGCGGACTCGGAGGACTGTAAGGGATAAAGCGAAGAATGGTGCCAATGGGTTCAATGGTGTAGTTAAAGGTCTTACAGACAAATAAATACACCGTTTTTACAGGTTCATTCACCAGGTTATTGGTCAGGGTGAGATCGGGCCTGTCGGCAATGTAGACATTCACGCGGTGCTCCAGGCCGATGGCCCTGACATATTCATGCACTGGCACATTTCTAAGCGAAATGTTCGTGCGTTCATTTAGCCCTGGAATCGAGCCAGCCAGTGAATCTAATTTATTAGCCAATTGGACCATTCGGTCCTGATTTTGGCTGGAAGCCGATAGGGTCCAGATCAGGCACCCAAGCAGCAAAAAGGCGTTAAGAATCGTTTTTTTCATGGGCTTGTTTGAGACCGTTTTGATATAGGGTTTCTTTGATTACTTTTCCTTTGCGGTTGTAACGGGTACTGATGCCATCCAAGAGGCCTTCTTTATAGATTTCTCGCTTTTTGGCTTTGCCATCTGCATAAAAATAGAGGACTTCCCCTTCTAGTTTGTCGGCCACATACATACCTCTATATTTAAGTGTTCCATTAGGGTAATAAGCCTCACTCAGCCCCTCTCGTTTGCCATTAAACCATTGTTCTTGGGACGCTATTTGACCTGTTGGAAAATAGTGAATGGCTTTGCCCATCAGTTTTCCATCTACATAAGTGGCCTCATAGACAACCGCCCCTTTGGTATCCCATTCGGTATAGCGACCGTGGCGTATCTCTTGTTCAGACCAAGGGTCATAGTAGTATTCCGCTTTGCTCTTGAGCGTCGCATTGGGGTGATGGACGGCAGCAATGCGAATGTCTTTGCTTTGTTGGGCGGGGCAGGTGGAGATGCTTCCTAGGAGAAGGAAAAACCATAGGATGATGATTGGGAAGTGATTAGGAGAATGTTTCTCCCTTAGCTTGGAACTCACCCCCAGCCCCTCTCTTAAAAAGAGAGGGGGGTAAGAAAGCGCGGAGTAGATATGTTTGTTAATTAGGAGCTTCAAATCCATTAATTTTAATTCCCGTCTCATCCTTCAATATGTGAGAGTGCTTCTTCTAGGGAGGTCTCCCCCTTCAGCACCAATTGCACTAAATTATCTGAGAGTCTTCCCAGTTTTTTCACAGAAAAATAATCATTTGACACGTTTTGCCCTGTTTTGATCAACTCCCCAAGGCTTGCATCTACTGGCATCACCTCAAATACGGCCCTGCGCTTCAAGTAGCCTGTGTAATAACACTGCTCACAACCCACAGGCAGATAATGGTGCAATAGTCCCATTTCTTGTTGAAGCGTAGGGTAAGGCAAGGTCTTACTTTTTGTTTTACAGTGTGGACAGAGCACTCGCACCAGCCTTTGAGCAACTACCAAACGCAAAGAAGCAGCAATCAAATAGGGTTCGATGCCCATATCAATAAGACGCGTAATGGCATCCCAGGAACTATTGGTATGCAAGGTAGAAAGCACCAAATGGCCTGTGAGTGCCGCTCGAATCGCGATTTGAGCAGTGGGTAAATCCCGAATCTCCCCTACCATAATGATGTCTGGGTCTTGGCGCAGGAATGCGCGAAGCACAGAATCAAAACTAAGGCCGATGGCCTCTTTTACTTGTATCTGATTGATCCCTTCGAGGTTATACTCAATGGGGTCTTCCACGGTCATAATATTCTTATGGGGCTGATTCAGTCCGTTGAGGGTGGCGTAAAGCGTAGTCGTTTTGCCACTTCCAGTAGGTCCTGTGATTAGGATAATGCCATTGGGTTTTCGGATCGCTTGGCTGTACCAAGTATGTTCAGATTCACCAAGGCCCAGATTAGCCAGTTGCAAATGCGACTCTGAGCGGGTAAGCAGTCGAAGCACGGCCTTCTCGCCGTATTTTCCAGGCACAGTTGATACCCGAATATCGATATGCTGTTCACCTATTTGGGTGTGAATACGCCCATCTTGGGGCAAGCGACGTTCGGAGATGTCCAGTTCTGCCAGAATCTTGATGCGGCTGATAATGGCATTGTACTGCAGGACTGGCACTTCGTATTTCTCCACCAACTGCCCTTCCCAGCGAAAGCGCAAACGCGCCGAAGTCTCATACCGCTCGATATGAATATCACTGGCATTCATCTGAGCAGCTTCTTCGATCACCTTTTGCACAAACCGAACAATGTCTGAGTCTTCTGAAACTTGTTTTTCTGGTTTTGCTGTTGTGCCTTGAAAAGAGGGATAATGACTCAATAACTCGCGGTCTAGCTCAGAGGCACTGACTTCCTCAAACTGGACTGTTTTGCCCAAAAGCATCCGCAGTTGTGCTTCATTTTTAGGAGAAGCCTCATCTCCCAGAAGCACCACGGTTCCATTTTCCGCAGCTAAAGGAATGGCCCGAAAGGCATGCGCCTGCTCAGGGCTTAGAAGACTTAGGATGCGGTAATCGATATGGGCCAAAATGGGAAATTACTTTTTCTATAAAACTAAGAAATTGGGAAACAAAAAGCGATTTAAGGGGAAGTAAATCAGCCACATAATAGCCATGAAGCCTGCAAGTGGGATTGGATAGTCTTTGGGGATTCTTTTGAATGCGCGAAGGGTAAGGAAAATAAAGCTGATAAGGAGGGTACTCACTACATAAAATCCTAGAAAACCCGCAGTATCAAACCACATGGCAAGTCCTATCAACATCACCACATCTCCCCAGCCTAAGGCACGGTCCATGACTTTTTGACCTTTTAGTCTGTAAAATAGCAAGATGATCCCTATGATAAAGCCTAATAAAACCAGGTTCCAGGCAATATCCCAAAGGGGTTGGGAATAGGCCAGTTGGAATCCTAAACCAGCCAAGCCAAAAGCTACTAACCAAACAACAGAGACTGTGCGTGAGCGGATGTCTTCGTAGGCAATTAACAAGCAGCTTAATCCCCCTACTACCCATAAAACCCAGGCAATCATCAGTCGGGCGTTATTTCTTTGGGAATACCGTGCTGATCTACCTCCCAGACATTCAAATTCCCATCTCCATCAAAGTCTGTAATGGAAGTAGCGCGAGCTAAAAAGGCCTGAGGGCCACTGTTTACAATCTCCACACGGTAATGGGCTGTGCCATTTTCTTGGCTCACCAATTTAGCCTGCTCAAAGCCCAACACCTGAAACTGATCTGCATAATGGGCATGTTCTAGCTGGTAAATATTTTGAAGTTCGGCCAAGTGCTTCAACTGAGTTTTGGCCTCTACTGCGTGGGTACGGGAGAAGAGAGGTTTCAAAACTGGGAAAGCTAAAAGCAATAGGATACCCAAAATAGCCATGACTACCAAAACTTCGGTGAGGGTCATGGCGGGGAGAGTTTTCTTTCTTAGGTGGTTGAACATATTTCTATCGCATTAATTTAAGCACGATCCAAAAATAATTAGTTCATTAAACGTGTCATTTTTGAATCGTGCCTTATTTGTTAAAAGAACAGTTAGGCTAAAGCTATATCAAAAATAGCCTAACTCCTTCCTCAATTATTCCAAGGGTTTCTTAAAGTTAAAGGCTTTTTCTGAAGTAAGCCTAAACCCATTATGAGTTTCTTGATAGGATTTGATAATCCTACCTGCAGCATCATAAACATACTTTCGGGCTATATTGTCATTGTCTAATGTGGCTACTGGTTCAGATGTATAGGGATCATAAACGATTGAGGTAAATGAGGAAACCATCGGGTGGACCCTAAAGTCATCAACATACACGCCAGATACTGCCTTTTCACATGAAAGCCCTATCTCAACATTTCCAGCACTAGGCGAAGGTTCAAAATCAAGGTTTAGTAATATCCAATCTCCAGCAACAAACTCAGGATTCATATCTGTGACTGATACTTTCTCCGTACCGTTTTCTTTGTAGTACAATTTTACGTAATTAGTCATGAGATTAGAAGCCTCCCGTTTCACCCAGACACTCGCACGGTACAGTTTCCCTTTAATCATTTCAGGATTACTGCTAGATGCTGATGCAGTATAGACAAACGCCTTTTGCCCAGGAGAACTGATCTGCATAGAATGTAATCCTGTATGAACGTTGGGATCAAAGAAATCGGGATTTGCAGGTCCTATATTGGGTGTACTGTAAACGGTAGCTCCTCCGTGATCTACTTCCGCTAAATTATACCCTGTAGAAAGATCAACATTTTCGGCACCAGAGAATGCCATTTCTGTGTATTTTCCACTACTAGCTGAGGCTATGGGGAGATTGTTTTGGGCATTTCCAAATTTGGTACTGCTAAATTTAGGATAAAGGTCAAATGGATAGGTAGCCTCCATCACATTTGAATAATGATCATAATGGGTCACTTTTGAGATTCTTTCCCATCCATTAGATGTTGGGTTGGCTGGATCAAAATCTTGGAATGTGTTGTCATATGTTCCGTCATCATTGAGGAAACCTTTCCAGATATAACTGGATTCTATTCGCCAGACTGGGTCTGTACCACTTACATACTGAAAAGAATTAGGGGATACAAATTCACGATAATCCCATGTGTCATTCCAAGTACTAGCGGATGCCCCTAACGTTTTCCAATTCAAGGTTGAGAAATCAGTAATCTGATCTAATGGCGTACTGGTGGTGGCGATTGAAGTCTTTTGATAATCCCCTTGTGTCAACATGTTTTTATTGGATATATCAAAGAGCTTTGAACCCATATCCGCATACTTTGCATTAGGATTCCAAGGTCCTACAGTACCTCGTGGGGCGGCATAAGAACCTTCGGATTTATATACCTCGTTTAGCTTATTTTGAGAATAAGATGTTTGAGGTTGCCCTGTAACAAGGTCATAGTTTTCAACCCTGGTATAAGACTCTCCAACTGAGGCACTGGAAATCGTTCCTTTGGGTTGATTGGGGTAATACTGGCGACTAGTATTTGTTGAGTAGAATTCTTCTGAATATTTCAAATCTGTATCATAATGCCGAATTTGTTTTGTGGTGTGATAAGACTCTTGAAATACCCCTACATTTGCCTCACTTGGGTCATAAAAGACTGCTTCATAATGAGATATTTTATCTCCATAAGTATCAAATGTTTCCATATCAATTAGACGACCTAAGGCTGCTAGATTGTTATGCATTACTGTCGAACGCAGGAATAATTCAGATTTACAAGTGGGACACATAGCAGGTCTGTTCAAAGTAGACTGTGGGGCTCCTGGTGATGTGCCTTGAATATCTTCCACCCAAAAGAGATTCCCCATTTGTACTTCATTATTTGTTAGTCCAGATGAACCCGCTGTTTCAAGTTGGGGTAATACCTGGAAATGATACCTTGTTTTAGGGCCAAGTTCTCCATTAACAGCTTCTGTCCAAGAGGTCACATATTCATACATGACTGAGGGACCAGGGACATCGTGCGCATAAGGGACAATGGCTTTGCCAACAGGTGAATATGACGTAACACCAGATGTTTCTCCATCGTTTTCAAAAGGATGATTATAATCATACCTAGTAACATAATTATTTCCTGTACCATCACCTACTGCAATACTTTTTACCCTTAGCCCCCCACCATACTGAATGCCATCACTTGATTTTATCATTCCAGCAGCATGGACAGTATTAGCATCTAGTGCCTGATAATGGCAGGCTCCAATACTTGCATCTGGATCGAAGACCAATACCGTTTCTCCACTTCCATTAATATATTTCGAATGCAAGGTAAAATCTCCTATAAAATCAGCTTCAGAATTTAAATGGTCACCGCAAGTAACCGATTGAGGGCTTTGATGATTGCCTATAATGAACATCTTGATAGGGTAGCTATTTCCTACTGTAAACCAATCTGTAAAATCAATACTTTGATCGTCACAAATAATTTCAAAACGAGTACTATTTCCATTTCTGGCGGCATCTATGATTTCAAGCGCCGTTATCCGTTCTGTCGCGGCCTCTCGGTGGTAAGAATCTGATTCATACTCAATACTCATCTCCCCTCCTTCTGGAAAATAAATCTTAGCCAAACTCCAGGCAGCTACGTTGGGTTTTGGATGATTGTCATCTGCCCCCCCGTAAAACCCCCAGGCATCACTGCTATTTTCATTATAAGCAGGATTCAACACCGCTTGGTTATAATCAAATTGATAGCTAGGCATTACAAATGCGCCTCCTTTGCCGTGAAATTTCACTGCGTTTAGGGTGAGCTTACCATCTCGTTTATTAGGATCATTAGGGTTTATCCGTGAGTTGGGGGTCTCAGGACATAGGGAATAATCTTGATCAAATTCAATTTCTTCCAGAATATAAGGAGCTGCAGCTCCATTGGTGGCTTCCCAACTAGCAAGATCATCTGTCTCAATTACATGATCATTCCGCACAAATCCTGCACCTGTGTTTTTTGAATTACTCCAACTTGTATGATTTTCACAAATAAAACCTTGGTCAAACCAAATACCTGTATTAACAACTGAGGAGGTAGTTTCAACCTTTTTTCTCAAGTTGTCGCTTAGAATCGCATTTCCATAAACAGGTGTAAACGGTGCCTCTGAACCTGTAAGCTGAATGTCCTCATTTCGAACTAGAATTACCTTATCTAGTTTTAGCATTTTAACTAGCGGGAGGCTTAATTCCATATCTCGCTCTATTGCTTTAATTCTATGTCTTAAAGTGCTAGAACTATTTATTGTTACAGGAGGAAAATTCACATTCCCATTTTGGTTTTGGCATAAATCAAATGGATAATCACCACTTCCAAAATCTACGCGATTAGCGCGTTTAATCTTAGAAATGTGATTGAGGGTCCTCATTATCTCAACAGATCGTTCGTCTTCTTTCTCCTTTTTTAGAAAATAGGCTGTATGGGTTCTTGTTTCGACAGCATCCAAGTAATAAACTTCCTTCCGCCCAAAAGAGTATTGACGGGAATTTTGAGTACCAGGGGCATTTTGATAATCATAGGGATTAGCCCACCCATAATAATCTGTATAATTGCCATACTTAAATTTCACCCAATATCCCCAGTCACCGGCATCCACTTTATGGTCGCCATTTCTGTCAACATAGTCGGGGCCAGTAACAGCTGTTAGGAGCCATGTATGTGCAAATTTCTTGTATTGATTGGATTCGAAATACTTTGAAGCTGGGTCTGTTTTGTCTTCAGCTACTCGCACTTGCTCAAAATTGTAAACAGGAATGCTAAAGTGATACTGTTTTCCATCCTGAGCGGTGACAACAAATCCGCCAACTCCTTTAGCCTCGACCTCGTCGACATCTCCTCGCTTAGTTTCCATGATAGGATCTTCAATAAATCCAGCATTCCAGACTTTTTGCCCACTTGTAAGTCCTAGGTTCGCATCATGTATCATTTCATTGGTAAACCATTCAATATGACGTCCTTGACCCATGCGATCTGATGAAGCATTATAATAGCTTTGTCCTAACGCATTTTGAGTAGACTTAATAGCTCCTGTGGAGCTAATGGAAGGAGAAGCAAAATAGCCATTTACTAAACTAAGCGACCCTGTCAAGGTTCCAGGATGATGCTTTAAATAACCCGAAGGGTCATGGTCAAAATAATAATGGATATCTTCTGGGTTTTTGGAAAAATCGAAATTAGTTTCATCTAGGTATGTTAAGGTGGTTCGGAATTTATCATCATCATCACCTGTATGATAATCCAATACTTGAGATTCTCCCATGACAGTCCCCATTTCTAAATGCCTTGGCCGCATACTACCAGAAACACCTTGTGCTGTCACACGGTATGCATCAAAGGCGGGGAGACTTGCCCCATTATTCTCATAAACATCATTTACTATATTTGTCCCCAATATACTACCATCTGTTGTATAAAGGCTTCCAAAAGCCTTTTTCTCATCATGCTTAAACAACCACCACTTAAAATAATTATACCGAAACGTAGCCCATATTAGCCCTGCCTTGACGGGAATGGGGATAGGAACAAAAAAGTTAATCTTTTGAGTTTGGACATCGCCCGAAGATGCCCCACTGCCTACACTCATGGTTCCAAAAGGTGTTGAGCTAAATGCGCTTGCTCCTTGCGAAGAAAGGCCCATTCCTATAGAGAAACCTCTAGAAGCAAGTCTACCGATCGTTTTATTAAGTTTTGCATTAGCCTTCATCCCTTCTAAAGATTGAGTACTTTGCATTGTTCGCACTACAAATTTGGGATTTAAGCTTATGCCTCCCCCAAATCCCAATCCTCCAGTTCCCCAGCTTAATCCTGCTGAGCCTACTAATGGTCCCAATACTTTGGAATAGCCTAGTCCCATGGACATTCCATCAGTTCCATAAGAACCACTAAGGCCAATCGTATTGGTTAATGACATCCCTATATTCACAGACCCTCCAAAGCCTGTTTCACTATCGTGGCTTACAGTAAAACCACCACTTACAGCACCTTGTGTTGGGGAAAAGTCCAAAGAGACACTCCATGAAGTATAGGTTTCTCCATCATCATAAGTGTAAATATTTAAATCGGATTCGTCCCAGTCATCGGGAAGGCCGTTGACACCACGGGTGATGGCACCAGGGTTAATGTTCCACCCAAGACCGACCCAGCCAGAGACCTGCTCGGGTCGTATGCCTGCGTGATAGCTAAGCGCAAGGGGATATCCCCCCTCTGGGGAAGGGACATGTATAAGCGGTAAAGAATAGGTGAAGTCTCCTGTGGCGAGATTCACCATATCAGAAGTATCATAGGGTTCGAAGGTACTGAACTCAGCCTGGGCCGTACCTGCGGTCAAGGCATAACTTTGAGAGGGAATGATCAAAGATTGCAGAAAAATGAGCAACAGAAAGGCTGCTACCCATTTTAGATGGGCACGAAAAAATTTCATGATAGTTGATTTTTATTAGGGTTATTCTTTGATAATCAAGGTATCCAGCAAGTGGCTATGGAGCGGTTCCCACTGCTGCATAGATGCTGTGGGGCCTGTAAATACCACAAAGCACATACGCCCCTTATAGCTAAAGCCCAGCAAGATCGTGGTCAGTTTCTCTCCGTGGGCAGTGGTTGTTTCACTCTCTACCGCCACGAGGTTCAGGTCATTGATAGAGCCGCTTCTGTGTTGTACCACCTTTACCTCTGGGACGGCTTCGAGTTGTTTCACTAACACCCCTTCGATGGCCACCAACTCTTCCCCCGTCCCGCTACACCGAGCAGCGGTCAGTTCCACTACCAAGTTGAGGTCACCCGCTGTATTGGCATAGATAAAAGCAGACTCAGGGGACTTGGTGGGGTACTTGTACTTGCGAAGCTCGCTGTCCATGGGCGTGAAGTCCGAAGGGACTTCCAAGGTGATACCTCCATCGAAGAAATTCAATTGTTTGAATTTTGGGGTTTGGGCGTGGAGGGAGGTAGCAGGAAAAAGGACTGTAATTAGTAAAATGAAAGGTATTAGTTGCATTATGTCTTTATATTTTTCTAGTGATATTTCTCAAAAATCAGCTACTAATTTTTATTGACTTCAAAAAACAATATTGGTGAATTACTTCTCCAGAAATTTATATGGTTCAAATCAAAACCAGACATTTTTGTATATTCTAGAACTAATTCCCTATTTAATCGGTCTCGCTTTAATCTTTTTTGGTAATTGTCTATTTTTTCAAATTTTTGAGGAATACCTTGTTGATAAAAAACCCACCCATTGTCCTCTTTCATCGAATATATAACTCGTTGGTTTTGTTGGTCATGGCATTTAATCAATTCGTACCTATTACAGGGATAGCTATCTTTTGGGGATGAAATTGAAACCTTAATAATATCTATTTTCCTATAACAGGAGAGAGTATTCATAAGAGTCAACCAGCCATCCATAACATTTGATACAAAAACAGTTTGTTCAGGGTTCATTATTGGTTCCCAGATGATGAATCTTTTAACCTCAATGTTCCTTTCAAAAGGCCACGGAAGCAATGAGAAATCTAAGGTATCCAAACGAGTGCATGATATAGAGATTTTAGACTTATATAAAACATGTTCTAAAGCAGACTTAACATTATCGATAGAGTCATTAATCAAACTAATATCTAAGCCCTCAGAAGAATTATTGCTAAATTTTTCAATCATCATTTTATTATATAAAATTTATTTACTGCATTAGGGTCATTTCCTGAAACAGTTGTTTGGTGCCTTGCACTAGCTCTAGGGTTTGTATCCCATTCGATATTATAGTGTTTTCCATCTCTATCATATTGAAGGTCTGGCCTATTACGACCTACTTTGTTTTTTGCCCCAAAATCAACTTGTGCTTGGTTCTTTCTAATTTGATCTACTTTTGGATCATTTTTTAAATAACCAACCATTTTATCTATACGTCTATTGTGTTCTGTTCCTCCATGTTTAGCGGCATTACCTCCATTTGGCTTAATTCCACAATTATGCACCAGCACCCCCTGCTCCCCCGCATAATACGTATGCGTCCCCGCAACGCCAAAATTATACACCGTCACCACGGTATCTCGCAGCTGTACGCCTGCTACTACATTTGCTCTTTGCTCTGGGCCTGTAGCTTCATCGTAAATATAGGAATAAAGCGTATCACCTGCGTGTAATTGTCCCGCAGCTAGCCATTGTCCATTGGCGAAGAAAGGATGGTCATAGGTGGCTGAGAGGGTGCTTTCATCCTCTAAGCTGATGTCAGCCACATAATGCCATTCTCCCATGATGGGATAAAGGACTTTCTGCAAGACAGGGCGCTGGAGTTGGTGGTCATAAGACCATACCGTATCTCCCATGCTGATGGCTTCTATGGGTTTATAGCCATTCAGGGTCAGGATGGGGGTCCCTTCGGGGAAACAGGAGCAGTCGGTATCTTTCTTGCGCTTGATGACCTTGGTAAGGGCTTTACGGGAGTCATTTACTTTGTCCAAGTTTTTGACTACTACTTTGACAAGCTTGCCTGTGACTTTGGCGGCAGGGCCTAGCACAATAGCCGCCCCTGCTGCTGCCGCAGCGACATAGTCTCCTTTGGCAAGGTTATAGCCTGTCTCTATTACAGCAACGACATTGCTAATCCCTGGAAGATATCCCGCAGTTTCTATGCCTGCTTCGACCCACTGGGTGACAGACATGTTTTTCACCTTGTCAACAGCATCTTTTGTAAAAGCTTTGAACCTCCCCCATAAAGAAGTGGCAGCTTCAATTTCTTTTCTTGCTACTGATGCTCCTGCTTCTGCTCCAACTCGATCAGTAATCAAGACATCATCTAAATAGAGAGGGTTTTTATAAGTATACTTTTCTGGCTCTCCTGTTTGTCCTCCAGTTGGATCAATAATGCCTGGTTCATTCCCCATAGCCACATACGGGCTATAAAACTCTAAATAGGGATCTGGGTTAAACCACCGTGCCAGTCGTGGGTCATAAGCGCGAAGGGAGAAGTCATACCACTCTGTGCGCGGATCGTATTCTTGCCCCTGATAGCCATAGCGGTAGTTGTAATTCGAGTTTAGCTGCCCATTTTTCCCAGGCATCACCCAACCGAAGGGATAGTAGCTGGCATAACTTACCAGGGAGGCTTCTCCTGTAAGGGGATCTTTATTTTCCTCGATTACGGCCCTTACATTCCCTTCATAATCCGTCAATTCATACAGGCTGGTATTGGACAGCCGATAGTAGTTCCCGATACGCCCCATGCCATAAATAGGTGCTTCTATTTGGACAAAAGCAGGAGGAGCAGGAGATGGAAGTTCCTGAGAGATCACTCGCAGGCTTTCATGAATGCTCACCACCTTTCCAGATGGGCCTCTTACATATAAGGTGACACGATCTCTATTTGTCTGATATTTGTGATCAACCTTATAAAGGAGTTGCCCTGCTTCATCATATTCGTAAGAAGTGTATAACTCTCCCGTAGAGGTCTTAGTGATTTGGGACAATTTATCACGAAGGGTATAGGTAAAGGTCAGGTCATTGGCTTTATCTTCAATCAAGAAGCCCAATACATTGTATTGATAGTTGGAAGGGGTACTGGGTTGTCCAAATTTGAAGTCTCCAAGCCCTTGATTGGGAATGGTCTCTCCTACATAGCTAAGGCGATTGGGATGAGCAGGGTCATCATAGTTGTAGGTAAGGTTGTCCATCGCACGGCTAACTCCTATGCCAGGGTAGTCATACGCATTCCGTTTTAGGGTGTGAATGTTTCCATTATAGTCATAGGAAATATCAAAAACATCATAATCGCCATTGTGGATAGGGTTGATTGTACTAGAGGTTCCCCCAGTTCCATTAGGGATATAAGAAGAAACTGCTCTATGGTATTCTGCTTTATTGAGTTGGTAAAAATGGTCGTAGGTGTAAAAATAAGCCGACTGGTAAGCACCATTTACGCCAGAGTTGTATTCATCAGAATTATACCCTCGAATCGCAGAGCGATTGGCCGCCAACAATCCATTAAATTGTTCGGTACCGTTACCAGTGCTCATACTCAGACTATTTTGTTGAGAAAAGTGTGTATTATCCCGCCTATAGTCTCCTAAGTAATAGTCAAGGGTTTGCCCAAATACATCGGGGGCAAAACTTTTGTTCAGGCCGCTGTATCCGTCTCGTCCAGCATCCGAGTCATTGAGATCAGGGTGATTGATCGCCTTTACCTGTCCTTCTGGGGTATAGATATAGTCGATTCCTTGGAGATCATTTCCTATCTCTTCGCGCTTGACGCCCCCATCTGCATAATACTGATAGCTTGCTTGTTTTTCCCAAAGCGCACTTATATCCGCTTTAAAATCAACCCTTCTGAGATTACTCGCTCTGTCATAAGTGAATCGTCGCCAAAGTTGTTCATTGGGTTTATATTTATCGTGTACTTCTTCCAGAACATTCCCTTGAAAATCATAAGTATAATCAGTGGTAAAGAGTTCAAAGTTATTGCTACTGGCAAACTCTGGTTCATTCTTCACTGCTTGAATCGACCATCTTAGTTGCCCAAATTCGTCATAACTATACCAAGTTGTAGATTTCAGGTTGTGGGTTCGAGAAACTCCCCCTCGGACAAAAGTCTGCCTGTATTCCGATGCATAAGGTGATAGCCAAGGACAGGCAGCAATAAAAGCTTGCAAATCTGGTGCAACAACGTCATATAGCGTGTAAGTAACTTCCTCTCCTACAAAAGGCTGTCCGGCATTTGTAATGTTATCGGCAATGGTAGGATGATTGGCGGCATTGGTTTGTGGATTCTGGGCAAAGTCCCATTCATCCTGAATCACGAATGTCCCTGTTGTACAGATACCACTCTCTACCACTCGGCCCTCTTCATCATAGTTTACATAGGAAAAATCATTGTTCTGGTCTTGAAGGGCGTCTTGTGAGAATCGAAGCCTGCCATCTGTTGTCCGAACTGAAATAAATCCACCATCATCTACCGAATAAGATTTATATGCACTCCAGCTAGTGTATTGAGCGGTTGAAACAACATTAGAAACAGAGATCGAACTCCAATTATTTTCAATGGCCTGTCGTACAGCTTCTGGATTGGTCTCGGCAATAGCCCTTCCAGCTTTATCATAATAGGTATAATTAAACCCATAATAAGTGACTTCATAGTCAAAATCCAACACAGTAGTGATGTCGGTTCGATCATAGATTCGGTAAAAGCCATTCGTGAGCGTTGGGGCTCCTCCTGCTGTCCCTGTATAGATGATCTCACTTGAGGCAAGGTTTCTAATTTCAATTTGATCGGTTGCAGTAGAATTGAAACTTAGTATCCCATTTGCTCCTTTGGGAATATGGAAATCTATGTATCCATAATCAGGTGATGTCAAGACATTCACTGATTGTTTATGGGAAGGAGGGCATTCAGTTCCAGAGATACAGCTAGCGATCATATTCCCCCTTGGGCCATAGAAAGAAATGGATTCGTCTCCATTTTGATCTACAGAGATTACTTTCAGAGCGCGCTTGTCAAATGAAGTAATACTGGGGTCTAGGTCAGTGGTAAATTCATCGAGGTATTTCACATAGTTATCCAACTCATTCAATACAGGGGCAGAAAAGGACTGGACTTCGTGCATGGTTCCGATCCGTACAGGGTCTGCACTGCTACCACCTCTCACTACTCCCCCAGGAGTAGCTGCCACCCTGGTAAATGGATAATCTGTCCCTCCAACAAAAGGCTCTAAAGTATTTAGTTCACTAAAATATTTCCCTAAATGGGAACTTGAGGAAACTGGGTTAGGTGCATCAAGGGTGTTGGTGGCACCGTACTTTAGATCAAAATCTTGCCAAGCATACGGATTTCCAGCATTATTTCGGATAAAATGGGTACTGTATTCAAATTGACAAATTCCTTCAATTGGTGCTGTAAGTGTCGTTAAGCTAGAACGACCAAATCGATCATAGACGGGTTGGTTGGCAAGAATAAGCCTTTTTGCGTGGTCTGCATATTGATTTTGAAGGTTGCGCCCAAGGCCGTCTGAAAAAGAAACTGATTCAAAAATCGTGAGGTTATCTCCTTCCTTAACCAAATCTCCATATGATTTGTGATAAGCCCAGTTTTGATTATTGGCGGTTGCCGTTGGTTTTCCCCCAAATACTGAGAAGACAAAATTATTACACCCTCTTTGAATGATGACATCTCTCATCATTGCAGGTTTTACTTCTAAGGCGCGATCATGCCCCAGAAGGTAGAGACTAGGTCCGCTTATAGCCCTTCCCGTAGTAGTTTCAACCCCATCACTATAGGAGTGTTCCACTTCTAAAATTCTTCCTGATTCATCGATGGTAAGGAATAAACTTAAGGTATCAGAAGAATTAGGGAAGCTAATTTCTGCCCGAACCTCTTCAGTTGCCCCAGAAATAGGACTGGGAAGATTAAGTTCTAGTTCTGGTTGATTTTGGAAAATTTCATCTATCCCTGCTCCTGAAACATGAACGGAAAGGCTATCCGCCCCTTCAAGATCAATCACAAAGCTTGAACAGCCAAAAGACCCATATGAAATAGGCATAGATGCACCATTTGTAAGGGCCAACTTTTTGGCTAATAGCAGTTCTGGGAGGGTACTGATTTCACGAATAATCTCTCCATTTAATAAGTACTCAATAACTGTGGTCTCTGGATCAATTTCCGTGCGCTGAATCCTTAGCTTATCTCCTTCGGTTAATGCGCCAAAAATCCCCATTAATTCCCCTAACTCATAGATCGCAAGAAGGTCACCGTCCAACACAGAAAACCCATAATCAATATCTTCATAATCTACTGTTTGGTTTTCGCTTTTTGCCAAGCCCCAGACAGAGTTTAGCAGTGCCTGAGGGTGATAGATAAACTCAGCCCATCCTTCTAGATAGGGGAAAAGCGTATTTTCAGATACCGCGATACCATCTCCTTGGGCAGTAACGGAGTCAGCAGAAACTAACGTATTTACTTTCTCACCCCATTGAACTTTGTGATTTACTTCTATTGGGACTTCTAATATAGTTCCATTAGAATCTGATATGGTTGCCAGATACGTTCCAACAGCAAGGTTGGTAATACTTTGGCCATAACTCCCATTATCCCAAATCACAGAATAAGGGGGCATACCTCCAGAAATTGTTGAATAGATAGCTCCAGAATTTGCGGTCTGACAAGAAATATGGTCAACCCTAAAAGTGGAATTTAAGGGAGCAGGAAAGGAACTAGTAAACGAACTTACATAACTATCGGCTTCGTTAAAACTAATAGCAACCCATAAATCGACTCCACTTTGGGTCCCAGAAGTGGCAACTAATAAATCATCAAGGTAGTAATTTGTATTGCTTCCTTCTCGCTTAATTGTCAATTGTTCTCCACCACTTACGGGACCAAGCATAGCTAATAATGCCCCATTTTCGAATGCCATTAACTCACCTCCTGATATGGCAAAACCGTGAGCGATTTGGTTCAGGTCACCTGCCGACTCTTGAGTATGGGTAAGTCCGAATGCGAAGGAACGCAATTGACTAGAAGAAATGGTATGGTCGATTTGCCCATCGAATCCTGCCCCTAGCATGTTTGAGGAGACTGCTCCTTTTTGCCAAGGGACAAATTTGTTACTAGGAACTTTGATACCACTTGTGGAAATCGTAGCCCCATTCAGGTTTGCCCATTCAACCGAATAATTCTGACCGAAGGAAATTAAACTTGTAAAAAGAAAAAAGGTGATAAATAAGAGCTTATGAGAATTCATGTCCTGAGAATTAATGGTTTTTCGTTTTATCTAATGACCCTTATAGGTCCAGTGAGATTCCCAGAGGTATCTACTAAGCGAACCTCCGCGACATAGGAATTTAATCCTGAGAAAGTACCTAAATACAGGCGGACTGTATTTCCATCACGACTATAAGTCGTGCCATCGGGATGGGTTGTTGCTCCATCAAATGCGAAGGACTTGGCAACAATATTGTTGGAACCCACAGCGCTTCCCAGCATAACTTTGATGCTATCAATACCCACAGTATCTGAAAGAGTTACGACATAATTGCATTCGAAAGGCAAGTTTCCCATAACGCTCCTTACTGAATCGGGAGGGATTTCCTTGAGCATTCTTGACACATTGGGAGACACACTAAGGTGTACTTTCAGGTCAAGGGGCGGGAGTGCGCTTTGTTGGGCATACCCGAACCCTAAAATGACGCTCAGCAATAGACAACTTAGTAATTTCTTCATTTTGTATTTGGTTTAAATTTTTAGTTTAATTCTTTCAACATTTTGAATGTCTTCGCATTTAAATTTGAATTCGGTTATACCCGTTTTTAAGATATAGTCCTGAAAAATTATCCTAAATGACTTTCCTGGCTCAAGGGACTTTCGATCAAAAGCCAGTAAAAAACTTGTATTTTTTGTCGCCCCATAGGTTCGACTGTAAGAGAAGTCAGATAACATGATTGTGTCATTTGTTGCAGATACAGCTATCATGTGTTGACCTAAACCAAATGACAAATCTGCAATCCTCTTCCCAAATTCTGATTTACCATTGACAGCAAAAGCTTCTATTTCACTGTCTTGGGCGGAAAGAGAGAAAGAAAAATACATGTATTGCTCTATCAGCGATTGGCTTGCCGTGTATGCATCTGGGTTAAATTCACCTTTTGCACAACATTCTCTCAAGGCAAGCACTGTTGTTGGCTTATAAGTCATTTCAAATTTTACTGGGTCATATTCCGATGTCTGGACAAGGCCATTAGCAGAATCATTATAGAAATCTGTTAATTTCTGAAGATTCATTTCGTCTACCATACAGCCCGTTGTGATACTTAAAATTAGCACAAACAATCCGATAAGAATCGAGGTTCTCTTCTCTATGGGCTTCATAAAATGTAGGGTTCAGATGATTAGAGCTTTTTATATCCTTGGTTAATTAACTTGATTACTTCATCAGTAATGTCAATACTTTCTTCTGCATAAAGGAGGCTCCCTTGCCCATTAGCCCCCAAAATCATCAAATATCCTTGTTTTTTGCCATAATCCTGAATAAAAGCATTCATTTGTTGAAGGATTTGATTGGTCATTTGGGCTTCTTTTTCAATAGCCTCTTTTGACGCATACTCTCTGTACTTTTGTACTTCTTGCTTTTTTTGTTCTAGTGAAGCTAGTGCTCTTGCCTTAGCCTCTTTTTTAAGCGATGCTTTTTGTTGTTCAAACTCTTTTATTTGAGATTCAAATTCGCTTCGCAGGGTATCTGTTCGTGATTGCCATTGCTCCAAGCTTTTCTCATACATTTGCTTTGCATCACGCATTCCCTGATATTCCTCCAAAACTCTAGTTGTATCAACATAGGCTAGTTTTGGGCTATTAAGCATTTGCTGAAAAACAGCATAAACGGAAGCTACAAGCGCTAATACGAGAATTGTCTTCCATAGAGGAGTAAGCCTATTATTGGGCCTACTTGTGATATTTTTTGTGTTTGACATATGGAAAAAATTAGGGACATAGAATTATAATAACCTCATGAGCTTACTATTAGATTGAAATAGTGAAATAGAATCACTTTCAATCTTGGATAATTAAAAAAGGCGTAATTAGATTTAGAAACTAGGTAAGAATCATTCTATCCGCTAGAAAAAAAGGTGAAATTACATTCAATTTGTAATTCCTTTTTAGAAAGAAGACAGAGAATTTGTTGAAAAGTAGTCTGATACATAGGCTTAGTAAATTAGGTTCTCAAATATCAGAAAGCGAAATCAAAAAAACAAGGTATTTTTTAATACATTAATATTTTTTTTTTCGGTCTTTATAAAAGGTAAACGTTGCTATACGGGAGAAAAGTTGCTTGGGTTTTGTTTTTTCTTTTTTGATAAGAATTCTTATCATCTAGCTGTCTCTTTGAGACAATATTAAGGTACAAGTCTGCAATTATAAAGCAGACTTCTATTGAAAATAAATTTTTATGTAAAGATTTCCAGGAGAAGTGTATCTATAGCTTCTTTGGGCATGACAATATTCTATGGGAACTCCCATTTCTCTCAAATAGGACAAATAGTCGTGAAGTCTTCGCTCCGAGATATTGAGTCTTTTGGCAAACTCTTTTGCAGTGCCAGTTTTGATGTTGGAAATCCAAAAGTCTATGGCTTTGAGGATATTGAGGTATTTGTCTAAGGGCATGATATTAGGGTACTTATTGGGTGAAATTTATCGTCTCATTGTGAGATAATTTTGTAGTTCAACCTAATAAGACGGGAAATGCCATCAGCTATGAACACTTTTTTCATTTTTTGATTATCTTTTTTATTCCTCTACGACCCACTCGATCAACTACCACCAAGGTGTAAACTCCCTTAGGAAATTGAGCTAATGAGACTTCAAACTCCTCTGCTATAAGGTCGTCAATATGAAAAATGAGATTACCCGCAATGCCATATAGATTAATTGTCTGTATGCCTGTACCATTTTTAATGGTCATATTATTTGTTGTGGGATTTGGGGAAATAGTTAACTCACTTTCTTCAGAAAGCGACTCAACTCCTGTGGGCTTCCCTGAAATAGATATACTAATCTTGTCAATCGATACACAGGAATAATTTACCCCTAAAGCTGAAAACAAGAGATAAACAGAAGTAGTAAGGGAATCAGTCTTAAAAAATACCGTAGCCTGTTCCCAAATTTTAGTTTTAGGAGTATTAAAAATGTATGAATTGGTATCCGACGTTTGCACACTCTGAATTTGTACCAATGTTTGGTTAGGCAGATATTGAAACCTATTTAATTGGGATGAATGATGGAATACTACTTTATAGCTTGAATTGGGATTTAAGTTCGTAATCGTTGTGAGTATCCTGTCATAATTGTGGAATACATAAGTTGATTCATCCCAAAATGTGACTGGGTTTCCCCCCACATTTTGTAATAAATCAACATACCAATTTCCATCAAGTGCATTTCCATCCCTGAAACATTCGCCATCGGTATCTACGGCTGTCCATCCACTTGTGAATGTTGGGTAAGTGGAAAGCATCGCATTATTACCTAAAGCAGCCCCCATTGATTCGAAGGATCCATCTATTATTATTTGAGCATGGGATGTAAAAGGATTGAGAGATGCTACTAAACCGATGATGAGGATAATATTAAGCTTGGGGTGATTCATTATGTATATTTATTATATGGATATGAAAGATAGTGAACTGTATTATTTATTCCCAAACATGAATAAAAAAAGAAAGTGCAAAATGTATTACCCTACATTTTTTTGAGCATGTTTTCCATATCCTCTTTTCTTTTTGGCAAAATGCCAACCCTAAGCTAACTTACATCAGAACCCCAAAAAACTGCCATGGATGTCATCTGTATAGAAACCCAAGCCTTTGATGAATTGATCGACCAAGTCGTCGCCAGAGTGCTTGAGCAAAAGAAAGAAGTGCCCAAGTGGATTTCTCCTGAAGAGGCGATGGAGATGCTAAATATCACCTCCAAAACAACTCTTCAACGGCTCAAGAATGAAGGACATATAGGTTTCTCTCAACCGATGAAGAAACTGATTCTGTACGATCGAGAATCCATTTTGGCCTATCTAGAGAAACACGCCCAAAAACCTTTTTAACCTGCATCATCATGGACCTAAATCGCTATACCAAATACTTTAACCACGGCTATACTTTAGCCAAACATCAGCCCGAAATACTGGATAAGTTGATCAAAGCTTCAAAAGGCAATGATGTTGTGAGGGAGCCGCTGATTGCTGGAGAATTGCAGTATAAAAAGGAGCTTACGCAGGCTAGGCTTCAAGAAAGCAGTCGCTCAAGACCTCGCAAAAGAGAACGAGGTCAAGATATGGAGCAAGAGATGTGATATACTTTTCACGTAAGAGATTTCAAAAGATTTAAAACGAGATTCTGGAGGCGGTCCAGGGTCTCGTTTTGTTTTGTGTAAGGCATTCCCAAAGCCTATGTCAATGGACGAATTCTGTGCCGTTTCGATCTCAGAGATACAAGAAACCCATCCTGAAATTTCGGAGAAGGAAGCAAGGCAAATCCAGGCTCTCATTGTTATGATGACTGATATGGTTTTTGCCAAAGTGGCTTCCCAAAACAAACAAAAGGAGATAGAAGAAAAATAATTGATATGGTACGATGCTAAGGCAACACTCCAATTTAATAGTTTGAAAGAAAAAGTGGGTAACGGAGCTTGGAGTGTTGCAATTTCAAACTATGCCGTTGCCCACTTTTTAGATTGCCTATGAAACAATTCAATCGTTCCGCTCAGCGAGCGATCATTTATGTTCGAGTTAGCAGTGATGAACAAGTAGATGGAACTTCTCTTGATTTTCAGGAGAGTCAATGTCGAAAGTATTGTTCTGATGAAGGAATGGAGGTGAGAGCTGTCTTCCGAGAAGAAGGAGGCTCAGCAAAAACTGCCCAGCGTAAAGAATTTTTAAAAGCCATTGAGTTTTGCAGAAAAAGCAATAAGAAGAAATCAGCAAAACTCCCCATTGATGCCTTTGTGGTCCACAAATGTGACCGTTTTGCCCGAAATGTGGAAGACCACATGATGGTTAAGCGGAAATTGATGGACTTTGGAACGAGGTTGCATTCAGTGTCTGAGCCAATTGATGATTCAGCTATGGGAAAGATGTTTGAAACCATGATGTCGGCTTTTGCTGAATTTGACAATTCGATTAGGACTCAAAGGTCGATTGATGGAATGTCTGAAAAAATCAAGCAAGGGCTTTGGCCTTGGAGTGCACCTTGTGGCTATGTGTCTAATCAATTCAGGAAAAAAGATCAGAAGAAAACACAGCCAGATAAAATCCACCCCGAGCTTTTCCCTATCCTACAAAAAGGATTTAAGCAGCTTGCGCAAGGAGCTTACAAAACCCAGGCTCAGTTGGTCCAGGATTTGGATGATATGGGGTTTGCGGCTGTTCGTGGGAAAAAGACTTATAACCAGTTCGTTCTAAAACTCTTAACTGAGAAGCGGCTGAAGTTCTATTCGGGTCTACTCGAAAACCCTTTTGACGGTAAAGACTACCCTGGCCTTCATGAGCCTATGATTTCTATAGAAGAAGCAACCAGAATTCGCTTTTGGTTAAATCAAAATCGGGTACAACCGACGAGTAAAACAGTATTTAATACTGATTTTCCGCTCAGGCAAATTATGCAATGTGACACTTGTAAAAATGGCTTGACAGGTGCCTATGCTAAAGGGCGGTCCAAACAGTATCGGTATTACTGGTGCAAAAATAAATCTTGTCGGCAATACAGTAAATCTATTAAGGCCGAAAGGTTAGAAGCTACTTTTAAGATCCTTTTGACAAAAATCACCCCTATACCTGCCTTTTGGGAATCGTTTCGAAAAAATGTTCTCCAGGCATGGGAAGGAAAGAAAAACCTCTTTTTGAAGCAGAAAGAAGCTTATGCAAATAAGCTTAAACGCTTAGAGAATCGAAGAGATAGACTCATTGATATGTATGCAGATGGCCTTCTGAATTCAAAGGAGGAATTTGAGAAAAAGAGAGATGCAATTGAAAACGAGATACTCACACTCAAAATTTCTCATTCTGAGATCAATATTGAAACCCTAGACATTGAAGTGCTAATTGAGCAAGCAAAAATCTATGCAGAATCAATAGCTGAGTTATGGCGTGACCTGGTTCATCCAGAACAAAGGGCAAAATTCATGAGATTTGTATTCCCTGAGGGAATATCATATGACAGAAAAAAAGACGTTTTAAACCAACAGATCGGCTATATCTTCAATGTTTCCAAGGCTTTTGAGGAATCTAAGGATAAAAATCCCCAAATATCCCCTTTGGTGACCCTCCGGGGATTTCCTTTAAACCAAATCATTGAAGAGCTCCTTATTTTTCAAGAGGAAGCTGTGGCTTCCTAACCCCCGACTTGTTGTGTAAGGCGGGTTAACACATGAATTTTATCGTTCAAATTCTCGGAGAAGTGATCGAAGCCCTTCTCCACCTCATTGGAGATATTCTCCAAAAACTCATCGAAAAAGGCCTGGACAAGGCTTTCCCAAAACCAAAAACAAAAGGATTCTACGCTGACTTCGGCAAGGAAAAGGCCATGCTCTCTTCCCGAAATAAAGGTTTTGCCATTGGGTCAAAAAAGAGCATTAGCCGTGAATTGTCCTATCGAAATATGCTGGTGGTTGGACAGACTGGCGCTGGTAAATCAGCCAACATATTCCAGCCTTCCATCTACCGGATGGCAGGTGCAAAAGGGGCTGGCAGCTTCATCATTCATGACCCCAGTGGCTCATTATATGATGCCAGCGCAGGTTATCTGGCAAGAACGGGCTATGATGTCCGAATCCTCAACTTTGGCGATGCCAGGAAGTCTATCGGCTATAATCCCATTGCTAGAGCCAATTCTCTTGCTCAGATCAACCGAATCGCTGCGATGTTGGTGCAAAATAGCTTGAGTAGCTCGTCAGATAAATTCTGGAACTTGCAGGCAGTCAACTTGATCGGGCTATTTATCCGATTTGTTAAGCAAACGGCCTTAACCCAACAAACCTTCAATCAAGTCCGAAGGCTGCTCATTTCCTTTAGCAGCGATGCAAAAGCCTTGGATCATTTGATGGATAAGGTCTCAGATAGATCAATTACCAATGAGTATAAATCCTTTCAGAGTTTTGACGAAAAGTTACGCGTAGGCATCATCGCAACTGCTTTAAGTGCCTTGCAGATTTTCACCGACGAGCAAGTGGCTAAAGTCACAGCTTATGATTCTTTATCCTTAGACCTGTTTCGCATCAAAAAAGTAGCCCTCTTCATTAGCAACCCTGTTGCAGATCAGAATTACCTAGCACCACTAACCAGTATCTTCTTTGAACAGTTATTTGGCAAATTGCTCAAGATTCCACGCCCCGATCATTTGGATGTCTTTTGCCTGATTGATGAAGCAGGTATTCTACAAATCCCTGGCACTACCCTCGTCAACACTTTGACCAATATTCGAAAATACCGCGCAGGTATTGCCTTAGGAGTTCAAGATATAGAACAACTGACTCGTTTTGGGCGTGGCCTGCAGCAGACCATTCTCACGAATTGCTACACCCAAGTCTACTTCACTGGCCAAGGCTTGGAGACCGCCCGAAACTTAGAAGAAACTTTGGGGAAAGTCGAATTTGTAGATGACGATGGGAGGAAAATGATCCGACCTCTTATGACTTTGGATCAAATCCGAACGCTCCCCAAAAACCTTGTTTTGCTCCTAGCAGGCCATCACCCGCCAATCCTCACCAAGGTGACGCCATTTTACCAATACAAGCCTTTCAAGATTTTTGCTTCGCTTCCTCTTCACTCACACTCCTCTAATTCCAAGCATTTATGAAAAGGCGGAAATCACGTTATGGAAGCAAAATGTGGGAGTGGTTGTATGAATCTGGAATTGATATTACGGATGAAAATGCCCTAATGGCGGCAAAAAAGGCATATCGCAAGCAGTATAAGCGAGACCATGCGCGCCAACAACGCAGCGATAATCCAGAAGTAACGGTTCGCTTTACCCAAGATGAATACCAGTCTTTGAGGGTTTTTGCAGGACAATATCAAAGGCCGCTAGCCACGACTGTTAAGGCTTGTTACCAAGCTTATCGTCAAGGTTCATCCAACCTCTTAAAACCCAAACAGTACGGCCATATCGAACAAATGCTCCGCATCATCCAAAGTGATCTCAGGATGCTTAGCAAGCATATTCATCGAATGGGTCAGCAAGAATTGGCAGAGGTTGTTGCAGCCTTGGCTAGTCGCTATGAAGGCTTGGAAAAACAGCTCAAACATCCCCTAAAGGTTCCACAAAAACCAAGAGACTAGACTTTATACCCCTGACTTGATGTAAGGCGCATCAACACATGATTATCAAAATCAAATCCCTTCGCGGAAAAAAGGCATTCCGCAACCTACTCACCTATATCCTCCTTTCTGAGGAAAAACTCCCAGAAAGCCATGTTATTCGTCATAACTTAAATGGTAGTACCATTGATGAATTGGTACAAGAGTTTGAAGAGAATGAAGCAGGCAGGCTTCACCGTCGAAAAAATAACATCCTGCTAACCCATGAAATCATCAGCTTTCATCCTGAGGATACCCCCCATTTGTCCATCCCCAAACTAGAGCAAATCGCTCGTGAGTATATCGAGCATCGAAATCCTAACGGCCTTTTTCTTGGGGGCATCCATCAAGAATCGAAGGGTGGGAATATTCACATCCACTTTGCGGTCTCTGCTGTTGAGTACGGCACTGGGCGAAGCCTTAGAATGACCAAGAAGCAGATGGCTGGACTCAAGCGATCTGTCCAGGATTACCAGAAAATACATTTTCCTGAATTATCACACTCCCTGCCTTCTCATGGGAATGCTCAACAGCTACAACTCACTCAACAAGAATACTGGTATAAACAGAATTCTAATCAGCTCACCACAAAAGAAAGACTTCATCTTATCATTGGTTTGGCACTTGACCAATCCGACTCTCTTGATGAGTTCTTAGGGAAAGTGAGTGTTAGTGGCTTGGAGCCTTATTATCGGAAGGGTGTTCCGATGGGCGTTTGGTGGAATGGAAGGAAATATCGGTTTCGGACGCTGGGGGTGGATAATGAGCGGTTACCTTTGCTTATTGAAAAAAACAACGCCCGACGACGGTAGTTTGCCAAACATTGGGGCAATATAGGTGAAAGGGTCGAGGAGCTACCCACGCTCCACCCATCTCGCCAACTGCTGTGCATCGCGCAGCAATTTTGCTTCGCGTGAAATTCCTGCACCATTGCGGCTTGCAGGTGCCAATAAAAAAGCATGCATAGCGGTGATGACAACTTCTTTGCCTTGGGCATTAAGCCAGTATCCGCCTTTATGGGCTTGGAAGCACGAAGGTGTCAGTTTGCCTGAAAGGCATACCTGTGCCAGGACTTCCTCGGCCCAAGGCCGATAACACTCGATCTGGTCAAAGACCAGAGAAGGGCGGTTGTACTGATCGCGGTGAAATACGCCAAGGAAGGGATCAAGTCCTGCGCGAATCAAGGCGAGTTCCACCTTGGCGTAAAGCATTCCATACAGATAATTCAAGGCGCTATTGAAGCAGTCCTTGGCAGGTCTGCGGCTTCGCCTGCTAAACTGAAAGGGCTTTGGCATAAGGGCCGATAAACAGCGAAAATACAGGCGAGCGTGCCTTGCTTCCCACGAACGGAGTTTGTTGAAAAAGGGATGATCAGGTACTTGTTCTGGGAAAGTTGAAATGTGAGTAACCTGTTTTTGCAGTTCAAGGATTTGGGGAGGAAGGATTTCTTCCTTTTCACTACCTAATTGCGTCAATAAAGCAATCCGATTTTTTCCTTGTCTGGCAAGCAGGTCGATGAGCCAGCGGCTGGCTTTGGGGCTGGTAGCAAAGGTGAGTTGCTGGCGTCGAAGGCTGGCGATTGAGCCAAATTTATGGCTCCAGATTCTCCCCTGTGGCTGCCCTGCCTCGTCTACCAGTAAAATATCAATTTCTCGGTCAATGGCCAAAAACATGGCATTCGAACTGACTCGGATACCTGTTGAAAGCATAATGCTTTGAATATTTTCAGGAGACAGTTTATGGGTTCCTTGTTGGTTTTGGACTAAAAAAGTGCCTTGGTGCAAACTCAGTTCAGTTCCTTTCTGGGATAGGATTAGATGCATGTTCAGTTGCGATTATCTTTTCTTTAGAAATAGGTTTTGAAATCATGATTTAGGTGTTTTTTATGGCGTTATGCAGTGAGAATGCAAAGTCAAATCCATTATTCAAATCGGCCAGATAGAACTTAATACAACCCCTAGCCTATAAATTCGTTATTTTACCTATCAATATTTGACTAATCACTTATCCCGATGGCTCGAAAAATCCTCGTTTCCTATGTCGCCTTTTACCATGATTTCACAGATGGTGTCGTGAAGAAAGACGGTCCCACCTACACCTTACACCATACCTATTTCTCGGATCATGATGTGCATCTCTTGTTATCAACGGGTAAACCAGGGGAGATACGGGCCGATCATCTTTATGCAGCCTTGCAGCGAGATTTCCCCCAGCGAAACATTCTCCTGAAACACCTAGAGCTAAATAGCTTCCTTGACTTCAAAGAGATCAAATACAAGGCGGAACAGGCCATCAGGCCCTATAAAGGGGACCGCATTGAAATCTTGTTCAGCACAGGTTCAACACCGATGCGCATGTCTTGGGTCTTGCTTCACCTGGAAGAGAATGGCTACGATACCCATTTGTTGCAAAGCCTAGATGCTCAAATGGCGCGGGGCAAAATGGCAGGAAAAGCCCATGTCATCCCAATTGAGATTGCCGCTTCCGAGTATGCCTATCGATTGGAAGTGCGTGCTCAAGAATTGGCGGAAAACAAGTCGAAGGAACTTATCACG
Source organism: Bacteroidia bacterium (assembly GCA_030430575.1). GTDB lineage: Bacteria > Bacteroidota > Bacteroidia > J057 > J057 > JAUIGE01. The sequence goes on along the minus strand of JAUIKF010000015.1, from coordinate 2,468 downwards.
GAAACCCTCTTGCCTGCTTATAGCCGAGCGGAAAAGATCGCTTTTCACCCAGAGGTAGCTATTCTCGTGCAAGGAGAAAGTGGCACAGGAAAAGAACTCCTTGCCAGACATATCCACGACCATTCTGCACGGAAAAACAAAGATTTTATCCCCGTCAACTGCGCAGCCTTGGGACAAGAACTGCTGGAATCACGCTTATTTGGGTATGTAAAAGGTGCTTTTACAGGGGCGGACAAAGACCAAAAAGGCTACTTTGAAGCGGCTGAGGGCGGCACCATCTTTTTGGATGAGATCGGCGACATTACGCCATATATGCAGCAGGCACTGCTGCGTGTCTTGCAGGAGCGACGCATCCAGCGCGTAGGCGCCAACAAAGAAATTCCCGTCAATGTGCGCGTCGTGGCAGCCACCAATCGGAATTTAATGGAGATGTGTGAAAAAGGCTTGTTTCGCTGGGACCTTTACTACCGACTGGTAGAAACAGAAATCCGCTTGCCACGCCTGCGCGACTACACCGCCGCAGACCGCTGGCAACTCATCCAGCACCTGCTTCGCCAGAAACAGGCCCAATACGGCCTCAAATGGCCCCTCAAATTCGACAAAGCCCTCACCCGCTGGCTCAAAACCCACCTCTTCCCCGGCAATATCCGCGAACTCGAACACGTCTTGACAAATCTCTGCATCTTTGTAGAAGATGGAACTGCCACCCTCGATCACCTGCCTTTGAGCTATTCCCAGGAAGCAACTCCCTCCCTCGACATTGAACAGGTCATCCAGCGGCACATCGTCTATGTCTACCGCCTCCTGGACCAGAATATCACGCATACTGCTGATGCTGTCGGAAAGTCAGTAAATACCGTCAAACGGTATTTGAGGGACGCGGGGGAGATTTAGGGGAGGAAAGTTCAAACTCAAGCGCAAATTCAAGCTCAATCTCAAATTCAAGCTCAAAGTAGTTTTGGCACGCCATTGATGCTCAGAGGGATTTCTGGCTGGTGAGTTGGCTTGCGGGTAATCCCGACGGGTGACTAAAATGGCGAAGCCATTTGCCTTGTGGAACCCCTCCGCACCGCCCCCCCTTCGGCAGGCTCAGGGCAGGCTGTTCCCCTTGGAAAAGGGAACGACGCGCCACTTGCCACTAAATGACTTTGTCATTTGTCTTGTTGAACCCCACACTAATCCTTGTTTTAGTGGAAGATGGTCTGAAGGCTGTTCGTAAATCGTTGGAAGGCAAGACTGTCTTCCAGTCGTAATCCTTGTTTTAGTGGAAGATGGTCTGAAGGAGGATGAAGACGCGATCTTCTGGCGACACAAGGCAGGCACCGAGTCGTAATCCTTGTTTTAGTGGAAGATGGTCTGATGGAGGTGAAAGACCTCCGGGCTGATTCCACAATCCTCGCTTGTCGTAATCCTTGTTTTAGTGGAAGATGGTCTGATGGATATAGCAGCTCAAGTTCTGGAGCAGATTGGTAGAAATGTGTCGTAATCCTTGTTTTAGTGGAAGATGGTCTGATGGATATAGCAGCTCAAGTTCTGGAGCAGATTGGTAGAAATGTGTCGTAATCCTTGTTTTAGTGGAAGATGGTCTGATGGAGTTCGCAGCTCCACTCACTGGCAATCCGCCTGCCGGGTCGTAATCCTTGTTTTAGTGGAAGATGGTCTGAAGGCTCCCCAGGAGGAGGTGTGGGTTCTGCGGGTATAAAACAATAGTCGTAATCCTTGTTTTAGTGGAAGATGGTCTGAAGGTGGATTAAACCATGTGTCGAACTGGTTAACGCTTGTGTGTCGTAATCCTTGTTTTAGTGGAAGATGGTCTGAAGGAAGTGGTAGGGTTGGAACCATCAAGTGTTTGGTATGCTGGTCGTAATCCTTGTTTTAGTGGAAGATGGTCTGAAGGGCTAAAAATTCTGGAGGCATCGATGAAACCCGCACCTTGTCGTAATCCTTGTTTTAGTGGAAGATGGTCTGAAGGATCGACTTCACCAATCCTACCGCCGGAATCCTGGAAAGTCGTAATCCTTGTTTTAGTGGAAGATGGTCTGAAGGAAGATAACCTTGCGCGCGAGATTGGTGAGGGGCACGACAGTCGTAATCCTTGTTTTAGTGGAAGATGGTCTGAAGGTATTTACCAGAACGCTTTGCCCTGTGGCCAACAGCCATGAGGTCGTAATCCTTGTTTTAGTGGAAGATGGTCTGAAGGCAATCATTCCCCAGAAAAGCAATCGCCTCATGATGATTGCTGTCGTAATCCTTGTTTTAGTGGAAGATGGTCTGAAGGAGGATGAAGACGCGATCTTCTGGCGACACAAGGCAGGCACCGAGTCGTAATCCTTGTTTTAGTGTATCCGTCCCACGAAAGCCGTCTATCTGACTTCTGTTCTAAGTGCTAGCTTTGTCCAAAAATCAAGTTATGGGACAAGACAAATTTAGCCGTCGCAATCGGACGGCCGAGGAAATGTTTCCTCTAG
>JAUIKF010000088.1 GCA_030430575.1 Bacteroidia bacterium | reverse complement strand
ATCTACAAGCCTGCGAAAGCTTTGAAATGAAGTCCGATAGAGAAAGCCGTATGCGGGAAAACCGCACGTACGGTTTGATGAGGGGGGACTGGAAGAAATAACAACTTTCAGTCCTCTACTCTACTGGCTTATTCTTTCTTCTGTACTATTTTCGGATAACCACCTTGCTGCTCATCCGTCCTTCAGCGGTTTCGATTGTGATAAAATATATTCCCGTATGAGCTGTGGGCAGCTTGATAAAGGTCCGCCAACTGCGCCCATTGGTGTGCATTTCTTCCTTCCAAACAGTCCGCCCCATCATGTCCGCTACGGTGATCTGGCCAGTTAATGGCGAGGTCCATTGCGACTCGACATAGAAGCCATCAGTTGCGGGATTCGGGTAAAAGCGAAAGGCTGTCTGGGGCAATGCATTGGGAGAAATACTGGCTGCTATTCCGTCCCCAATATTGACATTGTCGATATAAATAGGAAAGCCATTTCTCGATTTGCTATACAAAAACCGCAGCATGATTTTTTGCCCAATAAACGCCCTCAGGTCTACCGTTTCTCTCCGCCAATCATTGCAATCGGTAGGCACCCATTTAGCTACCGTATCATTGTTGATGTTGGCCGTAGCGAGGTCGTTGCGTCTTTTATTGTAGAGAGAACTTTCGAGAAAAGTCGCTCCACAGTCCAGCGAAACCTGGACTAGCAGCCGATCTGAGGCATTGCCTCCATTTGTCCGAAACCCAAACGCCACGTCAAAATTCATGGCAGGGTCTACCGCCCCCGTCAAGTCAATAATAGGCGTGATCAACCCATCTTCGTATCCTGCTGCATAGAACAGGCTATTGTCCAGCATGGCACATCGCGCATCTCCCGACACAGAATCACAGCCATAAGGTGCATCCTCCCAGCTATTGCCTTCGGGATTGTACAAAGCCCAACTGTCTGGGATGCCCTGCTCAAAGCCTTCTTGTAAGGGAAGGACAGTTTCTGGGGTGTAGTAGAAAGGAATGCGCAAGGTATCATTATCCGAATTGGCATCAATTTGCCCACTCGCACTTGAGGTATAGACCGTAAGGATATGTGGCCCAGGCGAGACAGTCTGCCCTGAAAGGGCGATAGTAGTAGACTGGGTATAGGACACATTCCCCGTCCAGTTCTCTGTATAGACGGGGCCGCCGTCTATTTGGACATTAATCGCCGTTGACGTTAGCGGCGCTAATCCGAAATTGGTGAGGGTCACTTGTGGGAAGAAATTAGGGGAACAAATCGTAAGGGGAGGATTTTCGATAGCCGTAATGCCCGCATCATACGGGCTAGGGATTCTGCATACAGCACTTGTCAAAAGTCCTGAACGCAAATTGCGGATCACGGCTCGCACGCGTTCGCGCTGCCCCTGAGAGAATGCATTTTGGCAATGACCCGCATTATAGTCCATGTAGTTATTGTTCATGTCTGGGACATCGGTCGTAAATGGGTTGATGCTTCGCGGGTCGTCCGCATCTGAAGTACAATTGTTATGGATGATACACCCTTCTCGTAATACCGAGTCGTGATCGGGCGGGGTATCACATACCCTGTCTCCTTGGAGCATGCAGTCGTTATTGCCACATCGACCTTGAAACGTGTGATACAAGCCCATATAATGGCCTACTTCATGTGCCATGACCGTACTTTCTCTAGGATCGGTCGGTACACCAACCAAGCTGGACATCATCGTAATCCCGTCTTCTGGTTCTCCTGCATCGCTTGGAAATATCGCTACGCCCAGAATGATGCCTGCCCCCCCAAAACTGATGCTCCTGGCTGTATAGACATTGAGGTAGCGGTTGGGATCCCAATTGAATGTCCTTCGCATCTCCGCGTTTTCCTGAGCTGTAGAGATGATCGCATAAGGCGTCTCTATATGCTCTATCCCCGATGTGGGAAATCCATCAGGGGTCACTGTTGCCAAGCAAAATTCCACATGCATGTCGACGCCTTCGCCTTGGTCATAAAATCCCACATTGCGAAACGCATCGTTGAGGTTGGCTATCTCTTGATAGACCCTCGCGTCGGGAATATTTTCGGCCCCATTCTGATGGAGGATGTGGTATACAACGGGAATGGTAAACACCGCCGTGTCAGCACCTCTACTACTATTATTTCGCTCCCGCATAATGGCGCGCATCACCCATTCGTCAAACTCCCTGACCTTCTGGTCATAGCCAGGATCTGTGTACAGGCGATTATCATGGATAATCTCCATGCCACAAGTGCCTTGAGGAGATTGAGCAAATGCAGACATGCAAGCAACTAGGGAGAGAAAAAGGAGTAAGAGGTTATGCATAATAAAGAGGGTTCAACATATTTGAAATAAGTGCCTTTAGTCTCAAAGCGAGTCTTCGAGCGATCTCGCAGTGAGGAGCGGAGCGACGAACGGTCTCGCAGCGAGCCCGTAGGGCGAGCGGTCTGAAAGTGAGCGAAGCGAACGGTCTCTTCTCACACCCAATTCTGAATCATCCCCACAATATTTCCTGGCTTTTTGGGCCAATTAAAATGGTGGTAATTGTCATTTTCTGGATGGTCTGGAAGAAGGTGATGATGGATGATGGCTGCATTTGGGGAGAATTTTTGGAGTAAATGCTCCACCGCTGCTTTGGGGGCAAGGGTATCGACCTCGAAGGAGATCGCCAGTACAGGAAGCGACAATTGTTCCAATTTTTTATCATAATCCACCCGCGCTTTCCCCAACAGATAGCGCCCTGTCCGCGCCTGTCGACTCCAATCCCGGATCACGCCTTTGGCTTCTGTCCCCCCAAATTTCAGCGTCTTTCCTGGAAAGTATCCCAGCAGTAAGGACACCATGCGCGCAAACTGCGTCCCCATCAACACACGAAACCGGGCAAACCCTTTCCACCCCTTATAATACACCGAGCAGCAAGCCACCAAGATCAGGCCATCTATCCCTTCGGGATGATCACTGAGGTAGAGACTCGCCAATTGTCCTCCCAAGCTGTGGCCCAGCAAAAAGACCTTACGGCCTGGATACCGCGCCTTTACCGCTTTGACTAGGTATGCATAATCTAGGTCTAGTATGTCGTGATAGGCAAAATCGACCTTAGCCGAAGGACGTACGCTCGATTCGCCATTGCCCCGTAAGTCCGCTGTGACAGCCACAAACCCAGCCCCTGCCAATGCAGCGGCCAGGTCCTGATAAAAACTGGCTTTCACGCCCATTGCGGGGAGGATCACAAAGACTGGTGCACCATGGCGATCGCCTTCATGGCAGGTCATGGCATTGGATGATCCATCGGGAAGGGAAAAAGGGATTTGGGTAGGTTCCATTTTTACATAAGTAATCAGTATCCCCTATGCTATGGTTGTGATTTTGAGCATATTGGTATGGCCCACTGTGTGAAGCGGCATACTAGCAGTATTGATGACTGTATCGCCAGGTTTGATTAACCCTTTTTCTTTGAGGATTTCTTGTACCTTGGGGATGACGATATCAGTGCTTTCATGTCCTTTGAAGTAAAAGGCACGAATGCCCCAAACGAGGTTAAGGGTAGTCACCAATTCTTTATTGTCTGTGAAAGCATATACATCTGCTTTGGGACGAGAGCGCGCGATCTGGAAGGCGGTATAGCCTGACCGTGTCATGACCACTATGGCTTTTGCCTTTACTTTTTTGGATAAGGAACAGGCTGCAATTATAATAGACCTCCCCTCGACTTGAATTTCCTTTCCCGTCAGTTCCATATTTCTATGGAACAGGCTTTTGTCCTCTTTCTCTACCCCTTTGATGATGCGTTTCATGCTTTTGATGACGAGGGGAGGATGATCCCCTGTAGCGGTCTCCTCACTGAGCATGACTGCGTCTGCTCCATCTACTACGGCCGTGGCGACATCACTCGCCTCAGCACGGGTAGGGCGCCGGGCCGTCACCATAGAAGCCATCATTTGAGTGGCTACGATCACTGGTTTGGCAGCATTATTGGCCTTGCGAACAATGCGCTTCTGGGCAGCTGGGACATCCTCCATAGGAATTTCTACCCCTAGGTCTCCTCTTGCAACCATGATCCCATCTGATACTTCGATAATCTCGTCCAGACAGTCCATCGCCTCTGGCTTTTCTATTTTGGAAATGATCTTGATCTTTTTGGCCGCCGCTTTCGCCTCTTCCTCTGTCTTTCCAAGATCTTCCACAAAGCTCCGCAAAAGCAAATGCCTCAAATACTTGATGTCATCTGCCGAGCGAACAAAAGATAGCGCGAGCCAGTCCACCCCATGTTTCGCCGCAAATTTGAGGTCATAGGTATCTTTTTCCGTGATTGAGGGGGTTGAAAGATGCGTTTTGGGGAGATTGACTCCTTTGCGTTTGGCTATCTCAGCGCCAAATTCTACCAACAACTTGACCTCATTGACTTTATTTGTCTCCAATACCCGCAGTTCTACTTTGCCATCATTTACGAGGATCGGTTCTCCTGCTTCTACATCCTCAGCAAAGGCGGGATATTGAATAGGGAGCATACCATCTACTACTTCCTCAATATCCGTCCGGAAGGTAAGGACATCCCCTACTTTGATCTGAAAGGGAGGCTCGATTTCTCCCATCCGGATTTTAGGGCCTTGTAAATCCTGTAGAATGGCGACCCTGGCATCAAGTTTTTCATTGAAGTCGCGTATCAAGTTGACTTGCCGGGCATGCTGCTCATGGTTTCCATGAGAAAAATTTAGGCGGGCGACATTCATGCCTGCTTCGATCATTTTTTGGAGCATCTCTTTGGATTGAGATGCTGGCCCTATGGTCGCTACAATCTTGGTACGGCTGAAAACTGGTCTTTTCAAAAGAAAATATAATTTGAGATTTTTGGAAAAAATAAAGAATGAAGTAGCATCCGTGGCAGCAAAAAACAAAAGTACAAAAGTAATTAAGTATCTTCCTAGGGTTGCAAGAACACAAAAAGTATTATATTTGCCACGAATTTTAAAGAATAGTAAATTCTAAGCCATATCTAAATAGGACAGAATGAACTATTATCCATCAAAAAAACAAAAAGCACATGTCAACAATCTCAGAAAAGGTAACTGCCATCATCGTCGATAAATTAGGCGTTGAAGCAACTGAAGTTACGAAGGAAGCAAGCTTTGCAAATGATCTCGGAGCAGATTCACTCGATACAGTTGAACTGATTATGGAATTTGAAAAAGTATTCGAAATCACTATTCCTGATGAAGCTGCAGAGCAAATCGTCTCAGTAGGGCATGCCATTGAATACCTCGCAAATAATGCTAAATAAGCTTATATAACACCTATCTAATTGACATTTTTCTTTTAATTTCTACTAACCAAATAACCGTTAAACACATGTCATCTACTCAAGATAAAGTAACAAACATCATCGCAGATAAGCTCGGAGTTGAGATTGCTGAAGTTAAGCCAGATTCTAGCTTTGCAGATGACCTCGGCGCTGATTCCCTCGATACAGTTGAATTGATCATGGAATTCGAAAAAGAATTTAAAATCGAGATTCCTGACGAAGAAGCCGAGAAGATCGCTAAAGTTCAAGATGCGATTGACTATATTTCTAGCAATACCTAAAATTAATCCCCATTCACATGAGACAACCAAGGGTAGTGGTCACTGGCCTTGGCGCACTGACGCCGTTAGGCTTAGATGTCCCTTCCTATTGGCAAGGGCTGGCAGGCGGTGTCAGTGGTGCCGATTGGATTACCAATTTTGATGCATCAAAATTTAAGACAAAGTTTGCTTGCGAATTGAAAGGGTTTGATCCCAGAAATCATTTCGACAGAAAGGAGGCCAGAAAACTGGACCCTTTCTGTCAATATGCGATGGTCTCTGCCGATGAGGCCCTGAAAGATTCAGGCCTCAACCTAGAACAAACCGATACCAACCGAGTCGGCGTGGTCATGGGGTCTGGGATTGGCGGAATGAATGTCTTCCAGCAAGAAGTGAAAAACTTTGTGGAAGGGAACGGAACCCCGCGATTCAACCCTTTCTTCATTCCAAAGATGATCATTGACCTGACTTCAGGCAATATCTCTATCAAGCATGGATTGAAAGGTCCCAATTATTCAAGTGTTTCCGCTTGTGCGACTTCGTCCAATTGTATCATCGATGCTTACATGCTCCTCAAGCAGGGGTATGCGGACGTGATGCTCGCTGGAGGGTCCGAAGCAGCGATACTTGAAGTCGGAATAGGGGGATTTAATGGAATGAAAGCCCTTTCCGAAAATAACGATAACTACAAAACTGCTAGTAGGCCATTTGACAAGACCCGCGATGGTTTTGTCATGGGAGAGGGCGGAGGCTGTCTGATTTTAGAGACCTACGAGCATGCGATGAATCGCGGGGCGACCATCTATGCCGAGCTTGCTGGAATTGGAATGACAGCTGATGCTTTCCATATCACCGCACCTAGCGGTGAAGGAGCCGAACGGTCCATGACCTTGGCACTACAAGATGCAGACCTCCCCTTATCGTCTGTAGACTATATCAACGTTCATGGAACTTCGACACCTGTAGGGGACATTGCTGAGTCAAATGCCATCAAGAATGTCTTTGGAGAGCATGCTTATAAGCTGAATATCAGCTCTACCAAGTCTATGACAGGTCACCTGCTGGGAGCGGCTGGAGCTATTGAAGCGATTGCTTCTATCCTAGCGATGAAGCATAACGTTATCCCTCCGACAATCAACCACAGCGTAGAAGATCCTGATTGTGACCTCAATTATACCTTCAATACCGCCCAAGAAAGAGAGGTGAACGTAGCAATTAGCAATACTTTTGGATTTGGCGGACATAATGCTACCTTGCTATTCAAAAAAATTGAAGCATAAGATGTAGTGTTAACACCCAGACAATATTTTAATAAATATTTCAGAAAGGACCGTGATTTCGTTCGTGAGATCACGGCCATTTCTGGTTATACGCCCAAGGAAGTATTTCTTTACCATCTTGCCCTTACACATAGCTCCCTGGTCCGCAAGTCCAGCGAAGAAGGACAGTCTGCCCGCGAGTGTAATGAGCGCCTAGAATTTCTAGGAGATTCTGTACTCGATTCTGTGATTGCAGAATATTTGTTTAAAATCTATCCGACCAAGGACGAAGGATTTTTGACAGAGATGCGTTCCAAAATAGTGAATCGCAAGTCACTCAATGAGATTTGCAAAAAACTGCGTCTGTCCAATCTGATCATGCACAACCAAAACGGCTCTGTCAACCGCTCCATGTATGGAGATGCATTGGAGGCGTTTATCGGTGCGGTCTATCTGGATCTTGGGTATAAGAAAGTGCGGAAATTTATCTACCGCCGGATCATCGATCCACATATCCAAATGAACCAGGTTGAGAACCAGATCATCAGCTATAAAAATAAGCTGATCGAGTATGTGCAAAAGAAAAAATTGGGAATCCTCGAATTCGAGGTGTTGGATGAGGTAGGGGAAGGTCCCAATAAGACCTTTCATGTGCAGTCGCAGGTGGGGGATCTGGTGCTGGGAAAAGGGCAGGGAAAGAATAAAAAAACGGCTGAACAGCGCGCATCCGAAGATGCCCTCATCAAACTCAATGCTTTGCCTGAAGTGGGATCTAATGGCTCTGGCAAAAAGTAGCGAGTAGGTCTTCCTAAGGAGTTAGTAGTTTCATCCTTCCGATGCATTCTTGATTCACCCATTGACCCTTTGTTGATTGAAAAAGCTACGCCTTTTTTTGACCACATCAGGCCTCTCCACGGCATATATGGGCATATATGCAGCCCGAACTTCCCATGACACCCTGGACTTACTGCTGATAGATGCCCGCCCGGCACGGTCCTCTCAGGTGGAGATCATCAGGCAAGCAGCAAAACTCCATGATTTTCATGCGATCCATGATTTCAGCCAGCCATTGGGGGAGGCAGCGTCCACCGCACCAGGTCTGGTCAAGCGCCTGACAAGGGCTTATAAGACCCGGCCTTTCTTTAAACAAATATATCAAGCCCTATATAAAGTCAAAAAGCAGCGGACACAAGCTCAACTACTCGAAGACATATTAGATTGTATCCCTGAGCTTCAACAAAATTTTGAAGCACTAGAAATTCATAGTCAGCCAGAATTGCATCTGCTAACACCGCTTCGCCAGCACTTTCCAACTGCCTCAGTGGCTTTCTATGAGCATGGCTTGGGAGACTACTTGGACCTTCGCAAATGGTACAAGGAAGGGGACCTCTTTCGACCCGTATTTGATCAGGCATTTTCCCGGTTTCTTTCTCACCAAAACCTGCCAAATGAATTTGTACAGCCCCTGATCCCGCCGCATGAATTTGCGGATATAGGGAAACGATTTCTGGAGGTTTTTCGACTTGATGCAGGTTGGCAGGCCCCTTTGGCAGCGGACACCCGTTTAGCCCTTTTCCTGTTTCAACCCTTGGAACGGTTCAATATACCGACGGATTTTTGGCTTTATTTTATAGACTTAGCCCTATCCAAAGTGCCCTCACCGGAGTCATTACATTTTTTGATCAAACCTCATCCTCTTCAAAGTCCCGAGGTCATTTCCCATGTCAAAGCCCACTTCCAACAACGAAACCTGTCTGCAAGTATCTTAGACCTCCCAGATTTTCGAAATGTCAATATCGAATTGCTATTCGGTGCCATGGCAGACCAGACAGACTTTGTCTTTACCCCCTTTTCCTCAGCGATTTACTACCTCGCCAAGTTTTTCCCTGCTCCCCATATCTATTATGGCTATTCCCTCAAAAGTCTTTCGGGATTTGACCAGGATTTGCCTTCCTATATCCAAGAGCGGTGGACCGATGTGCAAGCAATGATTGAGATGGGCTTTTCCGACAATACCCATGATTTGGGAAAATGATCCCAAGAGGTTTTCGGACCGATTTTGGCTAAGTATTTTGACGCAGAAACCATAATTTCATATCTTTGGAATAAGATATTGAATTAAATTTCACTTTATTATACTATATGCGCATATCTATCTACAGATTTGTATCCTTGTACTGTAGTTTTTTGTTAATTATTTCGGTCCCTTCTCCTCTTATCGCTCAGTTTTCTATTCCATTTACCAAGGTCAATACTTTGGCGGGGATTAATTTTGTCCATAAAGGGGTCATAGGGGGTCTGGATAGAACGATGGAATTTGGGACGGGAGCTGTGTGGTTAGATTATGATCAAGATGGTGACCAAGACTTATTTTTGACCTCTCGAAGAGGGCCTAATCAATTTTACCAAAATCAGGGCAATGGAACTTTCACGGAAGTTTCTGCCATGCTCAAATTAGACCATATAGGGGATGCTGGAGGTGCAAGCAGTGCAGATTTCAATAATGATGGCTGGCCAGATTTATTTGTGACAAATTGTGATTCAGCGGATATTTTGTACAAAAATATTGGAGGCCAATATTTTCAAAACATCACAGGACCTGCGGGGATTGATATCTGGGAAAATCATAGAGGTACTTCTGCCTCATGGGGGGACTATGACAGCGATGGCTTTCTGGATTTATATGTGACCAATCACATGGGATTTGGGCCTACTCCTCTCACCAAGGCTGATTATCTCTACCATAACAATGGCAATGAGACGTTCACAGATGTCACTCACTTATTGGGGATACATGCTGAAGGCTATGGATTTATTGGGGGCTGGACTGATTTTGATAATGATGGGGATGCCGATATTTTTTTGGTAAATGACTGTACACCTGGCGGCATCACCATTCTTAATGTGCCCACTAAACTGTTTAGAAATGATGGGGGTACAAATCCCTTAACCTGGAATTTCACAGAAGTGAGTGGAACTACTGGAACCAATCATTGTCAAAATGGAATGGGCCTTGCTGTTGGCGACTACAATCGAGATGGCTGGCTAGACTATTTCTACTCAAATATTGGCCCTTGCCGTTTTCTTGAAAACAATGGAAATGGTACTTTTCAGGACAAAACTGCCGCTACTCAAACGGGGGGGCAAGGGCCAGGTATATTCACTTGGGGGACTAGTTTTTTTGACTTTGACCTAGATGGATGGCTTGATATTTATGTAGCTGCGGGACAATTACATGCTCCTCCTAGTGCGCAAATTGATCATTTATTTCATCACAATGGGACAAGTTTGACCTTTACGGATATTGCCTTCGCAAGTGGACTAGCAGATTCAAGCAGAAACCGTACAGGCGTTACTGCTGATTATGATCAAGATGGAGACTTAGACTTATTTGTAGTTACTTTTGAGGACACGTGCAAACTGTATAGAAATGATGTCAACAATGGAAAGCACTACCTCCTGGTAGATCTCCAAGGCACCACTTCCAATCGCGACGGCATCGGTGCGCGCCTCAAAGTCACGACCCCTGACAGTGTGAAGCAGTACTTCGAGACGCGCAGCGGCTCCAATCTAGGTGGGGGAGATGACCTGGCAGCCCATTTTGGGCTGGATACCAATACCGTGGTCTCAGAACTCGAGATTAAATGGCCTTCCGGAACGGTTCAGCGATTGACTAACGTCGCTGCGGACCAACGCATGCTGGTAACCGAGCCTACTGTGACATTGCCTATCGTACTGGCTGACTTTGAATTACAGGCCCAGAATTGTGGTGCTTCGATTGGGTGGACGACCTCTTCAGAGCACAATAGCAGCCACTTTGTAGTGGAGCGGTCTGGCGACGGAATGGCTTTCCAAGCTGTGGGCGAGGTAAAAGCCGCAGGCGAAAGTGAGCAAGTAGAAACTTATCATTTCACTGATAATAAGCCACAGCGCGGTACTTCCTACTACCGCCTTCGGCAGGTAGATATCTCTGGAGATCACCGCTATTCGCGGTTAGCGGTATTCAAAAACCCCTGCTTATGGGAAAGTCTTCAGATTTACCCTAATCCCAGCCAGGGAGCTATTTCGCTAGCGCTTGAACTCCTAAATGCTGAGGTTGTGGGGGTACAAATAATAGATCTTACAGGAAAAAATATGGCAAATCCTATCACCTATTCCCTGGATAATGGGAGTCACCGTTTGGCTATTTCGCACGATTTGCCCGCTGGGCTGTATTTCTGTGTCGTGACAATTGGTGATCAAATGGTGACGAAGAAAATGATTGTGAAATAAGCAAATTACTTACGTATGAATTTAAACGAAAAGCTAAAGGTTTACTTGCTTTATCTGTCTTTGGGTATTGCTTCGGTAACTTCTGCAAATGCTCAATCCTTTTTATGCCGGTAAATACTGCTGCAGGGATTTCATTTACCCATACAGGTGTAGGTGCAACAGACGGCATTGCGTATTATGGAACAAGTGCAGTTTGGTTTGACTATGACAGGGACAATGATCAGGATTTATTTTTGACCACTCGGTCAGGTCCCAATGTATTATATGAAAACCAAGGCAACGGGACTTTTACCGATGTCTCGGCAGCTGTGCAGCTCAATGTCTCCGGAGATGCGGGAGGCGCTAGCGCTGCAGATTATGATAATGATGGATGGCTAGACCTTTACGTGACTTATGCTGACACTTGTGATGTATTGTATAAAAATATGGGAGGACTGTATTTCCAGGACGTAACCAGAGCTGCCGAACTGGATACGACGGAGATTTACAGAGGCACGTCAGCTTCTTGGGGGGATTATGATGGAGATGGTTATCTTGACTTTGATATTTCCAATCACATTCAGCTAGGGCATGCAGGCATCTGGATTTACTTTTCACAACAAGATGACATGATGTACCACAATGATGGTGATGGCACTTTTACAGAGGTTTCTCACCTACTTGGGCCTCACCTAAAAGGGGCAGGATATATTGCTGGCTGGACAGATTATGATAATGATGGAGATGCAGATATCCTTTTGATCAATGATTGTCTGGTGGGCTCTGGTGCGGGACTCATTGAACCTACCAAGCTATTTCGCAATGATGGAGGGACTAATCCGCTTACTTGGAATTTCACAGAAGTCAGCGCTTTGGTGGGAGCCAACCATTGCCAAAATGGGATGGGCTTGGCAGTAGGGGACTATAATCGAGATGGGTGGCTAGATTATTATTACACCAATATCGGGAGGTGTATGATGTTGAAAAATAATCATGGAACATTCACTGATGTAGCTGATTCTACCCTAACAGGCTCCCAGGTTTCAACGATTTACACCTGGGGTACCAGCTTTTTGGATTTTGACCTGGATGGATGGCTAGACATATATGTAGCAGCTGGTGCTTTAGATGTTCCGCCATTCTCTCAGCCAGATTATTTTTTTCGCCACAATGGACCAAGTCTCACATTCACCAATATTGCGTCTGCATTAGGCTTGGCAGACCCTCGAATGAGCCGTACAGGGGTGACATCAGATTATGACAAAGATGGAGACCTCGATTTATTTGTAGTTTCTTATGACGATACGTGCACTTTATATCGAAATGATTTCAGTACGGGTAGACATTATCTCATTGTAGACCTTGAAGGCGTTGCCTCCAATCGCGACGGCATCGGCTCCCGCCTCAAAGTCACGACGCCAGATGGCGTCTCCCAGTACTTCGAGACGCGTAGCGGCTCCAACCTAGGGGGAGGTGATGATCTGGGCGCTCATTTTGGCCTAGACACCAATACCGTCGTCTCAGAAATCGAAATCAAATGGCCTTCAGGCATTGTCCAACGATTGACCAATACCCCTGCAGACCAGCGCATCTTGGCGACAGAGCCTGTGCCTGTATTGCCGATAGAACTGGCCAGTTTTGAGGTAAAGGCCCTTGACTGCCAGGTCGCCATTGACTGGACGACGGCCTCCGAGCAGAATAGCAGCCATTTTGTAGTTGAGCGCTCGATAGACGGCTTGAACTTTCATGCGATCAATGAAATCGCTGCTGTAGGCGAAAGCAATGAACTCCGTACTTATGGCATGATCGATCATGAGCCTTTTGCAGACATCTCATTTTGATTATTGATCTATCCAATATTTTTTCAGCCATCTTCAATCAATAATCAGTAATTAATAATCAATCAATCTTCCCCAAACGATACTGCAAAACCGTCTCCAGGACCGCCTGGGTGGCGGTTTTGTGTGTTTTTAAGGACGAAAGGTCAATAGGCTGTCCCGCATAGATCGCGTTATCACCAGCCTGGGCGCATGCGAGCAAGGCTTGAGCATCCTGTTCATTGATTGCTTCTAGTTGCAGAATTTGGCTTGTCAGTTCTGTGGTGGTAAGGCTACGCAAAGCATGAGAAGCCTTGGGGTCGAGGTAGTCTTTCCAGATATGGTTCAGCTCATCGAGGTAGCCAGCAGGTTGATCCTCCATCTGACTCAGTTTGCTGAGGCGCTTTTGAAGGCTTTGCCATTCGCGTTGGAGCTGAAGGCGCTTCAACAACCGCCTAATAGGCTTCCTGAGGATTGCCAGCAATCCCAATAAAGCGATTAGACAAAGTCCAATGACCAAGGAAAATAGCCCATAATTGGGCGGTGCTTCTATGGCAATCACCTCTTTATGAGCGAGAAAGGGCGGTTGGGGTTGAAGGCCTGCGATATGTGCTTTGAGAAAAATGCTACGAGAAGGCGTCGTGTGCCAATTGGTATCTCCATTTGCCACCACAAAATAGGGCAACTCAAGGGTGAGTTTTGGCGCTAGTTCAAAACACCGAACCTGATAAGTGACCGAATCACTGGAAATACCCGCGACGGTATGGGTCCGCTTGTAGGTCGTCAGGACCACTTCGAATACCCCAAAAGACCTTTTGACGTCGGGAAAGCCTACCACATCTGTCGCCCGATGCCGAATTGATAAGTGAAGGGGCACCATTTCCCCCACCCGAAACGAATCCCGCCCAAAGGCCAAATCAGCCTTTACGCCTTGGCACCAACTTTCAGATTGGAAGCCAAACAATAAGATCAGAAATACATAAAATCGCGTTTTCAATGCTTAATTCCTCATTCAAAATTTAACATTCATCATTCAAAATTCTCCCCCCTCATCGCTTCTGCTTTTTCCTTTGCTTAAAATATCGTTCCAAAACAGGCAAATAATCCTCCACCGTATTGATAGCCAAATACCCCATCTTGTGGCGTTTGGCAAAGCTAGTCAACTGCCGATGTGCCGCATCAAAGTGCGCCTTCAGTCGATGCCTATAGCCTAGGTCCCCTGCATGAATCCACACCCTGCGGCCACGTTCCATGTCCACGATGGGGACCGTGCCTGCACTCGTTCGGAAAACCTCATCTGGATGAAATAACCGGATGAGGATCACCTCATGTTTCCTGCCTAATTGCCGCAAGGGCCGTTCATAATCTTGATCGATAAAGTCGGAAATGACCAACACGATGCTTCGGCGTTTGAGGGTCTTTTGGATAAAGCCAAGGGCTTGTGGCAGATCTGTCAGCCGGCTGGCGGGCTGATGTGTCAAGAGGCCTCGAACCAGTTTGAGGACGTGTTTACGGCCTTTTTGGGGCGTAAAGTAGGATTCTACTTGGTCGGAGAAAGTGGCCAGGCCAATTTTGTCATTATTCTTCAAGGCCGAAAACGCCAGTAAAGCGGCGATCTCTGTGCCGACTAGACGCTTATTGGCATCGCCAATCCCAAAGTCTTCCGAACCACTCACGTCAAACAGCACAAAGAGCGTCTGCTCTCTTTCTTCCCTAAATAGCTTGATATGAACCTGCCCTGTCTTGGCGGTTACATTCCAGTCAATGGCGCGAATATCGTCTCCATATTGGTACGGCCGCACCTCGTCAAACTCCAATCCCTGGCCTTTAAATGCCGTATGGTATTCCCCCGCAAAGGTATTTTCTACCCTTCTGCGTATTTTGATCTCCAATCGACGAACCTTTTTGAGGATTTCCTTCACATGGGAAAGTTAAGGAAAATTTGGCTAAGGGTTTGGCGGCTGATGGGTGTCGATAGGGTGTATGGAAAACCTATTTGGTTTTTCATGAAAATAGCTTGAATGATTGAAGAATATCGATTGCTTGTCCTGAGCTCCGTCGAAGGGCAGAACAAGGATTGTTGAAAGGAAGAAGGTTTTTTTACATCAAAAATCATCAATCCTTGTTCAATATTCTGCAATCTAAGAAAATGACCTTACTGTATAAAACTTGAGCTTGAACTTGAACTTGAGCTTGAACTTGAACTTGTATTTGAATTTGAACTTTTTCTTCCCCTGTATGAAGCAACATTACCTACACAGTCTCCTCCTCCTTATTTTTCTCCTCCCCATTCTGACCTTCGGTCAGGAAGCTATCGGCCTCAATCCACCCTCCCTCAAATGGCGGCAATTTGACACCCCAGCGGGTAAATTCATTTACCCCAAAGGGCTAGACTCTCTGGCCTACCGCGTGGCGGGGCTTACGCATGCCATGCGACTACGTGATACCAGTATTGTTGGTGAGGGCTATACCCAGCGGGTCCCCACCATCTTGCAACCACTCTCCACGCTGCCAGCTGGCTTTTCTACCCCTGCCCCCTGGCGTAATGAGCTGTACCTCACCCCACCTCAGAACTCCTTTCTGGGGCCTGCGCCTTGGTTGGACTTACTTACCATCCACGAGTATCGTCATACACAGCAGTTTTATAAAGCGAATCAAGGATTTACGCGATTCTACCAAGTCTTGATGGGGCAGACGGGTTGGCTATTGAATAGCTTAATGGGCCAGCCCCTTTGGTTCCGTGAGGGAGATGCTGTGGTCACTGAGACCATTTACTCCAAAGGCGGACGAGGCCGCTTGCCGAGCTTCAATATGGAATACCGTGCTTTGCGGTTGGCGGGGCGTCAGTTTAGCTACGAAAAAGGCAACTGGTTTTCCTACCGCGATTTCGTGCCAAATCCCTATCGTTCAGGGTATTATATGGTCAATAAATTGAGGCGGGAGCATGGCCCAGACATCTGGCAACGCATCCTCGATGATACCTATCGTCGTAAGGGGTTTTTCTACCCCTTCAGCCGAGCCATGAAGTCTCTGACAGGCTATTCCACACCCAAGCTCTATGAAGCGACGATGGCTGAACTGGATTCTACCTTTGAGGCCCAAGATAGGGCTTTACTATTACGAGAAGGAAAAACCATTACGAAAAGCCCTAATGGCACTTTTACCAGTTATCGCTTTCCCCATTACCTTAACAACGGTCATTTGGTAGTAGAGAAATCGGCCTTTGATGCGATCAGCGCTTTTTGGGAAGTAGGGGATGATACAAGTGAAAAAAAGATCTTTACCCGTGGCATCTATACAACTGACCATGAGGGGCTTATCGTCGCAGGGGACTTGATGGCGTGGGCAGAGTCTGCGTTTGATCCACGATGGGTCAACCGTGATTACTCCGTTATCAAAACATATAATATCTCCACGGGCAAAAAACGTCAACTTACCCATAAGAGCCGCCTCTTTGCCCCAGCGCCTTCCTACGATGGAGAGTTCATCGCAGCTCTTGAGATAGATGAGCAGTATCGTTATCAAATGGTCATCCTCGATGCTACATCTGGCGAGGAGATTCGCCGTTTACCCAATACCTACAACGACTTTTTCTCCCAGTTTCGCTGGACAGAAGATAATGCCTCTTTGGTATCGATTGTGACCAATAAGAAGGGGAATGCATTGGTAAAAATAGATGCAGAAAATGGTGAGAGGGAAACCCTGATTGACTTTACCGATGTGCCGCTTAGTCGCCCATTCGCCAAAGGGGATACCGTGTATTATTCAGCAGGCTATGGCGGGATCAACAATATTTTTGCCCTCAATACACAGACAAAAGTGACCTTCCAACTCACCAGTGCCCGTTTTGGCGCATTTGATCCTGCGGTTTCAGCAGATGGGAAGCGACTCGCATATAGCAACTATACAGCCGACGGCTATGAGGTGAAGGAAGTGGCCTTACAGGCCGACAATTGGGTGCCTTTTAATGACGCTCCGACAAGCATCCTGCAATTTCACGAACCTTCGCTCGCGCAGGAAGGCGAAGACTTGACCGTGACACTTGTCGCAGACAGCTTCAAAAGCCGGAAGTTCCATGCGCTCACCCATGGCTTATTTAAGCTCTATGGCTGGTTTCCCCTGCCCAATTACCCTGACCTAGGGGCAGAGTTTTACACCCGAAATATCATGAGCAGTCTCACAGGGACGATTGGTGGACTTTACAATACCAATGAGCAGGCGCTTCGCGGATATGCGCGTTTTACCTACGCCGGTTTATATCCCCTGATCGATCTGGAAGGTACTATGGGGGAAAAGCAGACCAAAACCTTGGTGTTTCAACAAGGATTAGAAGACCCCATTGTATTTGAACAAAAATTACAGGAAAAAATGCTCTCAGCAGGTTTTCGGTTGCCATTTAACCTGACGCAAGGGACACATAGATCAAGCCTCGAACTAGGCGCTGCCTACCAGCTATTTGAAATAGACTATCTCGATACACTCGATCAAGCGCTAGGCACCCAACGATTCCCCGCCCTGCAAGCCAGTATCGGCTTCTCTCGCCTCCGCGCTACCGCGCGTCGCCATGTGAAGCCCCGCTGGGGCCAAGTTTTGGCAGGCAATTATCGGCGGAGCCTGGATGATGATGGGGCCGAGATGCTCTTGGCCGTAGGGCATTTGTACTTCCCCGGATTTTCAAGGAACCATTCCTTCAACGTCGGTGGCGCATACCAGCAAGAAGCCATTGTGGATGCTTATCGATTTATCAATCAGTTCAATCGGGCCCGAGGCTATCAGGCCGCGCCCTATGAGGACCTGTATAAGGTATCTGCTAATTATGAATTGCCGATTGCCTACCCCGATCTTTCGTTGGGCTCGGTGGCTTTTATCCAGCGGATCAGAGGTAATTTTTTCTATGACCATGCACAAGGCACCCTTGTAGGCGCACACCAGATGATGCGGTCGGCAGGCGCAGAGATCTTGCTGGACTTCCGCCTATTTCGCCTGTTTCAGGTGAATGGGGGCCTGCAATATGCTTATTTGCTGGATGAAGAAGACCCCAATCGACGACATTTTTTTAATGTCGTGGTGGCCCAGTTTGAATTCGCTAACTGAGACCTGTCCTGAGCGTTGTCGAAGGACCGCTCGGGCTTCGAAGACTCAGCCCTCGCTGCGAGAGGCGAGAGCGTTCGCGTCTTCGACACTCACTGCGAGACCGCTCGCCTTTCAGGCTCGCTACGAGACAAGAGAAAGAAAATGCCTTTAGTCTCGGAGCGAGGCGAGTCTTCGAGCCGAGCGGTCTCGCAGTGAGAGGCTTTAGCCTCGAACGGTCTCGCCTCCCGCAGCGAGCGAAGCGAGCGGTCCTTCTTAGGACCTCGCGGTCTCTAGTCCTCTATATTGGAAAAAGGCAAAGGCCCCCACTAGTACGGCTACAATGATGATCAACTCATAGCCGATCGCACTGAGCGCAAAGAACTGTCCAATCACCACAATGGCACTAGCCACGACCCAAGCAATGTCTTGGTAAATAATAGACCAGACCATGGCGGGCTTGATGGGCTTGCCATAAGCCGTCCAGAGGACGGTGGCAGCAAAGAAGATTAAGCCGCCTCCCAGAATGGGCAGGACGAGGGCATGTTCAACATGGAGCAAGTCCATGAAAAAGGTGTTGAACAACAGCAAATCGATGCCGCAGAGCAGGGAGAAAAAGCCGTTGATCTTCAAGGTGTTGCGAAGCAGTTTTTGTGATTTCATTGGATGAATGTTTTTGATTTTATGAAAGGTTAAAGGGATTCAACACGTGTTAGGTCTATCGGCATGGTGGTGGGTAGACCTAACACGTGTTCTGGAGTCAATTTGGGATATCATGCCGTTATTTTTCGCTCCGCTCGCTGTTTCAGCGCAGCATTCATGGCTTCGAAGCCTTGGCGTGTTTCCTCACCGACCATGTTCATGATCAGGCCGCTGAGGATGCCTCGGAAGTTCTCTCCATGACGAAAGCGTGTTTGTGTCGCTGAAACCTGTTCCAGTTGGAAATGGTGTTCCCCGTCAAATAAACCTGGAACCCACAGGTGTCCCAGCCAGCGAAACTCTTGTGCTGTTTCCACAACTTGAACCCGAGGGCGAAATAGCTGCGGTTTTTTCCCTTCTAGCTGGATCAATACAGCTAGTTTTTCCCCTACCTTAAGGGTGCCATTGATGGACTGGATAAAGGGATTCCACTGGTGATAGCTGTCAGTGTCCATGAGGACTTCCCAGATGACAGTTGCAGGTGCGTCAATGATGATTTCGGTTTTGAGTTTTTTCATAAGTACTCAAACCTACGCCGAAAAACGACCTAAGACGTACAGATTTGCGAATCTGGACGTCCTGATTGGGAATCAGGACGGGGGGAGGAAAAGTACAAGCGCAAATTCAAGTACAAGTTCAATAAGAGAAGAGTACTTGAGGTTGAGCTTGTACTTGAGTTTGAACTTCTCTTCATCTTACAGGCTTCGCCTATAAGCAGAAGGCGTCATACCCGTGTACTTCTTGAAGGTCTCGTTGAACGACGATTTGGAGTTGAAGCCCGCGTCGAGGGCGACGGAGAGGATGGTGAACCGCTGACTCTGAGGGTCGCGGAGCTGTCGTTTCACTTCTTCGATGCGGTAATGATTGATGTAATCAAAGAAGGATTGCTGGAGACTGCGGTTGAGAAGTTGGGACAGCTGGTAGGGTTGGATGTCGAGGTATTGGGCGAGGGTATTGAGGGATAAATCACTTTCGGTAAATACCTTTTCTTCTTCCATCAGCTGCTCAAGCTGCTGAAGGTGCTGGGCCGCAGCAGCGTCTGGAAAGGGGAGTACCTTGGGCGCTTCTACTGGTGCTACCTTCGGTAGTTCTTGGCCTTGCAGTTCCCACCGCAAGCGCTCGCGCGCCTGGCGGAAGCCCAGAAACCCTATCGCATAGATGACGATAGCAGCCATGACCGAAGCGATGATATTGCTGTCTAGCAGACTGATCTTGCCTGTGAGCAGCAAGGCATAGGTGACGATCGTTACCCCTACAATGATGGCAAATCCCCAAAGCAGTTTATTGAGCCAGGAAAGGCTGAGTCGCTCTACATTGGCAAACCGGTCGCGAAGCGAGCGTTCGTACTGCCTGAGAAGCGTGAAGGACAAGAAGATATAAACCAATAAATGGACCTGGCGGATACTGACCATGCCAAATGCTTCGGCGACGAGGGTTTGTTGCTTGAAGTATTGGTCTACAAAAGCAATTTTTTCCGCTCCTGTCTTTAGAAAAAAGGGGATCAATAGAGCCACCGTGATCACAAAAGGCAGAAAGTGCAGGTAGTCCGTGGTGCGCCACTTTTTCCCTACCAATGCCCGCACATACAAGTACAATAAGGGGCCATACATAAAGACTACAGGCTCGCCTATCCGGATCAGATGAGGCCACCGCTCATAATAACCTGATGTCCCCAATGTCGTCCCCAACAGGCCGATGCTGAAGTCAAATAATAGGAAGGCGAGCAAGATATTGGGGAGTATATCTCGCTGCTTGAAACTGAGAAGCAGCATGATCAGAAAGGCTGCTTGCCCTACGCCTAACAGGGTCAAAACCGTAAAAATATTGACAAATATATCTGGCATGTCAGCTCAATTTCTTAACTTTTTAGGGAAATTAACACTCGTGTAATCCTTTTTCTTAACCCTATACACTTAATTTATTCATTATCATGAGATTGCGTGTATCAAATCTCATCAATACTGTGACAAAAGAGATGCTCCTCGATCTTTTTGAGGAGTTTGGAGAAGTCGATTCCGTTAAGATTTTTCGTCATCCTGGGGATGCGACCTGTCTGTGTTTCATTGAAATGGACCGTGAACGCGATGCACTAGAAGCCATCGACGAGCTAAATGGAGAAGAACTATCAGGGCTTCGAATAAAAGTAGAGCGCTCTCAAGATGTGTTTTTCCGAAAACCTGCTGTTAAGCCGATCACGTTGGATGATGATGATGACAATACGCCTGTATTGACTTATAAAAAGGAAGCCGTTCCCGACGATTTTGTCGCGGTGGAGGATGCCGAAGAGGAAGAAGAATTTTCCTATGACAAAAAAGAAGAAGAGGAGTAAGGGCCTACCCATTTCGCATATACCTCGTCATGTGGGCGAGGTGATGGTCATCGTGCTCCGCCACAAAAAAGGCGAGGTCCACGGCGCGCATGGGCTTCATAAGCCGTGGATGTAGCGGCACATGGAGAAGGTCGGCAGGAGAAAGTGCCCTAAAGGCTTTCACAAGTTGAGCGCGTTGCTGCTTAAAGGTCGCAAGCAGCTCATTTGGATCAGCAGCATTATGATTAGCTTCGTGGGTTTTGGTATTGCTGAGGTCGGCAGGTCGCAAGATCTCCTTTCGAGCTATAATGTCGTGTACACGGCCAAGCCACAGCGGCTCCAGGTCATCCAAGTGGCCCAGGTGCTCAAGAATGGACCATTTCTCCTTTTTTTTTTCGGTGAAAAGCGTAGGAGGAATTGTCTTAAATTTCGCTTCTAGCCTGATAGGCGTCCCTTCCAAGCGTTCTAGGACGCCTGGCAATAAACCGTTGTCAGGAACAGGAGAAAAGGTGCGTTCGAACCAGATTGAGATGTCCATTTTTTTGAGACAAAAGGTACTCAGATTCTGTAGCCGCGCCAACCCTAGACGCTGAAAAGAATTCATGATGATGATGAGGGAGGGGAAAATCTCAAGTTCAAGTTCAATTTCAAGTTCAAGCTCAAAAAAGAGGTTATTCCTGAAAGCCCCATTTGACTTTTTGCCTCATTGCGACGGGTTAAAACCCCTATTGATTACCCACATCTTTTTAGCAAGCTTTTACCTCTTTGACCAAGTTCGATGGATGCCATCGATTGGGGTTTGAACCCACCCTTTCGTTGCGACGCCCTCCCTCCCTCAAGAGGGATGGCTAACGATTGGTATAGAAAATCTTTGATTTTTCACCTCATACCGTTAGCCCCTTTTTCAAGAGGGGCGGCAAACGGAAGGGGAGTTTTCAAGCAAAGGATCGCAAAGCTATCCTGAAAGTCCATTACCCAATACTTATGGGTAATCAATCGGGTTAAAACCCAGTCGAAATAGGGTAAAATGACAGAGAAAAAACTATTGCGACTGGACTTTAGTCCGTCGCAATGAGGCAAGCTCCATAAGCGCTCATTTCTTCATCCTTCAAAATCCATATGCCCTACTTCAACTCTATCAGCTTCTTCCCATTCCAAAAAAACTGCTTGTGGACTTTGCTAAGATACCTAACAGGCTTGCCATTAAAGGTCCTATCGTCGAGGATTTTCCCCTGATCAGAATAATTGTCTCCTGTTTCATTGTAATAAAGGAGTAAACCTTTTTTGCCCCCGATATCCGAAGGAAACAGGAGGTATTCCTGGGCAAGTGATAGGATGCTGCCATCCGACTCACTGCCGTCAAAGGCCGTGAAGAAATGGTGCAATTTTTCCCCATCCCATGCATACATAATGTCTCGCTTATAATCTCCGCAAAAGTGCATCACCTCTTGCACACAGATGATTTCCTCCACATTATCCAGGCCCATTTTCCCAATAGAGGTAAATCCCCCCAACTTATGCTTTCGCGCGGCAAAAGTTTCGGTTTGGATGACTTCTCCTGCCTTCAGGATCATGATTTTCATGCTGTCCCCTTTGCTCCCTACATTCGCCAGCAAAAACAGGATGTCGGGATTGGAGCGCGCTTTAAATGCGCCATACGCCAGCAATGGCCGCCATACAAAGCCTGTGACTTTGCCATAGGTGACATGCTGCCACCTATCAGCCACACCGCCGATGGTATCGCGGGCGCTTTCTTCTAACTCCACACGTTTGAGCTGCTCGCCGATCTGGAGCTTTGCGACGACAGGAGCACCTAGGCTAGGTGCCTCGCGCATATTGACATTGGAGGCAGCCACGAAAAAATAGTTATAGTCGAAGTAGACTTGGCGAGGCATCTGAGCGTAGGCCAGACTGAGGAGGAGAACAAAGAAAAAGGGGATTCTCATAATGAGGAAAGATATTTATTATCACCCTGGTGGAATACGCTGGAGTCCTAGGAGGTAATAAGCGGCTATTTTGGTCTCATAGGGCTTATTTCCATCAAATTCGAAACCCTGTTTTGTAAGCACCTTGATAGACGCTTTATGACGCGGATCTACGATGCCGATCAGCTCGTGAATACGCGGGATGGTCTGTGAATAATCAATGAGACTTCGCAAGATTTCGGAAGCATATCCCTGCCCCCAATATGGCGGTAGCAGCCCATAACCCACTTCTGCCTGGGTCGCATTCATATAAACCAGCTTGGCTACGCCTATGACTTGCTGGTCTGTCCTGGCACGGACGAGGTATAGGCCGACTTCCTCATGGGCTTCGCTCAGCGCCATGCCTTTTTCAAACCGCTTTTTGCCATCTTCTACCGATAGCCCCTTGCCAGTGATAAATTCCATGACGGCATCGTCTGTGCACCAACTAAGATAGTAGGGCAAATCATCAGCGATGAATTTGCTATAAAGGAGGCGTTCGGAGGAAAGAAGGGCGTTCAAGGTACTGTGTTACGATGCAAGAAAAAAGTGAGAAAAATTCGATACATTTGTTAAAACTTAAGAAGGGCATGCCATTGGCTGTTCTATCTTGTGTAGCTCAGGCGAATTGCCTGGGCTATCG
>JAUIKF010000014.1 GCA_030430575.1 Bacteroidia bacterium | reverse complement strand
TCTAGCTTTCTCCATGGCGTGGGTGGCTCATAAGCCTCCCAAGCAATATCTTATTCCATCTTTCAAAGAACCAGAGGTTTAATCCCTCATTTTCAGTACCTTAGAACCTAATGCAAAAGTCGAGTAACTCCTGAGCAATTTGGCGGTTCGACAAATTCAAGCCCAGAAAATACAGCGCAATGATCCATACTTTTAAAGGCTTATTACTTTGGGAAAATATTGTCCCACTCAAGTCATTAAAGCCTGTCCCACAACTTTTACATTCATATCGATGGATAAATTCATTGTGACTGCTAAGACCATTTTTTACCACATCGATCTTTTGGCAAGATGGACAGTAAACGCCGTCTTCCCACCGTACAGACCGAAGATAGCCGTAACACTTTTCATCTGTTACCAGATTCAGTATATTGAGTTTCATCTAAACAAAGAACGATTTTTTCGGGATTTCTCAAATCCCCCGTACCATACTTAAGAGCGAAAGAAAGAACATATAAAGGTGCCTGCTTGTAATATTTCAAAAAGTGTTTTGAAATTGTTTTATCGACAACTAACTTAACAAATAATCGGATCAAGTAAAAATATTCCTTACATTACATCTGATAAAAATACATACAGAAAGTTTCAAAAATTTTCTCATTAAAAATACGATGGAATCTACCCATACCAACTTCGCATCCTTATCAAATGATGAGGCCTCTAGCAGAATAAATAGTGTATTGAAACAGCTAAAAATCCACGGTATTACCACTAAAAATGTGCAAGTAGCTCTGGACTATCCCTACCTAAGCAAAGCCCGAAATTTTTCAGCTCACAAAAATAGAGACACCGATCTCATTGGAGGTCGTACCATGCAAGATATACTTGAAAGTATCTGTACAGCCTATAATTTGACTTTTGATGAAGAAAGTAAGGATTTCATATTTCCAAAGGATTTATCACCTCCTCAAAATGTGGACTCTACTATTTATTATGTGCTTTATTTCTTTATGGCTCCTATGTTTGATTTAGGAAAAGGTATATTGACTTTTAAAGGCAGAAAGCATTCCAAACTAGAAGTCTATGACAGAGGAGAACACAAGGTTACTTGGGAGGGCCCATATGTGCAAATAGGATCCTATCTATTTATTGAACAGGATCAGATTAATACTGGAGTAAAACTTAAATCTCTCCAAACCTATGTATTTGGACCAAGTTCTAGATGGCGTCCTATTTGTACGGGGACCTATACGGCAATTAGAGGAAAGGATGGAGCGCCAATTGCTGGTAAATCGATTATTGAAAAGGTAGAAAATAGAGACGCCGCAGTAGCTAAAATGGGTAAACCAGATGATCCAAGAATATTCCGTTATTTAGCGTATACCAGTGTTCATGCAGAAATCAACCTGATCGAATCCCTCGATGATCTAGCTAAAGACCACGAAACAAGAATATATGAAGGAGAATACTCTTTCTATTATAAGAGCCTAGGAGGTATTACAAGAAAAGGAACTATTGTTTTGGAGAATAATGGTCAAGTAAAACTAGATATTTATGGATCAAAATATGGGGGCCTTTATTCTCTAGCAGGACCTAGGTCTATTCACATCAAAATTGAACACCTAAACGAAGGAGGCCACCCCACAGGTTTACAAGCCAGTATTTATATTCCCGGAAATCGCCCCGCTTCTCGATTTAAGTTGTTGCCTGGATTTGGCATTGGGGAAACAAATGAACTTCCACATTCCTTCCCTGTTCTGTTAGTAGAAATGGGAGCTGAAATAGAAGATTCTAAATTTCATTCATCAATTCATGAATTCTTTGAGGAATATCTTAAGGATCAAATCACAGGTAAGAAATATTTTGACCTAATTAGACTAATGGAGGATAACTTGAGTTAAACATTGTTTGATTGCTATTCATTCCACCTCCCCAGGTGGCTTCAGTCGCTTCAAGCCCACATCATCCTTGAGGATGATCAGTTGATACTGGGCTACCACTCGCAATCTCATCAGCCTCTCTTCGGCTGACACCTTATCCTTGATCAATTCACTATTAATCGCTTCAAGGTTCGATAGCACTAGTAGTTCTAGTTCACTGGCATGGTCACGGATATTGCCTTTTGCTCTAGGATTTTGATCTCTCCATTCGCTTGCTGTCATCCCAAAAACAGCAATATTGAACATATCAGCTTCATTTGCATAGATACCCGAGGTCTTGTATTTATCTCCCCAATCTTTGGGAATAAGAAACCGCTTAACTGTTTCCTGATGAAGGCGATAGTTAATTTTGGTTAGCTCTCTTCTTAAGTCCCATTTAAGGCCTTGTCGTTGCGCCTCTTCGGATTTAAGGCGTTGGTACTCTTTTATCAGGTAAATCTGGAAAATGGGATCGAGCCAATAGCAGAAGTTGATCGCGATGTCTCTGTGAGCATAGGTC
Source organism: Bacteroidia bacterium (assembly GCA_030430575.1). Lineage (GTDB taxonomy): Bacteria > Bacteroidota > Bacteroidia > J057 > J057 > JAUIGE01. Next base: position 140,851 of record JAUIKF010000014.1, on the reverse strand, counting down.
CCGCCGTTTCGCCCTGTTTTAGAAACAAGTCCAATGGCTTCAATCAACTCAATCCACTTTGTAGGTGACATCGTCAGCCTATTGTTGGTTGCGTTCTCTAAAACCGTGTGCAAATGCACACGGTTTACCTTGGGGTTGTGTAATTGCTCCCAATGGTAAAGGTATCGAATCGTATTGGTGTTTTTCATCCAGTTTTGGATAAGAAAGCGAGGTTCACTTTCCTTATTGCCCAATTTGGCTATATCAGTAAGAGAAATATAATCATCCTCTCCACTTTTAATAACCGATACCTTAGTCCCTTGTAGGGAAATCGTCTGTCTCTTCTTTGCCATTAGATCGTAGCATTATTTGACTTTGATGCTCACCTCAAAAACCTGCCGAATCCGGCAGGTTGTCCCATCACCCCAACCCCAACCGATCTGCATAATCATCCAACACATTCGTCGGAAGCGACTTGAGGTACACCTGCGTAGTAGACAGGTCACTATGCCCCAACATCTCAGAAATCGCCTTGATGGGGATTTCATTCAAAATCGCCTGAGTCGCGAAAGAGTGCCGTGCCACATAGGAGGTCAATTTCTCCTCGATTTTACACATCTCCGCAATTTCTCGAAGGCCTTTGTTGTACTTCTTGCGGACCCATTTGACATCTCTCAACTGCTTCTCAAGGCCATCTCTTCTGATGATGGGGAAGATAAAGTCAGTGGCTTCTTTACCTTCGGCATAATAGGCTAAGATTTCTGCTAGTTGTCTGGTGATGCGAATATCATAAAGCTTCTCCGTTTTGCGTCGGCGAAACTTGACACGGTCATTGTTGATATTTTCAACTCTGAGGAATGCCAAGTCTATAAAGGAGATGCCCCATAGGAGGTAGGAGGCGATAAAGTAGTTGCGGTAATGGTAGAGCTTAGTTCCTTCTTCCAATTTTAGCTCTACAATACGCTGGAGTTTCTCTAAGGTAATGGCTCGCTTCTGAGTGGGCTTTGATTGGATTTGGTATTGTTTAAAGGGATAACTCTCTTGTTTGACGATCCCTTCCTTGATCGCTTTATTGAAGAGGGCGCGGATCGCTCGCAGGTAGACAGAAAGGCCATTGATAGAATTTCCTTTTGCCAAATGGGCATGCTCAAATTCTTTTAAGAAGCGATAGTTTATCTCTCTAAAAAGCAGATCATCTTTGCCCTGATCACGGCAATAACTCTTCATCACGCCCAAGACGGTTTCGTAGTTACGGGCATTGCCAAACTTTTGGGCCTTCCTTAAATCTTGGATGAGTTGCTCCGTGAAGACAAAAATGGAGGTCGTGTTGGTCTTTTTGACGAGGTAGGCTTTGAGGTCTTTGACGGTTAGGGCATCGAGCTTATCCTCAGCCCTAAGCACCTCTATCTTATCTAGCATCTCCGCACGCTCGCGAATCAGTTTGTTATTGGCTCTGCTCACAGAGCTGACACCTTTATAGGTCTTCTTGATCTCCCTTCGCTTCGCGTCCCAATCTTTCTCAGGGATGAAGTATCCTGTAGGGATCGCAAGTGTCTTTCGATGATGGCCAATACGGAAAACGATGGGATAAGTCGCGTCGGATTTTTTCCGTCTTTTGTCCAGCGATATGGTTATATTCGTACTCATGGTGAATCAAAGATAAGAAAAATTTGCACACCATTTGCACACGGTTTTTGGATAAATATGTACCGAATTGATCTATTCAATATAATAATCGATTGATATTCAGTATTTTATAATTCATATCGAACCATATAAAACCAATAATCACCTGCCTTACAAGCAGGGGGCCACTGGTTCGAGTCCAGTAGTTCCCACACTGATTATCAAGCAGTTACACCAGAAATGGCGTGACTGCTTTTTTGTTTGTAACACAGATTGAGAATTTTTAGGGAAGAGAAACCCAAAACCAGCCCCATATAGTTTCTTAAAACAAACTATACTGCATTTTTCCCTTTAGGCATCCCCACTTAGGAAAATCGAAAATACCCCCTGGCATTGTGGTAACAAATATCTTGGACCATCTTACCAAGCCAAGCTTCGTCATTGGGGAGTTCTCCATGGTGGACATCCTGTCCGATCAGGTTACAAAGGATGCGACGAAAATATTCGTGGCGAGGGAAGGAAAGAAAGCTTCGGCTGTCTGTAAGCATCCCAATAAAACGGCTCAATAAGCCCATATTGGACAGGGTGTTGAGTTGTTTTTCCATCCCATCCTTTTGATCCAAAAACCACCAGGCAGAGCCCCATTGGATCTTTCCTGGTAGGGACCCGTCATTAAAGTTGCCCATCATGGTGGCAAACAGCTCATTGTCCCTCGGATTGAGGTTATAGAGGATGGTTTTTGGCAATTTATTTTCCTTATCTAGGCTGTCTAAAAAAGCCGAAAGTCCTTCTGCTTGGGGAAAATCTCCGATGCTATCGCAGCCTACGTCAGCCCCCACCGATTGCATCAGCCGCTCATTATTATTGCGAATGGGGCCTAAATGAAATTGCATGGTCCAGCCTCGCTGATGGTATATCTTAGCGAGCTGGTGGAGCAGACCTGTTTGAAAGACGGCCGCTTCCTGCGGGGAAACGGATTGTTTTTGAATGACTTTGGTGAAAATCTGGTTCAGCTCATTTGAGGTAAAGGAAACAGCAAAAAGCTGGCTCAACCCGTGATCTGCCAGCTGACACCCCAGCGATTGGAAAAAATCAATCCGGTTTTCTAGCCCTGCCAATAAATCGTCAAACTTCCTGATAGAACTATCCGTGGCCTCTTCTAATTTTTCTACCCAACTTAGAAAATCGGGCTTATTGATCACCAGAAAATTGTCAGGACGAAACGTCGGCAGCATGTTCAGCTCACTATCCGAAGTCCTTTGATCTTTATAGGCTTGATGGTAGGCCAAGGTGTCGGTAGGATAATCTGTCGTACATACCACTTCTACCTTCATCTTTTTGAGTAAATTTTTCACCGAAAAGGCCTGCGTTTGTAATTGCGCATTGGCTCGTTCATAGATGTTGGAGGCCGTTTGGGGCGTCAGTAGTTCGTGAATATCAAAATAGCGCTGTAGCTCCAGGTGGGTCCAATGGTATAAGGGGTTCCGCATGGTATAGGGAACGGTCTCGGCCCATTTCAGGAATTTTTCCTGGTCGCTTGCATCGCCTGTAATGAAAGTTTCATCAATGCCATTGGCGCGCATCGCGCGCCATTTATAGTGGTCACCATTTAGCCAAATATCCGTGAGCGTCAGGAAATTTTTGTCCGTAGCGATATCCTCGGGGGATAAGTGGTTGTGGTAATCAATGATGGGCAATGACGCTGCATAATCGTGGTATAGACGCTCTGCGGTCTTATTTTGGAGGAGGAAGTTTTTATCTAAAAACGGTTTGATCATGTAGATGTAGCTCAATAATATTCATCGAATAATGAGATTTATACGGGCCTTAATTTAGCCAGGGAGACCCCGTAGGTTTTCGAAACCTACGGGGTCTTTTCAGCACTTCTTAGAATCCCCCATTCCAATCCCCTCAATTCTGCCAGCCCTCTTAACCGCCCAATGGCAGAATAGCCTGGATTTGTTTTTTTATGCAAATCGTCAAGCATTTTATGGCCATGGTCAGGTCGCATAGGAATGGCCACTCTTTGCTTATTTGCCACAACCAATAACCGCTTCATCACTTCATACATATCCACGTCACCCTCCAGGTGATTGGCTTCAAAAAAATTGCCGTTATCATCGCGCTTGGTAGCTCGAAGGTGGATAAAGTGAATACGATCGCCAAATCGCTCGATCATCTGGGACAAGTCATTATCGGGGCGAACGCCATACGAACCCGTGCAAAAGCACAGGCCGTTATTTGGAGAATCGACTCCATCTAAAATAGCCTGCACATCTGTTTCTGTGCTTACCACACGTGGCAAACCCAGTAGCGGAAACGGCGGATCATCGGGATGAAGGGCCATTTTTACCTGAGCTTTTTCTGCTGTAGGGATAATAGCTTGTAGAAAGAAAAGGAGATTATTTCGCAACATAACGGCGTCTATGCCTCCATAGGTATCAAGGATCGCTTGAAATGCATCCAATTGCCCTACCCCTTCGGTGGTACCGCCCGGCAATCCTGCGATGATGTTTTGCGTCAATTTTTCCTGCTCGGCTAGTGTCATAGCGGCAAAGCGCTGGGCAGCTTGTTGCAAGGTAGCCTCATCATAGTCTGCCGAGGCATTTGGGCGTTTTAGGATATGGACATCAAAAGCTGCAAAAGCCGCTTTTTCAAAAAACAAAGCCGTAGAACCGTCTGGCATCCTATGCGCCAACTCCGTCCTTGACCAGTCCAATACGGGCATAAAATTGTAGGTCACAATCCGGATATCGCAGGCTGCCAGATTCAGGATGCTTTGTTTATAATTTTCTATATACTTCTCATATTGCCCTGAGGCCCGTTTGATGTCTTCATGAACTGGAATGCTTTCTACTACAGACCAGGTCAATCCTGCGGCTTCTATAATTGCTTTTCGCTGATTGATTTCTTCTACAGGCCAAACTTCGCCATTCGGAATATGGTGCAAGGCGGTGACGACGCCAGTAGCACCTGCCTGTCTGATATCGCTTAATGACACGGGGTCGTCAGGACCATACCACCGCCAAGTTTGTTCAAGTTTTTGCATGACTTCAATTTTTTCCTCTTATGGGATCTTGCTGCTCTGTTAAGAAATAAGCCACAGATTACACGGATTTTCACTGATTTCTTTTCTAATCTGCGTAATCCGTGAAATCCGTGAAATCCGTGGCAATTTTTAACTTTATGACATTGTTAAACCCCCGAAAAAGCACTGAACCCCCCATCAACTGGGACAATAATCCCAGTCACAAATGAAGAAGCATCGCTGCACAGCCATAGCAAAGTGCTGATCAACTCTTCAGGTTCGCCGAATCGTTTCATTGGGGTATTTTGGATAATGGTTTTGGCGCGGTCAGTATAGCTCCCGTCCTCATTCAATAGCAATTTTTGGTTTTGCTCCGCTATGAAAAAGCCTGGCGCAATTGCATTTACCCGAATCCCTTCCCCAAATTTCTGAGCCATTTCTACTGCCATCCATCGCGTGAAATTGTCAATGGCTGCTTTTGAGGCAGAATAGCCTAGGATTCGCGTAATGGCCTGCTGAGCAGCCATAGAAGAGATATTGATGATGCATCCCTGCCTCTGATTGGCCATTGCCTCTCCAAAAATGATACTGGGCAGGATGGTGCCTTTCAGGTTCAAATCTGTCACTTTCGCAAAATCAGTCATCGATAAGTCGAAGACATTTTGGTCAGGCATGATGGTCGCGCCCTTCATATTCCCGCCTGCCGAATTGATCAACATATCAATTCGGCCCCATTCCTTCAGGATTTTATCTTTGGCCCTTTTTAAGTGTTCCTCATCCAATACATCGGCCACCAACACCATTGCTTCCCCCCCCAGGGCTTCTATTTCCTGGACCTTTTGCAAAACCTTGCTTTCTGTTCTGCTCAAAATGCCAACTCTTGCACCTGCTAATGCGAGGCCTTCGGCCATCGCTCCACCGAGCACGCCTGCGCCACCTGTGATGATGGCGACTTTTCCATTAAGGGTGAACATGGGGGGGGAAATAAAAATGAAAATTTAAGTTAAAATGAAAGTATGATTTGGCCTGAAATTTACCGCAATTCATCAGGCGCACAATCATCCATATCACCATAGTCAAGATTTTCGCCAGCCATGCCCCAAATGAAGGTATAGCTGCTAGTACCTGAACCACAGTGAATAGACCAAGGAGGAGAAATGATGGCCTGCTCGTTTTGGAGCCACATATGGCGGGTTTCCTGTGGCTGTCCCATAAAATGGCAGACTGACTGTCCCGCAGGAACTTCAATATATAAGTAAATCTCCATACGTCTATCGTGGGTGTGTGCAGGCATGGTATTCCAAACACTTCCTGTTTTTAGCTCTGTCATGCCCATCTGTACCTGATTGGTTTTGACGATGCTGTTGACGATCAGTTTGCGAATGGTCCTGGCATTGGCGGTCTCAAGCGATCCTAATTCCACGATTTCGGCTTCAGCCTGGGTGATATGTTTGGTAGGGAAAGCCTGATGAGCGGGAGCTGAATTCAGGTAAAAGCGTGCCGGTTGATCGGGATTATCACTCGAAAATCGGACTTCCTGGCACCCCATACCGATATATAAAGCCTCTTTATACCCTAATTGATAGGTCTCACCATCAACTTCCACCGTGCCTTGTTGGCCGATATTGATGATGCCAATCTCTCGCCTTTCCAGGAAATAATCAGCTTTCAGCGGATCGATGCTTTCCAGAAGCAAGGCTTCTCCCGTCGGAACGGCAGCTCCTGCCATATAGCGATCATAATGGGTATATACCCAGTTCACTTTTCCCGCCTCAAATAAGGCAGGGATCAAAAAATCATTTCTTATCCTAGCTGTGTCGTAGGATTTGAAATCGGTAGGATTGGTAGCGTAACGTACTTCGTAGTGAGTAGACATATCGTTTAATTTATTTGGTTCTTTTTTATTTATCGAGCCATCCAGCCCCCATCTACGGTGAGGATATGGCCATTTACATAATTGCTGGCATCAGAAGCTAGAAAAACAGTAGCACCGATCAAGTCGCTCGCCTCACCCCATCTTCCCGCCGGGATTCGGCTGAGGATGCTGGATGCGCGTTCGGGATTGTCTTGAAGGGCCTGGGTATTGTCTGTTTTGATATAGCCTGGAGCGATGGCATTTACCTGCACATGATCTTTCCCCCACTCATTGGCTAGCGCTTTCGTCAACTGACCTACAGCGCCTTTGCTGGCCGCATAGCCGGGGACGGTGATACCTCCTTGAAATGTAAGGAGGGAGGCCGTAAAGATAATTTTTCCTGCCTGCCTAGCCACCATTTTTTTTCCGAACTCTCTACTCAAAATGAACTGCGCATCCAAATTTACCGACATCACTTCATCCCAATAAGCATCACTATGGTCGACCGCTGGATTGCGTTTGATGGTACCCGCATTATTCACCAAAATATCTATTTGGGGGTGGTCCGTATTGACCTGGGCAATAAAGTTGTAGAGGGCCGCTCTGTCGCCAAAGTCACAGCGGTATGCAGTGAAAGACCTGCCCATTCCTTGGACCGCTTTTTCCACATCACTCCCTTCTTCTAGACTTGCACTTACGCCTATAATATCTGCACCGGCAGCTGCAAGGCCTATAGCCATCGCTTTTCCGATCCCTCGTTTGCAGCCAGTGACCAAGGCAGTTTTTTGATGGAGAGAAAATAATTTGGGGAACATAAGAAGGATAAAATGAAAATTAAAGAAAATTAAATATTGTGTGTAAAAAGTTTTCATACAAGACAACCCTGTTGTCATTTCGACGACCTGAGGCTTTGCGAAGGGAGGAGAAATCTAGCAATGTGGTCTAGAAGTCTGGAAATAACCATTCAAAAGGGCCTGTTAGATTTCTCCCGTTGGTCGAAATGACAACCTTGTTGTAATGAAATGGTGTAGATTTCTTTACACACGATATTAAAGTCAAAGGATAAAAATAGTGTCATGTTCTCTCTATCTAGGCATCAAATCGTCGAAAAATACAATTTTACCCCTATTCATAGACGATTGTACCCCCTCATGCCAGAGCGGCTTGCCTACCTTAGCCTTTACATAAAATTGCCTAATTTCTGGTCATTTAAAACCTGATCTCATGCCATCTATTTCAACATATTCCTTCATGCTTTTGGCCCTGTGCTTCGCTTGTGCCAGTGGATGTAAGACAGGCCCTGCAAACACTACCCTTTTTCTCGCCCACGGCCTGCCTACCAGTCACCCTGTGCATAAAGGCATGGTCGACTTTCAACAGCGGCTAGAAGCCAAGTCTCAGGGAGCCTTAAAGGTAAAGATTTTTGCAGACGGGCAGTTAGGATCTGAGCGTGAGGTGCTGGAACTGCTACAGATAGGGAGCATAGCTATGACAAAAGTAAGTGCCGCTGCTATGGCCAATTTTGCGCCTTCCTACCAAGTGCTAGGAGTTCCATATCTTTTTCGGGACAAAGCACACCTCTTTAGGGCTTTAGAGGGAGAGGTAGGAAAAAAGTTGTTGCAAAGTGGAAGTGAATATTGGCTGCGCGGCTTGTGTTTTTACGATGCCGGTAGTCGAAGCTTTTATACAAAAGATACCCCGATCCGAACTCCCGAAGACCTTAAAGGGCTAAAAATCAGGGTGATGAACCACCAGATTTCTGTCGATATGGTCAATGCCATGGGAGGTGCTGCTACGCCCATGGCCTATGGAGAATTGTATACAGCCTTACAACAAAGTGTGGTAGATGGTGCTGAAAACAATCCGCCTTCCTTACATACTTCTCGCCATTATGAAGTCTGTAAATATTACACCCTGGATGAGCATAGTTCTATCCCCGATGTCATGGTGATAGGGACGAAGTTTTGGGACAAACTTTCGCCTGAGGAGCAACAATGGCTGCAAGAAGCTGCTTCCGAATCTGTCAGTGCCCAAAAGGACTTTTGGGCAGCCTCAGAAGCAGAGGCCCTGAGGATCATGAAGGAAGCTGGCGTGGAAATCATACAGGTTGAGAAACCCCTCTTCAGTGAAAAATGCAAGCCCGTCTTATCAGCATTCACCACAATACCCGGCATGGAAGAGTTGGTTCGCGCCATTCAAAATCAATGAGCTTTGTTTTATGGAAAAACTATTTCAAACCACGATAAGCCTGATTGAAAAACTCCTCATCTCCATCTTTATCTTATTGGTGGTAGATGTGACTTGGCAAGTGTTTTCTCGCCATGTGATTGGGCAATCCAGTTCTTTTACAGAAGAACTGGCGCGTTTTGCGCTCATCTGGCTCACTGTCTTGGGAGCAGCTTACCTGAATGGAAAACAGGCACATCTGGCTATTGATGTTTTTCTCCATAAGGTTACTGAAGCCAAAAAAATCAGGCGCAAAATCATCATAGAATGTTTCATGTTGGCATTTGCACTCATCATCATGGTGGTTGGTGGCATCAACCTGGTGTATATCACTTTACATCTCGGACAGACCTCTCCTGCACTTCACATGCCTTTGGGAGTCGTGTATAGCATCGTCCCGATAAGCGGATGCTTCATCATTTTCTTTTCCCTTTACCATATCCAAAACTTTAGGCAACAAACTGAAAAACTATCATGAGCTTTGAACTAATCAGTATCCTATTCCTGTTTGGCAGCTTTTTCATATTGCTGCTTTATGGAGTGCCTGTTGCCTATAGCATTGGGATTTCTACCACCCTTACCTTATTGCTAAATATCCCGTTCTTTCCAGGGATCACGACAATCACCCAACGCATGACGACAGGCATTGACAATTTTGCCTTACTAGCGATCCCTTTCTTTGTATTGGCAGGGGAAATTATGAATCGAGGGGGAATTGCGGAACGCCTGGTTAATTTCGCGAAATCCTTGATTGGGAGTTTGCCGGGAGGGCTAGCCTATGTGAATGTCATTGCTGCCATGCTGTTTGGCGCAATTTCGGGTTCGGCAGTGGCAGCTGCAAGTGCCATTGGAGGCATCATGACAGACCGTATGGAAGACGAGGGCTATCCACGCGAATTCAGCGCAGCTGTCAATATTTCGTCTTCAACGACCGGTTTGCTGATCCCTCCTAGCAATGTACTCATCGTCTATGCCCTTGCCAGCGGAGGCGCAGCATCCGTAGCTGCCTTGTTTGTAGCAGGCTATATTCCAGGGTTACTGGTGGGCTTAGCGCTGATGGGCGTTGTGGCTGTTATGGCTGTGAAGAAAAAGTTGCCCAGGGAAAAGCGAGTTTCCCTTATGAAGCTTTGGACTGATTTCCTAAAAGCCATTTTGAGTTTACTGCTGCTTGTGGTCATCGTAGGGGGCATTGTCAAAGGCGTATTTACGGCTACCGAAGCGGCGGCTATTGCCGTGTTGTATGCAGGTGCGCTGGCTTTGTATTATAAAAAAATCAAGATAAAGGACTTTCCCAGTATCCTACTCAACAGTGCCAAAACGACAAGCGTTGTCCTCTTCCTGGTCTGCACCTCTATGGCCATGTCATGGCTATTTTCCTATGAGAGCATTCCTCAACTGCTTTCCGACTTCTTGCTCAATCAATTTAGCAGCACATTTGTGATTTTTCTGATCATAAACCTTACCCTATTGGTAGTGGGAACCTTTATGGACATGACACCAGCCGTGCTGATTTTTACCCCCATTTTCCTGCCCGTCGTCACAGGGTTAGGAATGGATCCCGTTCATTTTGGAATCATCATGGTACTCAACCTGTGCATTGGGCTTTGTACCCCGCCAGTGGGCACCATTCTTTTTGTAGGGAGTGGAATTGCAAAGGTGTCGGTTTCAAAGGTGGTGAAGCCCCTTATCCCCCTGCTGATTACCATGATCGTCGTGCTATTCCTGATCACCTACTTCCCTCAACTATCCTTATGGTTGCCAAGTGTTTTTGGCGTTTAGGAATGAGGGAAAAACAATTGTCTTGTTTGTGTCATTTTTTGATTGCAGAATATCGAACAAGGATTGAAGATTGATGAAGTCTAGCCCTGAGCGTTCGACTGAGCTCACGCCGAAGTCCAAGTCGAAGGGAAAAATGCCTTTATCCTTCTTCAATCCTTGTTCTGCCCTTCGACAATGCTCAGGGCAAGCAATCATTATTCTGCGATCCATCCAGCTACTTTGCCTTTTTGACAAATAATGAAATCGGACAATTTTAAATATCGTGTGCAAAAAGTTTTTACACATATTCAAAGAAGTCATTTCGAGCACCAAATGGGCTTCGCCCACACCAAAAGGGGATTACACTAGAAGGCTTAGCCTTTGCCCGATTGAACCCACCCTTTCGTTTTGACGCCCTCCCTTGGAAATGGAGGGCTAACGAGCCTCAAAATGGCGAAGCCATTTTCTAATGTCCCCTCTTGAGGGGACGCAAAAGCCAAAGGCTTTGGCAGGGGTTCAAACGGGCAAAAAGAACATTGACATAAATCGCTGACAGTCAATGAAATACAAAAACTTGTCACTGGGACGAGTCTTCGAGGAGAAATCTAACAATGTGGTCTAGAAGCCTGGAAACAACCATTCAAAAGGGCTTGTTTGATTTCTCCCTCCCTTCGGCTTGGCTCAGGGCAAGGGTCGAAATGCATGCCCTGAGTATTCCGAAGGGACAACTGTGTTGTTATGAAATGGTCAGAAATTTTTTGCACACGCTATTAATGCCCTGTTCCGAAATCTTCACAAGCTTCTTGGATCAATTCCATAAAGGAGCCCTGGTCATTCACCCCCTATCACATCACGCTCCCAGGCAGCGAGGAAGCGATAGTGAGCTTTGGTGGCGGCATTTCTCATGACAAAGGTATGGGAATCCGAATCCCTTACTTGATCAGGCTGGAAATGCTGTGGAATGACTACTGCCATGCCCATCTTTTCATGGTGAAATGATTGTTCTCCCCAGGTGTAGGCAGAAAACTGTCGGTTGTGACTGTGTGTATGGCAGGTTTCGAGGTGTTTGACAATGCCTGTCGCAAAATGCATTCCCTCAGGTAATCTCCCATTGATGACTTCTAGCTTGATCTCACACCATGCTTCGCCTGCTTTGATCGACCAATCCTGAATCAAGTCGAAGCGGTGTCCAGCTACTTCTAATCCTATGAATGTGGTGCGAATATTGGCAAAGTCATGTGTCTGATCCGTGATTTCAACCGTTTTTTGTGCGGATTCTGACAGCGTATACACGCTGTCCTGATACCAAATGGCAGGGCTGCCTATGCCCAAAGAATTGCCCACCTTGAGGATATCCGAACCCCAATCCATGACATCATGGTAATTCCAACTGACCGTATCCATCACGAGGTCCTGAACCCTTTTTCCATAAATATCAAAGCGATGACGGCTGTCCATGTAGAAACGGTAAGCAATCAGATCATTTTCCAAAACAGGCCCTTCAAACATCACCCATTTATTCTGAGGGGTAAGGTCATTAGGTACTTCTATTTTTTGTACTTGCTGATAAGGGCCAGTGATGTTGGTTTTGTTAGCAGCATCAAACTCATGCGGCTGGCGTAGGAGGAGTGCCTGGACCTTACTAACTTCCGCTTCAGTGAATTGAAGGGTTAAATAAGCGCCCTTAAAATCCTGATTTCTCGCCTCTATTACCGTTTTTCCTGGAGCTGGAACTAGTTCAATGGCGGCACGTCCATTGGCCATTTCGAGGACCTGACTACGCGTAGGCGTACCATAGTTGACCAGCAGGTTACTGCTGCCATCAGCAGAAAAATACATGCGATTTTCGTAGTCCAAAACCCTGTTCCCTTTTTTGTCGAACATGAGCGCTTCGATCTGGTAATTGCCATTGGTTAACGGCTTGGCGTTCAGACGGACTTGGTCGGGAGGGCCATGTTGTTCGAAGGTATAGGAAATGACGATAGCGTCGCTTACAGGTTGGTGATTTTTATTAAATCCTTTAGCAATCAATTCATTTTCTCCTTCCTCAAAAGCGACATCCCATGTCAGCCCGTGGGCTGGAAATTTTCCGTAAACTCGCCGTTTTTTGCCTAGAGACTTTCCCTTATGAATCAGTTCTACTTCCTCACAATTGCTGTACACACATACTTGCCTGCTTTTATCAGCAGGTCCGCTGCGTTCCTTCCAGGTATGAGATTCTATATAGGTAAATGGCTCTTTTGACCAATAACTTTTGAAGACATAATAAGCGTCCTTCGGCTTGCCCGCTCTATCTACAAGGCCTTTCTGGTTGAGGTAAGGAACGGCATTTTCGGGGCGTAGGGGGGTTCCAAAATCTTTAAATGCCCATTGGGCATTGCCCGCAAAGCCTGGGAGGCTTTCGCTTACCCCTAAATGCCAGTCAAAGAGGTCAACGATATAGTTCTCCGTCCAGTCGCCTTCTTTGGCAATGTTTCGGATCGCCACCTGATTGGACACCTCTGCCCATTTGCTTTCGTCCAGCATTCCACTGCCTGTAATAGGCGTTTCAGTATGACGGCCTACATGGGAAGAACCGCCATATTCCATATGCAGAAAGCTCGGGTATTTTTTTTGTTCGCGTTCCAGTGCTTGCTGGTAGGAGGTGTAGACGCCAGCGTACCAGCCCGACCAGATCGAGGGGAAAAAAACGTCTACCAGATGAGAACCTGGATAATATTTGCGGAGAGCCGTCATGCGGAATGGATCGATTTCATGCGCCAGCGCATGTAGTTCTCTAATGAACGGATTGATCTTCGCGCTATCTCCTCCACCAGGAAAGTCTGGCAACCAGTAGATTTCATTGCCAAGCGACCAAAAGCAGATGCTGGGGTGATTGTAATTCTGGAGAATTTGCTCTTTGAGGAGTCTGCGGCTATTTGCCATCCAAGTCTTATCTCCAATACCGCCTCGGCACCAGGGGAGTTCATCCCAGACGATGAGGCCCAGCTCATCACAGGCTTTGTAGACCTCTGGGTCTTGCGGATAATGCGCCAAGCGTACGAAGTTTGCGCCCATCTCTTTGATTTGGGCCATGTCCTTGCGGTGCAAGGAGTTGGGCATGGCTGCCCCATAGCCAGCATGTTCTTCATGCCGATGGGTGCCTCGGAGCAATAGGCGTTCGCCATTGAGGTAAAAAGCACCATGCGCTTCGAAGTGAAACCACCGATAGCCAAAAGGCGTCTCCAGTTGGTCTATTTCGCGCTCCCCCTCCAGGTACTGAACCACACATGTGTACAAATAGGGGTCCTCAGTAGACCAAAGGTGGGGCTTTGCCAGAGAACCTAGGTCAAGAAGAATTTCTGAACCGGATTGCTGGTCTTGCAGGGAGATCTTTTTTTGAAGAACCGTCTTTCCTGTTTCTGGTTCCTGAATAGACACTCGTAAATGGTAGTCTTTTGAGGATGCTTGGGAAAGGCCGTGGATTTGAACAGCTACTGCTGTGCTTGCTTTCTTTTTGCTGACCGCAGGTGTGCTGATGCGGACGTTTGAGAGGTGGGTAAGGGGAAGCTTTTTGAGCCATACATCTCTTGTGATTCCGCCATAAATAAAAAAATCAGCTTTTTGGGAAGGAATAACCTGCGGATCGTATCCATTATCCACATGCACCAGCAGGGTATTTTCTCCCGCTACCAGGTGTTCATTGATATCTATTTCAAAGCCCACATAACCGCCTGTATGCTTTCCTGCGAGCTGCCCATTTACATAAACCTAGGTCTTGATATTAGCCCCTTCGAAATAGAGAAGATATCGATGCGCATGAGGTTGATAGAGGTAAAGCTGCTTTTGGTACCAGGAAGCGTCTCTTCTGTAGCCAGGGAGGTTGTCAACGGCGTCCCACTGATTCCAGCTATGAGGGAGTTGTATAGGCTGCCAATTTTCGCGTGCAGGAAGCTGCGCTAGAGAGGCTTGCCCATTTTCCAGATAAAACCAATCTTCGTTAATAAGCATCTCTTGCCGCTGGCTCATGGCCACGGTGAGGCTTAATAGGAGTCCCAAACAAAGTGCTATTTTTTTCATTTTTGAGCTAATTTTGCCATTGCATTCCTTTTCATCAACGCCTCAATATAATAATAGTCTGCATAGACGATAGGCACGTCTACCTCAGAAGAATCAGGGATGCTGCCAACGCTATGTTTCAGTAAAAAGGGTGCATGTGTGGATTGGTAAGTCGGGCTGCTCAGGACGGCTAGGCTTTTGTCTGCCCAGCTCAGGTATTGCTTTTTCTCCTCTGGCACCCAATCACAGAGCATTAATAGGCCACAAGTGGCGATAGCCGCAGCAGAAGCATCTCTGGGCTCATTGGGGATATGTGGCGCATCGAAGTCCCAATAAGGGATCAGGTCTTCAGGCAATCGAGGGTGTGTGTAAAAGAATTGGGCAAGGCCTTTGGCATGTTCCAAAAAGCGTTCGTCGCCTGTCTCGCGATATGCCATACTAAACCCATAGAGGTTCCAGGCCTGGCCTCTGGCCCAACTTGAGGCATCAGAGAATCCCTGATGGGTCTGACGAAGTCTGATTTCCCCACTCAGGGTATCATAGTCGATCACGTGATAGGAACTGTGATCTTCACGGATATGATTTTTGAGCGTTGTAAGCGCATGTTGATAGGCAATATTGTAATAGGTAGAATCACCAGACATACGTGTCGCGGCAAAGAGCATTTCGAGGTTCATCATATTGTCTATGATGACAGGGAATTGCCAAACCTCACGATTGAAGTCCCAAGAACGGATACAGCCGACTTTCTCATGATAGCGTTTGATCAAGGTGGCAGCAGTCTGCAAGATCACCTCTTTATAGGCTTCATTCTGGGTCAATCTATAGCCTTGTCCAAAGCTGCAAAACACTTTGAAACCCAAATCATGGGTATGGGTATCATATTTTTCTTTTTCAATAAAAGCGGTCCATTGAGCGACTGCTTGCATCAGTTCTTCCTTCTGGCTGTATTCATACAATTGCCATAGCTGTCCGGGATAGAAACCACTGGTCCAGTCTCTGGATCCAGTTCCATAAAGGCTACCGTCCTTTTGTAAGGAGCGCGGAATAGCAGTAGAGTCAATAGCTATTTTGCCCAAATAACCCACTGCTTTATCCACCATGGATTGCAATTGCTGGTCATAAAAAGGGTCTTCCAGGGCATCAGACGGTTTTTCCTGCGTGCATGACAAGAGGCACAGGCTGAATATACAGGCAAAGCCCAGCGTACTTATTTTCATAATAACATGTTTTTGTTGTCTATTGGAATCTCTCTGAGGGCTGCTAAAATTATCTGAGGTAAATGTAGCTGAAAAGGCCTCTCCAAAAATCTAATTCTAGGGGGGCAATTGTCCAGAATGGCCATTTTTGGTGGGAATGGGGATTATTTAGTCGTAAATTGAGCATCAAAATCATGTATTTACTTGGCTACGATATAGGCTCTTCTTCCATCAAAGCTGCACTAGTAGATGCTGCAAGTGGCAAACCCCTTGCAGTAGTCCAATCTCCGGAAACGGAGATGGAGATGCTCGCTGCGCAGGAAGGTTGGGCAGAACAACACCCCGAAACCTGGTGGAATCACCTGTGCCTGGCAACAAAAAATCTTTTGCTGCAAACCTCAGTTGATCCATCCTCCATCAAAGGGATTGGCATTGCTTACCAGATGCATGGCTTGGTGCTGGTGGATAACAATCAACAAGTACTGCGTCCAGCAATCATCTGGTGTGATAGCCGCGCAGTTGAGATCGGAGAACAGGCCCTTGCCAGTATAGGGAAGGAAAAATGTTATTCTCATCTACTCAATTCACCTGGCAACTTCACCGCATCCAAACTCAAATGGGTAAAGGAGCATGAGCCTGAAGTATTTGAACGGATTGATAAAATCATGCTGCCTGGAGATTACCTTGCCATGCGGTTGAGTGGTGACATCGTGACCACGATCAGCGGTTTATCAGAAGGCATTCTTTGGGATTTTTTGGAGGAAAGGCCATCTGAGCTCCTGATGGATCATTTTGGATTTGATGCTGGCCTTTTACCAGAAATCTTGTCCACTTTTTCATTGCAGGGGAAAGTAAGTCCTTCAGCGGCTCGTGCTACAGGCCTGGTCGCGGGTATCCCCATTAATTACCGCGCAGGTGATCAGCCCAATAATGCCCTCTCGCTCAATGTGCTGGAACCAGGAGAAATCTCAGCAACAGGAGGGACTTCCGGCGTTGTCTATGGGGTCGTAGATCAACCCATCTACGATTCTCAATCACGGGTCAATGGCTTTGCTCACGTGAATCACACCCCTGCACAAAACCGCATCGGTATCCTGCTCTGTATCAATGGTGCGGGCATCCAGTACAGTTGGATCAAGCAGCAAATGGCAGAAGCCAATATGTCCTATCACGACATGGAACTGCTTGCCGCATCGGTGCCTGTGGGCGCGGATGGCCTGCGGATCTTGCCTTTCGGCAATGGAGCTGAACGTATGCTTGGCAACCAGGCCCCAGGCGCCCAGATCAACAATTTGCAATTCAACCGTCACCATAAAGCGCACTTCTTCAGAGCGGCGCTCGAAGGCATTGCTTTTTCTTTTGTCTATGGGATGAATATCCTCAAAGAAATGGGCCTCGATGTGCAGGTAATTCGTGTGGGCAATGATAATCTTTTTCAATCTTCTATCTTTTCCAGTACCATTTCCAACCTGATGGGCAGCAGGATTGAACTCATCGAGACCACGGGCGCCATAGGTGCAGCCAAAGCCGCAGGCGTTGCCAATGGCATATATGCCTCCGTGCGAGAGGCGGTGCAGAACAATCACATGATCAAAACAATAGAGCCAGAAAAAATGAATGACGTCTATAGCCACGCTTACGAGCGTTGGAGAAAGGACCTAGATTTTTTAGGATCAGGCCATCAATAACTAGCCGATTTTACTATTTGTCAACAAGAAAACATTAGGATTACTATCTAACAAAGAACAAAAGATGGATACACATAACCATACAACTTCCACACCTGAAGAAATAACCTTAACAACAGGAGAAAAAGAATTCTTCTCTGGTATCGGTAAAATTCCATTTGAAGGAAAAGGGACCGACAATCCACTCGCCTTCCGGTGGTATGACGAGGACCGAATGGTAGGCAATAAGACCATGAAGGAACATTTCAGGTTCGCCGTTGCCTGGTGGCATACGCTCTGTGGTACGGGGGGCGACCCCTTCGGCAATGGAACTAAGACCTTCCCCTGGTTGGTCTCCGATGACCCTATCCAGCAGGCCAAGGACAAACTGGATGCGGGCTTCGAATTCATCACCAAACTGGGGATTCCCTATTATTGCTTCCATGACTATGACCTGGTAGCAGAAGGGGCAAATTTGACCGAAAGCAAAAAGCGACTGGAGGAAGTGACAGATTATGCCGCCGCCAAGCAAAACGCATCAGGCGTCCGCCTGCTTTGGGGCACAGCCAACCTGTTTTCTCATCCCCGCTATATGAATGGCGCAATGACCAATCCCGATTTCGAGGTAGTGGCTTATGCCGGGGGACAGGTACAAAATGCCCTGGATGCCACCATCAAGCTAGGGGGTGAAAATTATGTTTTCTGGGGCGGGCGCGAAGGGTATATGTCTTTGCTGAATACCGAAATGCAGCGCGAGCTAGACCACATGGCGCGCTTCCTCCACATGGCGCGCGACTATGCACGCCAAAACGGCTTCACAGGCAATTTCTTCATCGAGCCAAAGCCGATGGAACCCAGCAAGCACCAGTACGATTTCGACGCAGCCACCTGCCTCAACTTCCTCAGGGCTTATGACCTGATGGACGATTTCAAGCTGAATATTGAAGTGAATCACGCCACCCTGGCGCAACATACTTTCCAGCATGAGCTACAGGTAGCAGCCGATGCACGGGTACTCGGCAGCATGGATGCCAATCGCGGTGATTATCAAAACGGCTGGGATACAGACCAGTTCCCCAATAATGTCAATGAGTTGACTGAAGCAATGCTCGTTTTATTGCAAAGTGGAGGTCTTCAGGGAGGAGGGATCAATTTTGACGCAAAGACACGACGCAATTCCACCGATCTTGATGATATCTTCTATGCCCATATTGGGGGCATGGACACCTTTGCACGGGCATTGCTCGCAGCCCAGGATATCATGGACCAATCTGCTTATCTTTCCCTCCGAAAAGAGCGTTACAGCTCTTTTGATACAGGGGCAGGCAAAGAATTTGAGGACGGAAAAATGACGATGGAGGACCTTGCCAGCTATGCATCTACGCATGGAGAACCGCAGCAGCGAAGCGGGAAGCAGGAGCTATTCGAGAATATTATCAATAATTATATATGAAAATAAGTTTTAGGTTTTACGTTCTATGTTTTAGGTTCTATACTTTAGACCTGATAGAAAGTCCGTTTTGACTTTTGGTCGATTTTTGAACCATATAAGGCATTTAAGGGCATATAAGGTCAAAAAGCAGTTTTCTTAAATGTTCTTATATGGTTTTATTCACAGGACATTTCACCCAGTCTAAAGTATAAGTTAAGAGCAATAGACAAACCACAAACTATAAACTATCATTCATTATGACAGGCTTAGACTGGGTTGTTATTGGCCTTTATTTCGCTATCCTAGGGGCGATCGCCATTTGGGTGATCTCAAAAAAGCAAAAGGATTCCGAGGATTACTTTTTGGCAGGGAGGAATGTAGGCTGGTTTATCGTGGGGGCTTCCATATTTGCTTCAAATATTGGGTCAGAACACCTGGTAGGACTGGCGGGAGCAGGTGCAGAAAGTGGCATGCCTATGGCCCATTATGAATTGCATGCATGGATCGTGCTACTATTGGGTTGGGTCTTTCTTCCCTTTTATTCCCGGGCGGGGGTTTTCACCATGCCTGAATTCCTTGAAAAGCGCTATAACGAGCGTGCCCGACGATTCTTGTCTGTCATTTCGCTTGTTGGATATATTTTGACAAAAGTGTCGGTTTCCATCTATGCCGGCGGGATTGTTTTTGAAGCTTTATTGGGCATTGATTTTTGGACGGGAGCGGTGGCAACCTTATTGATCACGGGATTATACACCGTGATCGGAGGCATGCGTGCCGTCATTTACACGGAAGCGCTTCAGACATTAATCCTGATCGGCGGAGCCTTGGCGGTCACCCTGATCGGGCTCAACCACGAAGCGATCGGTGGATGGGCAGGTTTAAAAGAGATCGTTGGAAGTGAACACTTCAATATGTGGAAGCCTATGGATCACCCCCAGTATCCTTGGACGGGAATGGTCTTTGGGGGAGCTATCGTTGGGATCTGGTATTGGTGCACCGACCAATACATCGTCCAGCGTGTCCTGACAGCCAAAAATCTCAAGGAAGGCCGAAGAGGGGCGATTTGGGGCGGATTTCTAAAGATCCTGCCCGTATTCCTTTTCCTGGTACCAGGCATGGTAGCCTTTGCCTTGAGCAAGCAAGGCGTTTTGACGTATGATACGCCAAATGCGGTGCTTCCTGTCATGGTAAAGACCTTGTTGCCAGATGGCATCAGAGGACTGGTCGCCGCAGGCTTGCTTGCAGCCTTAATGAGCTCTCTGGCCTCGGTCTTTAACTCTTGTTCCACCCTTTTCACCATTGATATTTACAAAAAACTGCGCCCGCTGGCTTCTGAAAAAAAGCTGGTTTCCACCGGCAGGATCGCTACCGCCATCATTGTAGTTTTGGGCTTTGCCTGGATTCCAGTCATGAAGAATGCGCCTGGCACCCTATACGACTATCTACAATCTGTACAATCCTATATTGCCCCACCGATCACTGTGATCTTTTTGCTGGGGATTTTTTACAAAAGGCTCAATGCAAAAGGCGCTATGGCTACCTTGTATGTGGGATTGGTCATTGGCCTGTTTCGCCTGACACTCGATACCATAAAAACATTTAATGAGGGAACAGAATTTACGGGAATCCTCGGAAGCATATCCGCCATTCCATTCTCTCATTTTGCGATACTCATCTTTGTGGTTTGTGTAATTGTGTTGGTCGGTGTCAGCCTGATGACTGAAAAACCTATGGAAAGCAAGCTTTCCGGACTCACCTTCGGTACACTGACTCCTGAACACAAGGCTGAAAGTCGAAAAAACTATAACTGGGCGGATATCTTGGCCTCTGCCTTTATTATCATCGTCATCATAGGTATCCTGATTTATTTTACAGGATAATCGCAGATTGTACTTTTGATAGTGCTATCCAGCATCCTTCATATCTGTCAAATGTAGTTGACAGTTTGTTGCCAATTTTAATTGTCAACTACTTATTAGGGGTGTTCACTCATTTTCCGAAGTAAAAACTATGCCCCTTTTTTAGATGAAAAATAAAAAAGAAAACGTCACCCCGGAATTTTTCGAGGCTTTGGGAGAAAAATATCCGGGGACTCCCGCTACAAATCGTTTTTAACGTTTTTTGGCGGGAGATCGCAGATAAATTTGTTCGCAAAGCCTCCAAATTTTCCGCGAAGACGATTGGGTTGGAGTGGAATTTATTCATTTTTGCCTGGTTTTGCCATTCATGAGGGTCATCATTGTGGTCATACAGTTCTTCACCGCCATTTTCATTCCTCAGTTTTCTGTTTGATAATATTTACTAATAATCAAAAACAAGATACCTGCCGCCAACCAGGCTGGAAGGGTCAAAAAGGATAAAAATATCTCTTGTGAAACGGAGAGGTAGTAGAAAATCCCAAAACTCATTCCCCACGCTAGGAATACTGCCAGGTTAAAAGAGATATTTGCTTTCTCTGCGTAGTTTTTGACAATGCCTGCTTTTTCGCCGAAGAAATGTTCAAACACGATAATAGCCCCTACAGGTGCCAGGATAAAGCCATATAAGGCTACAAACCCCAGTAATTGCATGGCAAAGGCGGGAAAAAGTCCCGCTATAGTTGCCAAAGTACCCGCCAAAATGGTCATCCAGAAAGTAGAAGCCTTGGGGAAAATCGCCTGAAAGGCAAGCCCAGCTCTATAGATGGTTGGATTGGCGGTAGTCCATCCTGCAATGATTACGGCGAGAATACCAAAGATGCCAATCGCATTATAAGCTAAAGGTCCTGGTGCTACTGTAGGAGCCTTCCCCGCTTCAAGTAAAGCTGCTTGATCTGGTAATTCAATGTATGCAGCATACAGTAAAGCTGCTACGATCCAGGCCATATAATGACCCACATACATACCCGCTGCGGTAGTCCATCCTGCCGAAGGTTTTTTTGCATACCTGAATACCGAGAGATCAGACATCCCAAGGTGCATAGCTACATTACAAAACCATGACCACATAACCACATGCCAGAAAGTATACTTAATCTGATCTCCCATAGGTTCTCTTCCTTCCCCCCATACATTCCAGAAATCCGCAAAGCTTTTGACCCCCAACTGTCCCAAAGCAACTACTCCGCAGGCAATGAAGGCAATAATGATAAGGGGGGCCATCCAGTTGGCAGCTTTAGAGACCGTATCATAACCTTTAGCCGCAACAATAGAAATAACGGCTCCAACCGCCAGGACAATAATTATCCACGTCAATCCTGTCGGCAGGGTATCCTCCAATGTCGGCATTTCCATGTCAAAAGGAATGCCTACAGCTGTCGCAGAGACCGTCACCATGGCGCCTGCCAGAAAACAGAACAAGACCCCATTGGCCAAATTATAGAAGGTGACAAGCTTTTTGCCGCTGATCTTTTCCAGTTGATAGTATAAGGTTAATCGGTTTTTGACGGCTATTTCAGCGGTTAAAAATCGCCAACTTAACACGGCCAGTAAATTTCCGATCAACAAGCCAATAATTAAATCAAAGGCACTTACACCAGCTGCAAGAAAGAGTGGGCCTATCATAAACTCCGTACCAGCTGCATGTTCTCCAGCATACATGCCCAGGAAACTTTTCCAGGATTTCAGGTAAGTGGAGGGTACGGGTTGTTGTTCAAATTCTTCTGATTGAACGAGTTTTTCGGTTTCCATTCCTATAGGATTATGATCGTATCAAATGATTTGGGAGGTCGGTGACTTTTTCACAGCAAAGCTGATCCATGACTTGTGTTAACTGCGTTTTCAGCATGGAGAGGGTATGATTCCCTCCATGTTTACCTAAGGCGGCTACCCCATACATGCAAGACCTTCCCAGGAAGGCGAATTCTGCTCCGCTGGCCAATACACTCGCAATATCTGGCCCTGTTCTAATGCCGCTATCGATTAAGATTTTTATCTGGTTTTGGAATTTCTCCACGATGGGTACAAGGGCTTTGATAGTGGATTGTCCCCCATCTAATTGCCTTCCGCCATGGTTAGAAACGATGATCCCATCGAGGCCCCACTTGATGGCCTTTTCGGTGTCTTCTTCACTGGCAATCCCTTTAATGACCAATTTCCCTTTCCATTTTTCCCGCAATGCTTTAACCTTTTCCTCATTGAGCTTTCCAGTAAAAGTGTTGTTCATAAACAATCCCAGGTGTCTCAAATTCATCCCTTCGGGGATATAGGGCGTAAGGCTTTTAAAGGTAGGTTGACCAGCGATAAGGGTCTGAAGCGCCCAGTTGGGTCTGCTCATGATCTGCAATATATTGCTTACCGTCATCCTGGGCGGAATGGCTAAGCCATTCTTAATCTCTTTTGAGCGATACCCAAAACTAGGCACATCCGACAGGATCACAAGCACTTTATAGCCGGCCGCTTCCGCCCGTTTCAAGAGGTCATCTGTCAATTCTTCCTCTTTGGGGTGATACAATTGAAACCATGCCTTGCCTTCTGTGATTTCTGCAATGCTTTCCAGGCTAGCTGTTGCTACTGTGCTTAAGATAAAAGGGATATTATGGTCAAAGGCCGCTTTCGCCAATATTTCAGAGGCTCGGGGCCACATCAAGCCTTGTAGGCCAATAGGAGATATGCCAAAAGGAGCATCATATGCTTGCCCAAACAGCTCAGTCTTTAATGAGGGCGTTTTGTGATCCCTCAGGTAATAAGGCTTCAGTTGAACCTCCCTAATTTCCTCTGTATTTCGCCTCAGATTAACTTCAGAGTTGCAGCCCCCATCCAGGTATTCAAATGCAAATCGAGGGATTTTCTTCTTTGCTTTTTTCCTGAGATCCATGATGGATGGATAATTTGGGTTGAATCCGCGCTGCATATTAAATTAGAATAGTGGACGATTTATTATTAGGTGAAAAAAGTTTTATTACATAACAACTCTGTTGTCATTTCGACGATCTGAGGCTTTGTGAAGGGAGGAGAAATCTAGCAATGTGGCCCAGAAGCCTAGAAATAACCACTCGAAAGGGCGTGTTAGATTTCTCCCGTTGGTCGAAATGACAACCTTGTTGTTGAGGAATAGATATAAGCTTTTTACACACGATATTTATGTTTTTTGAGCTGATAATTCTGTCGCAAAAAATGCTTATCAGGCTCCTTGATTGAAATAGCCATGGCTGCGCCTAAAGCAGAGCCTAGCGGGGACTTGGTTGTCCTGATTTTAAGGTCTTGAAAATGATTGGTTAATAATCGGACATATATCTCATTGTCGGCAAATCCTCCATCAATAAATAGCTTGGATATATGGGTATTTCCAATAGCCCTTTCGCATGATTGAATTTGCAATTCGACCAATTCCATCATCAGTTGATGATAGGCTTCTTCAAAGGTTTGGAAGGGTGCTAAGGAGGTTGCTGAAGGCTGTTCCCTATTTATTTTTATGGATTCAAAGTGAAAGTGATGGGCGTAGGCCTGATTTAATTTTGCATATATATCAGGCGTAAATTTCACATACTTATGATATCCTGATTCCTTCGCAAAATATTCGCAAAGCTTTTTGACTTGTAAGCTATACTCATAGCCCAAAAACAACCGGGAGACTTTAATGCCTTTCCCCTCCATACTCAGAAAGCTTAAACAATCCTGCCTCAAATCCTCATCAGATAAGGGCTCTTGGTTAAAAGGGTTAATGGAAATACTCCAGGTTCCTGTAGAAACCAGTAAAAAAGGTTTACGCTGCGCTTGAAGATAGGGCAATAAGGCTGCTGAGCTATCGTGAATTCCAACGCCTATCTTATATTTTTTCCCTCCATCTGTTACATTAATACTGGTTTGTGTATTGACAACTGGCGGGAGGATTCGGTCCAGCTCTTCGGCATACACCCAGGAATGGTAATCATTTTTAGCATAATCCCACAAAAATGTATGGCACCCTATACTTGTAAATTCACTGAGCGGAATGGAAGTAAATAGGTAACTCAAATATTGAGGAAAATGCAGCGACCAGCGAATCTGAGCAAATATCTCTGGACGTGCATATTTAAGCCAATACAGCTGCAATCCAGAATTGAGCATGCCTAAAGGAGCAGAGGAAGTCTCTTTTGCAATGGTTAATTCATCCCCATATTTAGCATAAAAAGACGCTAAGATTTCCTCTGGGATAGGCTTAAGATAATTGTATAAAGGGGTGAGCGGCTGACCATTTTTATCAATATGGACCCAGCTCGCTCCATAAGTAGAAAAATTAAGGGTCCTTACCTCAAATTTACCTTCTTGAGATATACGATTCAGGCTATCTATGGCCCAAGATTCTATCGCCTGAAGGTCATCGCAGGGAAAGCCATCTTCATCTCTGACCTCCTCAAAAGAGGTGTATGATTTGAATACTTCCTGGTAGGAGGAATCAAAAAGGAAAAACTTTTTGTTTGTTTTTCCAATATCGAATATGGCATTCACTTTCATTAGCGATGAATAAAAATAAAAATGAAAGTTAAAATCAAAATAAGAACATAGAAGAAGGAAATAACTGGCTACTTATATGCACTTCTATGTCTTATTTGGTTTAAATGGGGAATGGCTGATTATATTAATTTTTTCTTTATCCATTAAAGGCCCGTTGCTACAGATGTTATGCCTCTTTTAGCGGTCAATTGTTCGCGAATATTTGCCTCACGATAAAAAGATATTGGCTCAATTGCTCCTCCAGTTCTTAGCCTCGCCTCTTGCAATAAGGGCCGTAAATCAGTCCGGTAAGCAGCTTGCATGATCTCCTGACATAAGGTCACATCATTGATATCACGCGCATGCTCCAACCGTTCATGATTCACGATCAGCGCCTGTGCATATGCAAGCCTTATGGCTTCTAAACTTTGCATCAAGTCTTCCAATGGATCTTTGATATTATGACTGGCATCAATCATCCAGGCCAGCGGGGGATTATGCCCCTCATTATTTTCCATTCCAAATACCAATTCATTGAAAATCAAAAAGAGCTGGTAAGGCTTAATAGAGCCAACCGTAAGGTCATCGTCTCCATATTTACTGTCGTTAAAATGAAAACCGCCAAGCTTTCCTTTCCACAGTAGCGTTGCCACGATTTGCTCAATATTAGTATTGGGGAGATGGTGCCCCAGGTCCACCAGGCAGTACGCTCTATCTCCACAGGCCTGAGCTAGTAAATGAGAGGTTCCCCAATCCTGAATTACGGTGCTGTAAAAATTGGGCTCATAGGGTTTGTACTCTATATACATTTTCCAATCGGAAGGCATATAGGCATATATTTCCTGTAAGCTCTGCTGTGTACGCTGGAGCGCCTTTCTGAAGTTTAGCTGACCCGGAAAATTAGAACCATCAGAGAGCCATACGGTCAGGCTTTTTGAGCCTAACGCAATGCCATGATCAATGACTGATTTGTTATGCTCAATTGCCTGAGAGCGAACCGTAGGCTCAGTTGCGCATAGGGATCCATATTTATAACTCGAAGCTTGTCCAGGCTGATCCTGAAAGGTATTAGAATTGACCGCGTCGAACACAATTCCATAAGCATCTGCAAGTTCTTTAATCTCTTCCGGGTACTCCGGAATATCCCAGGGAATATGGAGGGATACCGCTCCTGCAGATCGCGTTAATTGGTGGAGAATCCCAATATCCTTGATTTTTTCTGTGAGATTGCCAGGCTCTCCACTCATCGAAAAGCGACCAAAACGTGTGCCTCCCGTTCCAAGGGCCCAACTGGGAATAGCCACTTGAAAATGGCTGATTTTTTCCAGCAGGGATTCTACATCCAGTCCATTTTCAGCGAGTTCACTGGCTAAATATTCAAACTGACGTTTGTGATGCGCTTCATGATAGGTATTAAATAGCCTGATTTGATCTGTTGAAATTTGCATAATCAAGGAATTGAAGGGAGAAAATTTAGGGTGCAGGTTTGGGTGGAGGAATAAAGAAAAAACCACAGATTACCCAGATTCCCACAGATTTCTTTCTTTAATCCGTGTAAATCTGTGTAATCCGTGGTGAATGTTAGGGGTAAAGTGATCATTCCACTAAATGTCTCAATTAACCAAAAAATTCTATTAGGAAAACATGAACTATCTAACAAAAGCGGAAGCCATTCCACCATCCACATTCAGGGTATTTCCAGTGCTTTTTCCTAAAATCCCTACCAATGCAAATACCGCATCGGCTATATCATCGGGAAGGATAATCTCATTCATCAGGTTCCGCTTAGCATAATGAGCAGGCAGCTCTTCAACAGATATTCCGTGCGCTTTAGCCCTTCCTTCTGCCCATTCTCCTTCCCATATTTTACTGCCCACGATCACCCCATCAGGGTTTACCGTATTTACCCGAATCTTTTCGCCTCCCAACTCAGCAGCCAGTAAGCGTGTCATGTGTTGTTGGGCGGCTTTGGCAGTGCCATAGCCCACATTATTAGGCCCTGCTACTAGGCCATTTTTCGAAGCAATGTGAATAATGTCACCTCCCAAGGCCTGTTTGCGCAAAATAGATACGCCTTCCTGCGCCATTAAAAACTGCCCTTTGACCAAGACGTTTTGTAAGATATCCCAATCCTGAATGCTATGCTCAGCCAACGGCTTGGAAATAGCCAGCCCTGCTGCATGCACTATGATGTCTACCCCTCCAAATTCCAGGCAGGCTGCAGCAAATGCTTCAGCAATATCCTCTGTACTGTTTACATTACAAACCACATAGGTCGACGTATCTCGTTTAAAGGTATTATTTACCTCAATCAAAGAATCCTCTGATATGTCCGTCAATACCACATTGGCGCCCTCAGCGACCAATTTGGTGGCGATTGCTTTACCGATTCCTCCTCCAGCACCTGTGATGAGGGCAACTTTACGAGAAAGCGGTTTCTCGGCAGGTTGACGCTGCAATTTAGCTTCTTCCAGGAGCCAGTACTCAATGTCAAATGCTTCCTGGCGGGGAAGTGCGGTATATTCGGAGATGGCTTCTGCCCCTCTCATGACATTGATCGCATTGAGGTAAAACTCTGCGGCTACTCGGGCAGTCTGTTTATTCTTGGCAAAGGTGAACATCCCTACGCCCGGATACAAAATGACTACGGGGTTGGGATCACGCATAGCCGGACTATTGTCGTGCTTGCATGTGTCATAATAGGCCTCATATTCTTGCCTATACCCATCAAAATCAGGCTCAATTTGCGCTTTGATTTTTGGGGGATCGCTGAGATCTGCACTAGCGGGAAGATTTAGGACCAAAGGCTGAATTTTGGTTCTGAGAAAGTGGTCTGGGCAGGAAGTTCCTAAAGGGGCTAATTTGGCCAGATCATGGCTGTTGATGAATTGAAGCACCCTTTCATCATCTGTAAAATGCCCGATCATTCTTTTGTGGCTGGAGCAAAGGCCTCTTAATAAAGGCGCTATTTGGGCGGCTTGCTGCTTGCGATCGTTTGCGGGTAAACTTTCTACTTTTTGCCCACCAAAAACGGGGCGTTCTTTCCCTTCTCTTTCTGCTATATAAGCAGAGGCTGTTTCAATGACTTCCAGGCTATTGATATAGCACGCATAGGAAGTGTCTCCCCAGGTAAACAGGCCATGCCCGCCCAGCACAATCCCGCGAATGCCTGGATTTTCATTTAGACACTTTTCTAACTGTAATCCCAAATCAAAACCAGGACGTTGCCACGGAATCCATCCCATCGTATCTCCCCAAATCTCCTGGGTGATCCGCTGGCTGTCTTTGGCTGCAGCGATGGAGATCAACGCATCAGGATGCAAATGGTCTATATGTTTAAAAGGTAAAAGGCCGTGCAGAGCTGTATCTATGGAAGGGGTACGGCTATCCAAATCATACAAACAATGATAGTACAGGGGAACGATTTCATCCTCGAATTCAAGCCCACGGTACACGTTTTTCAAAGCTCTAAGCTTGTCTACATACAAACCTGCAATGCCTTGTCTGGTCAAGGTACCGATATCTCCTCCTGAACCTTTCACCCACATGACTTCTACTTCTTCTCCTGTCAGCGGATCCTTCTCAATGGTCTTACAAGAGGTATTTCCCCCTCCATAATTCGTGATCCGGAGGTCTGCCCCTAATTGGTTAGAGCGATATAAGAATAAGGCTACCTCGTCTCCGGCTAATTCTGAGGCCTCGGATTCATCCCAGAGGTAATTGACATGATCGAATGAGTTAGACTGCATGTTTTTTGTGTTATTATTAGGCGAATTTTAACAAATGTAGCCTTTAAACAGAGGTAGATCAATGCATAATTTGAGCATTCGTTTGCGCTTTTGAAACTGATACAAGTAAATACCAGATCAAACCTAGAACTTTGATGATTCTATGGCCTAGGGATAGACATTATTACAGGCCCAAACGAAAATCTATCTATTACAAAATTATTGACTTGGTTAAGCAGGAAGGCCCTGGTTCCTCAAAAAAAGAAAACAGGATTAAATCCTTCTGAATTAAGAAAAGAGATTGGTCATTTTCAACATGACCTAGAATTGCGAAGAAATTAAGGGACGTTTTTAATGGAAGTCTTTCCCATTTCCATCAAATAATACTCATAAGGAGTGATAAACGTGACTTGCTTTTGTAGTAAAAAATCTATGATTTTTTTGAACTCCTCCCACCGGTTTAAATCTTCCACCCAGCTCCTGGGATGCCCTTGAATGACTAGGACTGGTTCAGTCCGAAAGGCATCATACCCAGCTTTAAATTGTTCGAAATCCGGCACATGAACAGGGTACTCAATATTTACCGCTTTGATCCTATTAAGCTCAAACTTATCCGTTGGGGCAGTTGTCTCTTTGTACATCCAGACCTTGATGTCGGATATTTTTTCTAATGCTGGAGGCGTACACTCGTCTGTTGAATTGTAGGGTGCCCCAAAAGAGCGAAGGGTAATGCCTAACTTTTCTTTGGCCAAATGATGCGTCCTCAAAAGACTTGTTTGCTGGGCACCAAAAGGCTCTCCCTTATATTCTCTGACTTCTTTTTCATCGCGCATACGTTTACAGTGGCAATATCCATGATGCCAGATCTCATACCCCTCTTGGTCACGCGCTTTGATCCAATCGAAATAGGTGGAATCACCTTCTTCCAAAGATTCCCCTATAAGACCGATAGTCCCTATTACTGCTTTTTCATTCAGATAGGATACTACCTGATCCCATCCAGGGTGAACCAGGCCATCTTCAAACTTCAGGTCATCCAGCTTTAAGATGATGTAGGGTTTTGGGGGTTCCGTTTGTTTTTTGTTAGCGTCACTACAACCCGTAAAGCATAATAACAATATCAGGGTAAATGCTGAAATCCGAATTGTAGTCCAATTGTTCATCTGTAGCTAAAGTCTTCTGTCAATATTAGGTAAAAATGCTTGCCAATTGGATCGTTGTTCCGACTTTGAAAGTCGGAACAACCGTTTAAGTCATTCTACTAAAACCCTACGCGTAACCTGCTTTGGGCCCTGTTTCACACGCACTAAATAAACCCCTTTGGATATGGTGAAAAAAGGTTTCATTTGTAAAAATTAGACCTTAATCCTGATAGATTACCTGGTTACATTTAGGGCCATATTTTGAACCAAAAAAGATATATAAGACCATAGAAGCAAGAAATTATGAAGGAATAAGAGTGAAAGAGTATTACTATTTTCTTATTTCCTAATTCATACTTAAATGCCCTTAAATGTCTTATATGGTTTAATCCAAACGGCTTTTTTCACAGACTATAGTATAGCTTTGGGGTAAAGGTAGCAGGAAACGTCTCCTCAAAAATCTAATTCTAGGGGACCAAAAGTCTAAATCGAATGATTTCAGAAGGATATATCTATTCTGCCATGTATTCCGTAGGCGTCTTCCCAAACTGCTTGCGGAAAGTCTTGCTGAAATAGCGACTATCCCTGAAGCCTACCTGATAGGCAACTTCAGCTACGCCCAATTTTTGATGTTTCAATAATTGGGCAGCACGCTTCATCCGCAGGGTTTTGATGAAGTTGTTAGGGGTAAGGTCGGTGACAGATTTTATTTTGGTAAACAACAATGCCCGACTAACAGCCATTTCATAGGCAAAATCTTCTACAGAGAAGTCCACATTATCCATATTGTTTTCTATCAATTGAATGGCTTTCTCCAGGAATATTTCGTCTACGGAAGTGGGCGTCACTTCTTTGGGTTCAAGCTTCAAGGTCTTGGTAAATTTCTCACGCATGCGTGTACGGGCCTGAAGGATATTTCGCACGCGAAGTTTGAGCTCTTCTGGGCTGAAGGGTTTCGTGATATAATCATCAGCACCTGTTTCCAACCCCTCCAGCTTATAGATAAAAGCCGTCCGCGCTGTCAACAAAATAACAGGAATATGGCTGGTCTCCACACTTGTTTTGATTTTGCTACAAAAACTGATGCCATCCATTCTGGGCATCATGACATCGCTCAAAATCAAATCCGGACTGCTTTCTTTGGCTTTTTTAAAGCCTTCTTCCCCATTAGAAGCTGAAATAAGTTGATATTCACTGGCAAAAATCTGTTTGATATAATTTTGTACTTCCTGATTATCCTCCACAATTAAAAGACGTTTTTGATCCTCTCTGGAAGTATTAGCTACATCTTCAAGCGGCTGAATGGGAGGAGTCTGAGGAGTGATTTCAGTTGGGGCATGGGCTGTATAATTTGAAATATCTTCGCTATCCTTGAAGCCCAGGATGATTTCATTCTTTTTAAAATGATTTTTGCCCTTAGGGATTCGCACTTGAAAACAAGCACCTTTGCCTTCTTCGCTTTGTACATGGATACTTCCATGATGCATTTCCACTAATTGACGAGAAACTGCCAGACCAATTCCAGAATTTTTAAAGTTGTGCTCAAAGGGAGTTTCCTGCTCAAAGAATCGTTTGAATATTTGTTCTTGCATCAGTGAAGAGATGCCTTTACCATTATCGTTTACTTCCAGGCAAATGGCTCCTTCTTCCTGAGTGATTGATACAGCAACTTTCCCACAATCCGGCGTGAATTTAAATGCGTTGGACAACAAATTGAAGCAAACCTTCTCCATTTTATCCCGATCATACCACAGATTCATCTCATTTGCCACTGTTGAGAAAGTATACTCAATTTGCCTTAAACGGGCATTTTCCTGAAAAGAAAGAAAAATCTCCTTCACAAATTTGACAAAATTCCCTTCTGCCACCTGCATAACCTCATGCTCAGCTTCCAGTTTCCTAAAGTTCAACAACTGATTCACCAGCCTGAGTAGGCGATGTGCATTGGCCTCGATGGAGAGAAGCTGCCGCTGCACGCGGCCTGAACTTTCTTGCCTTCGGGTAAGCTCTTCGAGTGGACCAATAATTAAGGTCAGGGGTGTGCGAAATTCATGCGCAATATTGGTAAAAAAGCGAAGCTTGGATTGATGCAATTCTTTCTGCTTTTCCTTCTCCACCTTTTCCAGTTGGAAGCGATGCCTAAGCTTTACAAAACGAACAACCCCCAGATACACCAAAATAGCAAAAAGCCCATATAGCATATAGGCCCACCAGCTCAGCCACGGAGGCGGCAAAACACATATTAGCAGCTGTCGCTCTTGACTATTCCAGATGCCATCACTATTGGCTCCTTTTAGTCGAAAAGTGTATTTACCCGGACGCTGAATGGTATAACTCACCTCCGTTTTCCCCTGGGTATATTTCCAATCTTTGTCCAGACCCTCCAAGATATAGGCATATCTGTTATTGGCGGGGTTGAAATAATCAAGGGCTGCAAAACTAAGGGTGAAATTGGCCTGATTATACCTGAAAGTCAGGTTTTGGGTTAGGTTGATGGCTTTGGTTAGTAATTCCTTTTTATCATTGACCTGGACAGGCTGGTTAAAGGATTTTAGCTCAGTAAAAACTACAGGGGGCACAAACGTATTGATTTTAATTTCTTCTGGATCGAAGAGCGTAAATCCATTGGTCCCACCAAACAGGAATTCCCCTTTACGGGTCTTGGCGTAAGCATTAAAATTAAACTCCAGATTACTTAAGCCATCCGAATAATTATAAGTACTGAAGCTTCGCCCAGTTCGCTCAAACCTTGCCAACCCATTATTTGTACTCAACCAAATCTTCCCACTATTATCTTCCAAAATTCCAAAGATCGTATGCCCTGGCAGGCCATCCGATTCTGTATAGTGCCCCAAAAGATTTCCTTCTTTATCTAATTCAAAAAGGCCATTAGAATAACTCCCCACCAATAAAGTCCCCTTTCCAGATCCTTTTAATGAGAATACCTTGATCTCGGGCAGAAAATGGGTAAAACGAAGTTTCCCGGTAGCGTCTCGTTGGATTTTTTCCAATCCAGCATCTGTTCCAAGCCAAATTTGACCGGCGGCATCTTTGAAGAGCACCCGGGTTAAATCAGAACCTGCCCATAAGCGATTTTTTGAATCTCTGTATACACATCGCATGGCGCCCATTTTAGGGAAAAAAGGACCATCAGGGTTGGGGTAATTGACAAACTCTTCCCGCTGCGCCAGGTATTTACTCAGTCCTTCCGGTGTACAAATCCACAATACACTGTCTACTTTATCATAATATAAAGCCCGAATATCATCAGAAATAATGCTTTGTGGATTGTCTGCCTGATGCCTGAATACGATCATTCGATAGCCATCATATTTATTCAACCCATCTCTTGTCCCAAACCACATAAACCCATATCCATCCTGAGCAATGGCAAAAACAGAGTTTTGGGAAAGCCCATTTTGCTTATTGATATGTCGAAAGGCCGTCGGGTTCTGCGCCCACATCAAGGAGATATGCCATAGGCTTATTAGGCTAAGGCCCAGCTTCATATTTCTTAATAATCGAACCCTCATCGTAGCTTTTTCATCCTTTTCAATTGGCGAAACAAAAGGAAACCACGGGCCAAATTAGCAAAACCTAAGTATTGAGGAAATACAAGCGGTTCTTAACGGGAAAAAGATAGATAATCAATTGACAATAGATGTCTTGTTTTAGAATTTCATGCCCTAAATGAATCACCATTTTTCTCACATATTTCATCATCCTCCAACGCTCTCTAGTAGCGCGCCTGGAAGGATAAATCTGATCGGCGAGCACACCGATTATAATGATGGATTTGTCATGCCTGGAGCGATTGACAAAAAGATCACTTTTCATTTAGCCTCCACCTCCGCAACTGACCTATGTAAGGTATACTCCGTGGATATGGAGGAGACAATGGAGTTTTCACTCAAGCGCCTCCATCCGATGGAAGGGGGTGGGTGGAAAAACTATATCATAGGCGTGGTGGCAGAGCTTCAGAATGCAGGGGCTTCTTTAGGTGCTTTTGAGGCGATATTTTATGGCAATGTGCCTTTAGGAGCAGGCGTATCCTCTTCCGCTGCGCTAGAATGTGCCTTGGCCACTGGCTTAAACGAGTTGTTTTCACTGAGATTCTCTCAGACTCAGCTTGCCAAAATCGCGCAAATGGCGGAGCATCATTATGCTGGCGTCGCCTGTGGCATCATGGACCAGTTTGCCAGTGTGATGGGCAAACAAGGGCATGTTTTTCGCCTAGATTGTAGGAGCCTGGAATACGAATACTTTCCCCTTGAGCTAGGGGATTATGAACTCGTTTTGCTTGACACCTGTGTGGAGCATTCCCTGGCGGGGACGGAATATAATGACCGTCGGACTCAGTGCGAGGAGGGGGTGGAATTGCTCAAAAAACATGTTCCTGAGATCCATAATTTGCGAGATGTATCCCTCACCAGGTTAACCCTATTTCAGGATGAAATGCCAGCCTTAATCTATCAGCGCTGCCTGCATGTCGTTCAGGAAAATGTGCGAGTCCTACAAGCTTGTGATGCCATGAAGGTGAGAGATATGCAGAAACTGGGAGGATTGCTCTATCAGTCTCATGATAGCCTTTCGCAACTGTATGAAGTAAGTTGTCAAGAACTGGATTTTCTGGTGGATTTTACCCGAAATAAAGAAGAAGTGCTAGGCGCAAGAATGATGGGCGGGGGATTTGGAGGATGTACGCTTAATTTGATT
Source organism: Bacteroidia bacterium (assembly GCA_030430575.1). Lineage (GTDB taxonomy): Bacteria > Bacteroidota > Bacteroidia > J057 > J057 > JAUIGE01. The sequence goes on along the minus strand of JAUIKF010000014.1, from coordinate 106,065 downwards.
AAATCCAGTGAAAAAGAAGCTTTTATTTCTGCGGTATCTGCAGCCTATTTTCAGCAAACGGGCATCAACCTGAAGGCATATGCTGTTGCGTTAGGGGATGGCGCACAAGCTAAATTCCTTTAAATATTCACATATGAAAAATCAGGAAGATCTCAACGTCTTTAGCCCTGATGACCTTCAATACATTCAAACATCAGGCAGGTCACTCCCCCAAGTTCTTGAGCAACTCGCTCGGTTTAAGAACGGATTTCCTCCTCCCACACTCATTCGACCTGTAAGCCGAGGCGATGGCGTTATGGAAATAGGAGATTTGGAAGAAAGACAAACATATATTCAGGTATATGAAGAACGGTCTGCGCAGGTGAAGGTATGCAAATTTGTTCCAGCCTCTGGGGCAGCAAGCAGGATGTTTCACATGCTATATGCATTTATGACGAACCCTGAAGACTTAACAGAAACCGTCAAAGAATTCTTTCAACACCTACCCCAATTTGCCTTTTTTGATGCCCTCAAAGGAGTTTTGGGCCAGGACAATTTACAGATTGAATCTTTGCTTACATCCCGACAGTTCGACCTTATCTTGACTTATTTACTCACAGAAAAAGGGTTGAATCACACATTTACAACATTCCCTTCCGACATTTGAACAAGCATCGGGCTATGAGCTTGAAGTGACCACTTCTATTCAACATCCAGAAACAGATACGCTGGCAGTAGACTTGGAGAATAGCCCCTTTCGCGATCAAAACGGCGATCTTGTCTTTCGTCCAGGAGGTCATGGTGCCCTGTTGCAAAACCTCCATGAGATCGATGCGGATGTGGTGTTTATCAAAAATGTGGACAATGTACTTCCTGATCATAAGCGGGATTTGACCATTTATTGGAAAAAACTGATTGGCGGAATCCTGCTTCATAATCAGCAAAACATATATGCCTGGCTCCATGCGCTGGATTCGGGAGGGCTAGACACTTTTATGAGGATTGAAAAAACACTATTAAGCTTTCTACAGACCAACCTGTGTATCGGTTTTCCGCCTAATTTTCCTTCCTGGGAACCAGCCCTTCGCATGACCTTTGTCCACCAAACGCTCAATCGTCCCCTGCGTGTCTGTGGGATTATCAAGACAGAAACCAATACGGGCGGAGGGCCGTTTTGGGTAGAAAATGACGATGCTTCACAAGCTCTTCAAATCGTCGAAACTGCCGAAATCGACCTGAATGCTCCCAAGCAAGCAGCCATATCCGCCCAGCAGCGCTACGCACACATCACTGATTTGGTCTGTGGACTTAAAGACTACCAGGGTAATCCGTTTGACCTGTTATCCTTCCGAAATGAACAGGCTGGTTTTATCAGTCAAAAATAAATTCATCGCCTTCCCCCTCTCCTACCTACCGAATCAGCGTCACACTTCCCTTGAGTTGATAGCTTCGCCCATCATGTCCTGAATACGCCAACACCCACACATACACCCCTTCGGGGCTATCACTCCCCTTATATGTCCCATCCCATCCAGGAGTGGGAGAGGAACTATCGTACACTTTTACCCCCCATCGGCTAAATACCACCAAATGATAACTGGCTATCTCACTGCGTGGCTGGATCCCAAACCAATCATTATGCCCATCGTCATTGGGGGAAAATGCATTGGGCATGTAGACGGCATAGTCGCAGGGCTTGATGGTGACAAGAACTTCGGCTGAAGTAAGGCACCCTGCGGGGTCGAGGGCTTGAACGGTATAGCTTCCATTATCCCACACCCTCCGCTGAGGAACCGTCAAACTGTCTTGCCAGAGATAGGAGGAGAAGCCTTGAGTGGTAGCATTTATCCATACTGTGTCTCCAAGGCACAATTCTATATGCTGATTTATAGGTAATGGAATCGGCGCCTGGGTAGAAAGGTGAAAAGAGGCGGTGGTGGTACATCCATAGACATCAGCAGCCATCACAGTATAGATGCCGCTTTTCGAAAAGGTCTGAGCAGGGCCTGTAGGACCGTGGAGCCATTCATATTGTACCCATCCAGGGGTCGAGACATTTACCCTCATACTATCCCCTTCACATATCACAGGGTCAATAGGAAGATCAATCGCAGGATGTCCGGGGAGTTGCATGACTGTCAAGGTATCATATGTAAAGCAGCCGTCAGCGTCTTCACTTTGCAGGTAAAATACCCCTGCTTCATCGAATAAGCGAACGGGGTTTGTCTGACCATCTTGCCAGCTATAATTCAGGAATCCTGGACTGCGCATATCTACTGTCATAGATGTCCCTGGACATAAGTGCACTGAATCGGGGACATCTCTTATCGGCACGGGGCGCAAGGTGACCTGGATGGTATCACTTAGTATATTCCCACAGACATCTACCACATCCACCCAATACGTCCCCGATTCGAAGACCGTATGCGTTTGCCCACTCCTTCCATCCCACCAGCGAATGCTTGGATAAGCACCAACAGAAAGGGGCAATACAGCGTCTGCACAAAGCAATTGGTCGGGTCCTAAGTCTGGAGGGATAGCAGGAGGGGGAGCTGCGACCAAAATAGTATCGCTGTGGGTACAACCGCTCACTGTGTCTGTGGCAGTCAACCAATACCTGCCTGGCTGGGAGATGTTGAGAGATGGGCTGCTGCTCCCATCAGACCAGAGATAATGAACATCTGGAAAGAAATCAGCCGACAGTAATATGGGGGGCTGACAAAGCACTTGATCACCTCCTAAATCGACCAGAGGTCCTTGCTGCACTTGTAACCAAACGGTGTCGTGTTGAATGCCACAGGCATTGCGCATTTCTGCCGCTATGCGGATGGTTCCCGTCTTCGTTGGAACGAGGATTAGGGTGTCACCCTGTTGGTGGGCATCTGCATCGCCTAGCCAGTCGAAGGAAAGGTCGTAAACCCCTCCTGCGCCTATTGCCCAGGCTTTGACTGTTTCTCCCGGACAAGGCGTGAGATTATCGGTCACGAGGGAAAAGGGGAGGTTCCCAATTCTGCCACGAACGTAGGTCGGCAGATTGATGCTTTTCCCGCCTTGAAGGTGAGAGAAATTGAAGCCATTTAGTTGGAGGTTTGCTGTGGTGCCTGGGAGATTGGGGGCATGGATGACCACAAAGCTAGGCGTAAAGTAATTGACTCCATAGATTTTATCATCCTTGCCTATCTCTAGCTTACTCCTATTGAAAAAGGTCGATGAAGAGGCGGTTAGGAGGATGGTTTTACTACTTAAAATCGTTGAAGGCACTCCTGAGGATAGGTCATATTGATGGATTTGCGACCTTAAAACGGGGGGAGAATTTCCGCCAAAATAAAGCTTGGAATTATCTGGGGAAAATTCAGTTCCCCCAACACCGGTTGTATGTGTAGCAAAGCTCATAAAGAACTGAGCTATGCCTGTTTGTCTATCAAAATGGAACAACAAATGCCCTGAGGTTAACCATTGCCCATCATGAGAGAACTTCAATAAACCGGCTATATGTGGGGCACCATTGACTATGATGGGAGTAGATACAGGCGTAGGTTGAACCCCCTGAGCGGTAACTAAGATGGAGGTGATATCGCTATTCCAATTCGTGAATCCTGACCTACTTCCTACGACGACCCAGACATCCTGGCCATTGGCATGATATACCGCATGCATGACTTCCAGCATAGTTTGCATGACAAGGACATTCTTTGCGGTAGGGACTACGTCTCCCAATCCATTACGAAGCCGCATATCAATTTTGTTGTACCGCAAGCCATGCTGAAAATTATTTTCCCCTGCATCCAACGTGAATAGATAGTATATATCTGGATCGGCTGGATCGGGGAATGCGATACTGCCCTCCATGGTTGAATGGTGTCCCATGATCCCAGCGCCATTGGGCATGACCTGATGATTTCTATCCCAAATGACCTCTCCATTCGAATAAAAAAGCAAATCTCCATTGTCATCACTGATGGTGACGCTATGTTCGGTGTAGGAGGTGTTATTAGAACCTGTAAGTATTCGCCCGAGCATGCTGCTCCCTTTCTGGATAGTAGGCGGAGAATGCGTAAAGTCCATCAGCAGGCTGTCATCCAAGGCCCAGTGTGTCATGATGGCCTTGTCATCTACCCCACAGTCTCCAACTTTTACCACCCTTGCTTCGCTCGTATCCTTACAAATCCCATGATCTGCAATAAGCTGTATCAGCACAGAAGTAGCTTGGGAAGACGAATAATTGAAGACACTTCCCGTTCCCGAAATCACCCCATTGACCAACCAGGTATAGGTGGCGGTGCCAGGTCCCACAGCATTTAATGGAAGGATGTCTCCCGGAAGGATATAAGGCTTCCAGCCTGTAAAAGCAGCGCGCGGTTCACAAAATACAGTGACTGTATCGTGGTACACCTCCCAACAATTAGGGGTAAGGCCATCTACCCGTAGGCTAAAAATATAAGTCCCTGCCTGCGGAAAAGTGAAAGAAGTACTGGCGGTTTGTGCCAAAGGTTGGCCATTAACAGTCCAGTCATAGCCCGTTATAGGGCCACTGCCTGTGTGTTGGAGCTGGATTGTATTGCCGACAGCAGAAGGAAGGTTGGTGATGCTAAAATTGGCTGTCACAGGCTGATTACATGGAGAGATACAGCCTTTTGATTGTAAGAGACTCGCTCGGTCAGTAGTTATGGCCAGGACCATGCGGGCTTTTTGTCCTGCGGTAAAAGCTGTGGTGCAAAAAGGATCTCCATAATCCATATAATTATGGATCATGTCAGGCTGGTCTCCAAGACCTCCTAAAGCTGTCGAGCGAAAAGGGTTGTTGAGGCTAATATCATCTGTATCCGTTTGGCAGGAATTGGGGGAGGTAGCACAAGATACAAACGCAGTCGACCCATCCGGCGGCGTATCACACACACGATCCCCGTCTAGCAGACAATTATTATTTTGACATCCTCCTGCGAATGTATGGTGCAAGCCCAGGTAGTGTCCTGCCTCATGGACAAAAACAGAAATATCTTGTTGTTGGCTGGTGAGGTAAGTGGCTTCGCCCACAATGCCATCCTCTGGCTGGCCATGGGAGGCAGGGAAATAGGCATATCCCGCCACACCAGGCCCAGAAGCAAGGGAAGTGATGCTATTGACCACCCATATATTGAGGTATTGAGTAGGGTCCCAACGGATGAGGTTTTTGAGCATGAGGTCTTCGGTCTCCATCGTCAATTGACTGAGCGGGGATACTGTGCGGGTGATCCCTGTTGTCGCCATGCCATTCGGATCGCGAATGGCCAGACAGAACTCAATTTCGGTGTCTACGCCTGTTTGGGGATTAAAAACGCCTCGGTTGCGCAGGCCTTCGTTGAGGGCGTCTATGGCTTGGATGACCTGCGGGTCAGTTAGGTTTGCAGGGCCATTGTTATGGACTAAATGGACGACGACTGGAATGGTGTAAACCTGTCGGGCAGCCGTATGACCTTGCACTTGCTGCTGGCGCCAGCGCCGTTCAAATTGCTGCCTGAGCTGCTTTATGTGCGGATTGGCGCGCTGAATGCGAGCATTCATTGAATCAGCGCCGCAGGTGGGAAACTGGGCGAGTAAGGGCTGGATAGTCAGGAGAAAGGAGAAAAGGGAGCTTAAGGACAAATAGAAAAAAGTGGTTTTCATCTACTCAATATACCGAACCGTATGCCTTGAATGATGGGGTGAAAGGCGAATCGTCAGAATTTTGACCCTTTTATGCGAAAACTAATGCTCATCGGTTATTTATCTAAATAAAGGCTAATAGAGCCAATTGATGCATATTATGGCCTCTTCACTCAATTAGGATAATTCTTGATAAATTTCCCTAGTTTCGTAATTTGTAATCAGAAATTAATCGATTCACTTTTTAGACCTCCTTAGCATTCAAAAAATTATACCAGACATGCGTTATATTTCCTTCGCCCTGATGCTCCTGATCGGCTGGAGCCAGACAATAGCCCAAACGGGCGCCCCTTTTAGAACTCAAGCACGCCCTGTAGGCACGGCCAATACCCAGGCAGGCCTGCTACAATCGGGCCCCATGGTGGGCTATGTAGAGATGCGCGAAGCATTGCTTTGGGCGCAGACGACCCGCCAGGCGACCGTGCGTTTTGATTATTTTGAGATACAAAATCCTGCCAAAATCTACCGTACAAGTGAATATATTACCAATCAGCATGAAGCCTATACGGCCCGATTGATCGCTGATGAGGTACAGCCAGGCAAGACCTACGGCTATCGCCTGTATATCGATGGCCGGGAAATACGTCGACCTTACAAATTGCAATTCAAGACACCTGTCAACTGGCGTTATCGTACCACGCCGCCCATGTTGCGCTTTGCTCTGGGCTCTTGCAACTTTGTGAATGACCCTCAATATGACCGCGTAGGGAAGCCTTATGGGGGGAATTATGAAATCTTTGAGAATATCGTAAAAATGGAGCCTGATCTAATGCTCTGGCTGGGCGATAATACCTACTTACGCGAAGGGGATTGGTACAGTCGGACGGGCATCCATTATCGATATACCCATACACGTTCTCTTGCACAGGTGCAGCCGCTGCTCGGCGGCATGCCCAATTATGCCATCTGGGATGACCATGATTATGGTCCCAATGACAGCAACGGCAGCTTCCGCGATAAGAATGTTACTTTGGAAACATTTAAACTTTTCTGGGGAAACCCCACCTATGGGATTGCTGGTGGGCCAGGTACTACCACAACTTTTGAGCGAGATGATTGTCAGTTTTTTATGCTGGACAATCGTTACTTCAGTTCACACAGCGGCGCCCGTGGGGAAAAGCCCACCATCTTGGGCAAGGAGCAATTAGATTGGTTGATTGAAGCCCTGGCGACGTCCAAAGCGACGTTTAAATTTGTCTGCATTGGTGGACAAGTGCTCAGCACAGCCGAGTTGTTTGAAAACTATATAAACATCGCGCCAGAAGAGCGCGACTACCTGCTCAACGCCATCGTAGGCAATCGCATCAAAAATGTGATATTCCTCACTGGTGACCGCCACCATTCGGAACTATCCACCTTTTCCAAAAACGGCATTCGCATCTACGACTTCACGGTCTCTCCCCTCACCGCCCTTGCCTATGACCCCAACCGCGAAACCAATAGCAATCGCATTGCCAACACAGGCTTTGGTGCTCGTGCCTTCGGTATGGTCGAAGTAATTGGTGCGGAAGGCAACCGCAAACTCAAACTCATGCTCTATGATTACAGTGGCAAGAAAGTCTGGGAGCAGAATATAGAAGCGCAGAAGTAGAAACCATGTCTGAACGTTTGATAGTCTGAGTGTCTGAAAGTATAACTTTTCGATCAGACTTTCGGACATTCAGCCGCACAGACGTTTCCTAGAAAATGACTTTTTCCCTTAACTTACGTCTAATAAGCTGTAGCATGGAATCATTTGAATGTTTAAGTGCTTGTTCACCCCCTTTTTCCTTCGACATACTCAGGACAAGTATTCAAAATTCAACATTCATTCATTCATTCAAAATTATTCCTTAACCAACAACCGACATGAAAAACTTCCTTTTGATCCTCACATTTGCGCTCTCGATCGTGGCTTGTAGCTGGGTCGAAGACAACGCTAATCAAGCAACAGCCTCTGCTGTCGATACCCAACAAGCGGCTACGCGTGGCTTGGCAACCCCTTCAGACTCCCAGACCATTGTAACCAATGGCGACCTAGAAAGCTACCTCAAAAAGTATAAGATACAATCGCCCAGCGATCAGCAAATCAAGGATTTGGTGGCTCAGCGTCAAAAGACTTCTGCCATCCGCGAAGTTCATAGCGCGACGAAGCTGCCCCTCCCCAAGGCCAAGGCCTTGGTAGATACGATGTTCCATCTGGCACATAAGGAGCCGCTGCCGTGATGAATGAGTGATTAGTAATTGATAGATCATTGATTGAAGAAAAGCCTTGGCGAGGGAACTTGCCAAGGCTTTTTGTCAATGGAGGGGATTTAATCTACAAGATGTTCAAAGTATAGTTTTGCCAATTTCTCATTATAGTCTTTTGCTAATGACTCTTTGACTTTTTGGCGGAGGGGGGCGATGGATTTGTATTTTTCGATGAAGATAGGATCATGGCTAAATGCCAATACCCAGTTAGCCTCAAAATGGTCATAGTTGTATTTTACAGGATTTAAAATCCATTTTAGGTATTCAGGCAAATCTTCAGACCTGCGTATGGTGCCTATCTTACTCAATTTTACATTGAATCTATGAATAATAAAGGCAAACATTACAACAGTATTCCACCCTCTATAATCATGAGAAATATCAATCCCATCGTGTGAAAAACTGATATTTTTGGCTGAAGAAAGCTGAGTCTTAACGAAAGCGCAATATTTTTGGAAGAGTTCCTCCTCTTCAACGCTAATTATTTCGAAGCGAATTGCATCTGTATAATAGGCAACTTCGTGCACTGATTCTATGCCTTGATTATTCAACTGCTCAAACACTTTTTGCCTAAACGTAACCCTATTTGCTTCATCCAATATTTGATACAAGGGCAGAATATCTTGTTCATTTATACTCCAAGATCGTCTTTTGGAAGTTCTTCTGAAAATTCTCTCTACAATATCTCTCTTCCCAGACCTATAGTTGGTGCTTTCTACGGCTTCTACAACAGTCTCAATTAATCTGTTACTCCATATATTATCATCAAGTGTAAGGTCAATCAATAAGGATATTGCCTCGTCAGTAAATAAGGCTATTTTCTTTTCGACAAATTCTCTGAAATAAGTAAGGTCATTTTTTAATTTCTCATCCAATCTTAGATGGCGAAGAAGAGAAATAATTAATTCATCCAATTTTTTGCCATCGACTCCTTCAAGATTTCCATAGGCTAAGATTAGGGCTAAATTATTGAAAATAATATGACATTTTCTTGAAAAGAAACGGCTTTTTTCTTTTTGGTAAAAATAAGTTTCATTTTTTTGAACTGAGGTTCCGAATAACGTTAATTCACTATGATTTGATTTGAAAAAATTCAATGCATTTGCCAAAAAAATATTCTGCGTTTCATTTTCGATAATTAAATCTTGAGAATGATAATCCTGGCAAATTTTTAATAACTTTGAAGGAGATAAATACGCAATAGAAGATTGAATATGAGAAATGTGGAATTCCTTTATCTTATTTTCATTTCGGTCATTTGTGAAATAGCTAACAATTAGCCCTTCCCAAAAAAATTCTGCCAATTGACGAAATAAAAAAGATTCATTTTCAAAAATGAGGTTATGGCTATAGTAATAACTCAGCCTGAGGAAGTTTTCATATAAGGTGTGCACGTAATTTTCTCCCCCTGTAGACGAGTTGTATGGTGACTCATAAAACTGGAATTCAGAACGAATATCGTCTACTTTTTCTTCAATTATTCTTTCAATTGTGTGAGGAAATGTTCTTAGCCTTATATCTCTTAGTGTTTCTTTTATTCGATAGTCAATAGGAAGTTTTTGAATTACTTCATCAATGTTAATTTTTTCGATTTCCTTAACTACTTCCTTGATTTCTTCTTTTTTTATATAAAGCTCATTTGATCCATATTTTATTAATCTCTTCAACTGAAGACTATTATATTTACACAGAAAATATGTTATAAAATTGCCTTTGTGCCAACTTTCTTTTGCCAATTCTTTTAACAAATAATATGATTCGATGAAATTGCCTATCTTAAAATAACCATAGGCATCTAGTAGTAATGAATTTGTATTTCGGTCCCCATAAATAGCCTTGGGAGATTCGCTATTGATGTTAAGTAATAATTCGGCATAATCTAACCGATCATCTAAACACCTTTTACAGTTACATTCACCTCCCTTAGAGGTCAAATATATTCTATTATGATTATTATCAGAAAATCGTTGAATGCAAAATATTCCACTTGAATTTAGATGGGTAAAAATAGAACTCAACTTGTCTTTAAAATTTTCATATACGGCACCATCTCCCAAAGCTTGGATCTTACCATCTGGGACGCTAATCTGTTTGAAAAGCTCTAAAATTTCTTCATTTCGAGTTTTAATGTGAAATCCTGAGGCATATTTGGCCGGAAACTTATTATTGATTGAAAAAGGATAAAGCGATAAAAGTGTTGGCGTTGGAATGAACGGCAATTCTTCAAACACTTTGAGAGATTGATACATTTTATCAATTATATGGAACATTTTGTTCCTTTCACCAAATCGATCGTAATAAGTAAGAAATTTCAGGAAATGATAAGCACGCATTCCATACCCTAGTTGTTCAACCAAATTTTCTTTTGGAGTTTCTTTGCTTTCTGAATATTTTTTTATGTCTTCATCATATGTTAAAACTCGAACCCCTCTATTTTTTAGATATTCAACTCTCTGGTTTTCAAGAGTTTCTAAGGAAAATAGATAAGCAGGCTGAAAATCTTCCTTCAAGATATTTCTAACTCGTTGTATAATAAATTTGAGATTAATATCAGTAAAGGAGAAACCTATAAACAACACAATTTTTGAAGAAAAGACTCCTCTAATAAAACTCTCAATAAGCGGGAAATTTTTTTGATAATCTAAATAGTCATCTTCTTTTAATACAATGTTCCGTTCATCAAAATCACCATGCATTTTAACAAGGAATTTTGATGTTTGAGTGTAAGTTAAGTCTGAATCCTTTCTCACTATAGAATAGGGAAGGGCGAGTGATTCTATTTCTTGTTCAAAAAGGTTGTCATAATTTGTCGTTATTATGTGTTCTGGATTTAGCTCTAATATTATTCGATGTAATGGGTTAGGGCGAACTTTTTTATGTTTAAGGATATCTTGTACCCTTTCATGATATTCTTTTCTAAGCCGACTGTTAAAATGGAGTTGGGCTAAGATTAGCGGGTCTTCCTCATTACCCTCAATCTCTATGTCACTTTTAAGTTCATCGATCAACCCATTCCAAGAAGGAATTCCCGAATTCATTGATACTCCAGACCCTACAAATATCACAAGCTTGTTATTCTTCAAAGCATCTTGAAGTTTTTCTACATTTGTGAGGAAATCTCTGTCAAATAATAATTGAGAAGAATTATAAAATGCTAAGTCTAAAAAATTGACATGTTCTTTCTTTAAATCTATATCCTTTAGTTCATTCCCATTAATCCATTTGAAGTTCTTCTTTTCATTCTGCTCTTCAATTCTATCAACTTGTGTTTTAGGTAAATCTATCCGATAAATGGTTGCCCCTGGCTTTTCTTTACTTTCCCAATCCGTTTCATCCAGAAATTCGAAATCGCATTCCTTCGCCGTATTTAACAATCCAAAGGTTTTCTCAAGTTTTTGAACAAATTCACTAAATTTAAATGACGCATTTATGGCATTGAACCGATGCTCAAAAAACTTCCACCCTTTTTCTTCTTCCTCCCTCATTACCAAAAAAAGGTCTTTCCCCTCTTCTTTCTTCCGAATAATTCCTATCCCTAAGTGGCTCATAATTGACGTTTGATAAATGGCTAAATAAAAAACCTCAACCACCTTGAAATATTTGAGGTTGAGGTATTGTAAAAATACTCATATATTATAAATTTTAAAAAAGAGATTACACAATATGCTAATTAAGACTTGATAGCTTTTGAAGATTTCAATAATAGCCTTCTTGACATGGGGAGTCAGGATATTTTGCTCCCAAAGCCTCACAAAATTCCGGAATGACGTTGTAGGTGAGTCTATTGCCCCCTGTTCCACTTTGAACCACTTCCCTGTTCGGAAATGAATACCTTTTTTTTCCTGAAATTTCCCCAAAAACAATAAAATATTGAAAATCAATAAGTTATCAAGAGGCACTGCTTTTGATTAAGAGATGTAGTGATTGTGGAGTAGGCCACGTAGCTTGGACATCTAACAGGATGAAGAAAACCTGTTAGATGCCGATGGCCACAGCCACCAGCTATGCGACCCCAACAAAGCACCCATCGAACCCAAAACTCAAAACCAAAAACGCTAAACTTCTTCTCCTATGTGGAAAATCGCTTTTCGTCATATGCTTCGCCAGCGCTTCTATGCGGGGCTGAATTTATTGGGCCTTGCTGTGGGAATGGCCAGTTGCCTGCTGATGCTGTTGTATTTGGTGGATGAATACAGCTACGACCGCTTCCATGAGAAAGCGGATCGCATCTACCGTGTGGACCAGACCAATATCTGGGCAGATACGGGCGTGCCCTTTGGGTCGACAGGACCTGCGGTGGCGCATGCCCTGCGGGCAGAGATTCCCGAGGCGGAAGCCATCACCCGACTGCATACGCCAGGCAACCTGTGGCTCTCTGCTGAGGACCCCGCGGGTCAGGAACATACCTTTGGCGAGGAAGATATCCTTGCTGCGGACAGCAACTTCTTCGAAGTCTTCAGCTTCGAATTGCTGGAAGGGAACCCTGCCACGTCCTTGCGATTGCCCAATACCATTGTGGTGACAGAAACGGCAGCCAAGCGCTATTTTGGAACGGCATCAGCTCTAGGTAAGCAAATTCAGATCGAACAAGGCAGTCAACTCAAAAACTGCACGGTCACAGGCGTTTTGAGAGATTTACCTGACGCTTCCCATTTCCACTTTGACGGCTTATTATCGATGAATTCCATCCCTCGTGTCAAGCGCCAGGAAGGGTGGACGTGGATATGGACGACCTTTGTCACTTACATGCTCGTCAAGGAAGGGACAGACATCAGCACGGTGGAAGCCCGCCTCCCCGCTATTCCTCCCAAACATGCGGAAGCCACGGTCAAAAACATCATGAACGTGACCTTTGATGACTTCATCAAACAAGGAAAATCCTGGGATTTGTATTTGATGCCGCTGACAGATATTAGATTATATTCAGGTCAAACCAACAACCGCCTGGGGCCTGTGGGCGACATTCAACAAGTGTCGATGTTGGGGATTGTGGCTTTGCTTATATTGATTCTTTCATGTATCAATTTCATGAACCTCGCTACGGCGCGCGCCAGTCGTCGTGCGCGCGAGATCGGCGTCAAGAAGGTCCTTGGCGCGGGCAAAGGTGCTTTGATCAGGCAATTCCTGCTAGAGTCATTGGTGTTCAGTTTTGTAGCAACAATCCTTGGAGTGGCCTTGGCAGAATTGTCCATCGATGCATTTAATACCTTGGCGAATAAAGAGTTGATTATCAATCCCATAAGTCACCCTTGGTTGATTCCGTTTATTCTGGGCATGAGTGTAATGATGGGCCTGTTGGCGGGGAGCTATCCCGCTTTTTACCTGACGGCTTTTCAGCCCGTCCATGTACTCAAAGGCCAGCTAGCCTCGGGGATGAAGAGTGGCTTGCTCCGCAATGTGCTGGTGACATTTCAATTCGCGATTTCCATCGGATTGATTATCTGTACCTTATTGGTATATGAGCAACTGCAATTTACCCGTGATAAAGACCTTGGATTTGAACCAGACAATCTGATGGTAATCGAAGGGGTAGAGAAAATGGAAGGGCAGGAAAAAGTGCTGAAGGAGGCAGTCCAACAGTTGGCAGTGGTGCAACAAGGCGCGCTGTCAAATTTAACCCCACCTCGCATCTACAATCAAGAATACTTCAAAGCGCTAGACGGCGCGCCAGACCAGGAATTGCCCATGTCGATCATGGAAATAGATGAAGATTATTTGCCGCTTTTGGGGGTGGAAATGGCCCATGGGAGGGCTTTCCGCTCAGACCAACCGGCTGAGGCGTCCCATGTCATCCTAAATGAAACGGCTGTGCGCGTTTTTGGCTGGGGCAGTCCAGCGGACAGCGCTTATGTCCCCCCAATCGGCAAGCGCCTTCAGTACCTCGGGGGCAATATTGATCCCTTTGAAGTGATTGGCGTCTTCGAAGACTTCAACTTCTGGTCGCTTCACTACCCCATTGAGCCTCTGGCCATGTTTACCAGAGATGCGCCTATCTATGATGGCGGGCGCAGCTACCTCAGCATTCGCCTCAGTGAACAAATTCACTCTGGAGATGACTTGACGGCTGCCATCGCAGCGATCCAGGGCGTCTGGGAAGAGCTGAAGCCTGGCCTTCCGTTTACCTACACCTTTGTAGATCAGGACTTCTACGCCAGCTTCCAAGCCGAGCAGCAACTCGGCAAGGTCCTGGGCGTATTCACCTTCCTCGCGATCTTCATCGCTTGTCTGGGGCTGCTGGGTCTGACGGCCTATTCCGTCGAGCAGCGTACCCAAGAGATTGGGATTCGCAAAGTGTTGGGTGCCAGTGCTTTGCAGATCGTATCGCTTTTGTCTAGGTCGGTGGTGAAATGGCTCCTGATCGCTTTTGTGCTTGCCAGCCCTGTAGCAATTTGGGTGATTGATGGATGGCTCACCACTTTTGCCTACCGCATCACTATTGGCCCTCAAGCCTTTATCTTGGCGGGCGTAATGGCCTTTGTGGTAGCAGCTATAACCATGGGCTTTCATGCTTGGCAAGCGACGCGGATCAATCCGATCGAGGCGCTGAGGGATGAGTAAAAGAATGTTCGATTGTTCGAGGGTTCGAGCGTTCGATTGTTGAGTTTGCTTTATTGCGACAGACTGAAGACTTCGGCATGGCTCAGTCGAGCGTCGCGTCGCAATAGCTTTTTCGCCCATTGATACTATTGCGACCGGGCTTTAGCCCTAATGATTACCCAGATCTTTTTAGAAAGCTTTTGCCTCTTTGATCAGGTTCGATGGATGCCATCGATAGCGTTTTTAACCCACCCTTTCGTTTCGACGCCCTCCCTCAAGTGGGAAGGCTAACGATTGGCAGAAAAAACCTCTGGTTTTTTCCTCATACCGTTAGCCCCTTTCTCCGAGACCTGCCCTGAGACTTCGGCGTGAGCTCAGTCGAACGCTTGCCGAAGGGGTGGGCGGCAAACGGAAGGGTCATCCTCAGTTCGCTGGTTAGGTGGGTACGTTGGCACAGGTAATCTGGCAAGGCTAGATTAAGGCACAGTTGATCATATAGCCTAGGTTAGACTATACAAGGTTTGTTTTGCACGTTTGGTGGGATATGCCGATGATACAGAACAAGGAGTGTTTCAGCATCTCCTTTTAGCCATTTATAATGACTTGAAACTGGGGTAAGTTAGTTAGTCCATAATAGTTGTTGATTTTCTGTAGTTAATATTTGAAAAATACTATTAATATAAATTCTATTATTTTTGTTAATTTTTGACCAAAATCGATTTAGTATTTATAAAACACTGATATTCAATTTTTTATGAAAATATCTACATACTGCACATAAATTCACTAAATCGATACAGATAAAAATCATGCTTCTTTATAGGCTATGTAATGTCTGTTTTGATTTTTACCTATTCTTTGTTCTGCGAACAGCAAATCTTGTAAAAAATAAATAATTTCAAATTGAAATGAATGAACATGTAACAATGGATTTTTTTTTTACAATGTTGAAACATTGAAAATGTATACACCAAAAAAGTTCATAATTTTGTCAAATAGAGAAAAAAAACGCCAGAATGGTAAAGGAGAATGGAGGATTCTCCTCAATGTTTTACCCAGATGTCATGTCTTTTATTCCCTAGTCACCAATTTCTCTACAACATTTCCCATTTGCAATAGATAAACTCCTTGCGGGAAAGAGGTCAGGTCTATCGCTAGTTGATGTTGAGGCGCGGGTATCGAAAAGGTCAATAGCCTTTTTCCCTGGAGGTCGTATACTGCCGCTTCTTCTACCTGCCAAAAAGGTAGTCTTTCCCAACTTACTTTAAATATCCCCCCTGAAGGATTGGGACTAATGGTCAGTTGAAGTGCGGGGGGAGAGGTAATGGTTTGCGGTGCCCCCACAGTGTATTCATAGAAGACGTACTCAGCTCGCTGGGGATTGAGCTGCATGGCATCCTGATTCTGTGCACGGACATAGTATTTCACTTCATCCCCCATTGCCTTAAACGGCACTTTTGCGCCGTACACCCCATCGCCTGCTGCGCCGTCGTCATGCATGCCGTCATCTCGCATGTGGATCGACTGAAAATGGGAAGCGTATTCGCTTTTGGTGACCATCAGCTCCACGAATTGCGCGTTGGAAACGGTCGCGCGGACGGTGATGTCTTCACCTGTCCCTGGGAAAAGCGAAGACCTGCTGACAGAAGGGATCGCAGGAGGTATCTTGCTCACTTCAGGATGGGAAAGCAGATAAGCGCTTCTGCCTTGAACCGTAGGCAGAATGCCTGCAACACGGAGAAAGGGAGCGTTTAGGTCCTGATTGACATTAGAATAAAAATAGGTGTTTCCAAATCCCATGAAGGCATTATTATCCGCAGCCATATCAAAAGCGATCTTATTTTGCAGATCGCCTATAACAGTGGAAAGGGAGTCCTTATCCATAATTTCGTTTAAGATTGTGCGGATATGAGCCATGTATTGCTTGTTGTAGACTGAATTACTCTTAATCACATTCATCAAGGGCAATCCCTTCGATGCTACAAAAGGATCCCAGCGGTAGAGTTGTTGATTGTTGAGACCACTTGCTCCACTGATGGCGCCAATAAAAGATTCGCTAAGGTCCCAGGGGATCATTTGGAATAAACCATTTTTGTGTTTGTAGAGGTAGTAATTATGGATGTAAATCCCATTATAGGTATCATAATTGGCGATGACGGTAGATACCGCCAGGTACCACATGGCGCGGTCTATGTTGAGAACGGTTGGCAAGGAGTCTGGATCGTGATTGAGGACATCGATCAGGTGGAGGAGTTCGGTCCATCCATTGTCCGTTTTGAGGTCATAGCGTCCGTAATAGGCCGTGCTGTCTGGGCCATACCATTTGAGGTCAGGATCCAACCAAGGGTCGTTTGAGCCAAACTGAGCCTGAGGATCACATTTGAACAATACGCCCTTTTTGTAGTCAAAATGTTTTTTCAGGAAATCCTTATTGACAGACTCTGTATTCACATACATTCCCAAGTAATTGCCCTCGACATAGACCTTCATATGGTTGGCAAGAGAAGCGGGCATATAGCGTCTGTAGATGGTGTAGGCCAATACTTCTCGCACCATGGTTGGGTCAAAAAAGCCATTTGCCAGTTTTATTTTATCAAACCCTAACAAATCTTGCTGATCGATATAGTCGTCCATATCGATGTTGAGGGGGATTTTGGGATTATTTTGGTCGCGTGGGACAGCGAAGGTAGAATTGCCCTTATAGCGAATCGCGACGCTGTCATAGGTCGTGCCATCCATCGTCAGCGTTGCCAGCTCCCTATGGCCTGACTCCTGCAGCCACCCAGCCTTGAGGATCGCATCGTAATTGGGGTTTTCGAAGTCAATGTATATGCTCCTGACCGTGGGGATGTCGTAGAGTCCCTGGGCATGGAGAAACATGGGTAGGGTTAAAAGCACCAAAAGAAAGCGGGAGGTCAATGAATAAATCATAATTGCGAGTCAATTTGTAAGCAACAATTTACAAAATAACGATTATCAGGGAATAAAGGGGACTACGTTCGGAGTTCGGAGTTCAGGGTTCAGAGTTCGGTTTGTTAACTTGATTAATCTTTTTTGGATCAATGAGGATTTTAGGAGAGGGAAGAAAAAAAACATAGATTTTCACGAATTTTCTTCTTTAATCCGTGGAATCTGTGCAATCCGTGGACAATTTCAGGGTTAAAGGATCCCTTCCTCTAAGGCTCAAAGAACCTCTTTTCTAGCTTCCCGTTGAACGATTTGAACCACTTAAACGATTTGAACCACTTGACCTTCCCCACCCTTACTACCGACCGCCTGATCCTGCGGGCGTTTCAGCTTACAGATGCCGCCGCTATGCTGCGCCTTCGGACAGACGTTTCCGTCATGGAGTTTATGGATACGTCTCCATTGAAAGACCTCGATGCAGCGACTCGCTTCATTCAGCAGATTCATGATGATTTCCAGTCAAAGTCAGGCATCAACTGGGCGATCAGCCTAGCAGGAGAAACCGACATGATCGGCTATGTGAATTATTGGCGGATGATCCCTGCACACTTCCGAGCAGAGCTAGGATATGCGTTATTGCCAGCATTTTGGGGCAAAGGACTGATGACAGAGGCTGTAGAAGCAGTGATTGCCTATGGCTTTGAGCGGTTGAATCTTCACAGCATTGAGGCCAATATCAATCCTGATAACCTTCCTTCCCAGCGCTTGTTGGAAAGGCTCCATTTTCGTAAAGAGGCCCATTTTCGGGAAAATTATTTCTTTGACGGGAAATTTACCGACAGTTTGATTTACTGTCGATTGGTATCGGACGGTGATGGGTCGTAGAGACGTTGCAGTGCAATGTCTCTACGATCCACCACCATCTAACCGATATACCATCACTTGGTATTCTCCCTTTATGGCATAATCTGCCATTTCCTTTCCCCATCGATAGATGGTCTCATCGGGCAACATATCCGCCAGGCCAATCTGCTCATAATACGCAGCTACGTAGGGATCAAACCATTCGAAGAATGGCTTGGCCGTAGGGCCATAAATGAGCAAGGAAATGGGGTGCTTAAACTGCACGATATAGCGTGGCTGGTGTGTCTCGATAGCCCGAATGAATTCCGCCTGCCGATCCTCCCAGCCAGGTTTATGGTTGACGAGGTAGGAGAAATAGGCGTGGCGTGAAGGGCTTTTCATGCCCGTGTAAAAATAGAGTTCAGGTTCTGAACCGATGAGGGCTAGTTGGTCATCTGGGCTGGCTTCTTGGGCTAGGAAATCGCCGATGACTTTTGCTTCCGGGAAGGGATTGGTTCCGTAGACGTCTTTGAGGAGGGAAGTGGTGTCAGGGTCAACATAATAGGCGCGTTCTTGAATAAACGTGGGTAAAAGGATTAGACAAAAAAAGCTGATGGGGAGGTAATTTTGAATGAATGAGGGAGAGTCTTTTTTTGTAAATACTTTTTGCCCTAAACGTTCAATTACCTTCATCCCTAACCCACACAACACCGCTGCGCCTGGCAGGACTTGCAACCAATAATGGTTGTAGAATCGGAGCCCTGGCCATACCGTCGCAAACGCTAGTAAGGCTATGAGTGGGGCAAATATTTTGAGATGGGGGGGGATTCGGAGAAAAAATTGCCCCAATAGCCCCAATCCCGCAAGGAGCCAGAGCAGGAGGTAGTTGGTACTCAACTTATCGATATAGAACCAGAAGGTTCGCATGCTGCGGCTGAAGCTATTGCCAGTCGAATAACTCGCTGGATAGGTCACTCCCCAGTACCACATCTCATCCAAGGCGCCTTGGAGTGCCATGACGATCAGCCAAAAGCCTATCGCTGCCAAGATACCCCCTGTATAGATACTGCCATAACGAAGTATTTCCTTTACCCTAAATGGCTTTTTTAACGCCCAATATCCGACTGTTCCCAAGCCTAATAATAAGCCGTAAAACAGCCCACTCTGGCGGATCATCATGGCCATGCCCAGCCATACACCTGCCCAGAAAAAGGCTTGCCATTTTTCCGATAAGACCCCTTTTGCCCATCGATCCATGCCTAGTGCTACAAACAAAATTACCAGGTGCTCAGACTGAGTGGTGAAGCCCGAAACATGAGGAATCAGGGACAAAATGGCAAAACTTACCCCTGCGACAACCCCTGTCATTTCCCCCCACAAGCGCATCGAGAAGCGATAGATGAGCCAGGTGGTAAGGAGGTTGATGAGTAAAAACACAAAATGTGCCCCCGCAAGACTTCCCCTTGTAATGGCCTGAATCAAGGCATAGGCATAATACAACCCTGGCGGCTTCATTTCATAGAAGTCCACATAAGGCACCTGCCCTTCCAAAATCAATTGCCCAAAATAGAAATACAGCCCTTCATCCCGCTCAAAAGGAATCTCCAGCAATTGCCAGCGGACAAATGCGGCGAAGGCCAGCGCGAGGAGGAGAATGAGTGAATGATAGAATGAGCGAATGATAGAATGGGAAATGATTAAATGAGTAAATGATAAAATAGTATCGTGTGAAAAAAGTCTTTACACATGATAATAGAAGGCAGTTTAATGATTGTTCTTTCTGGTCTAGCAGTCTACTCGAAGCGAATGGAATATACTTAATGAACCCTATAAAACCCTGAGTCAATTTT
Source organism: Bacteroidia bacterium (assembly GCA_030430575.1). Lineage (GTDB taxonomy): Bacteria > Bacteroidota > Bacteroidia > J057 > J057 > JAUIGE01. Next base: position 86,035 of record JAUIKF010000014.1, on the reverse strand, counting down.
CAATTCCCCTGACCACCAATGCTGCATCTGCTTCTGTCATCACAGGACTGATTGGCAAACTAATGACTTCTCGGTGAATTTTTTCAGTAATGGGGAAAGATTTTGTGGCCCATTCTTGATAAGCAGGCTGATGATGCATGGGAATAGGGTAATGGATGACAGTCTGTATCCCTTGTGCTTTGAGCTGTTGTTGGAACAATTCTCTGTTGGCGGTGCGAACGACAAACACATGCCAGACATCACTTAATGGATCTTTGCTGGCTGTGGGAAGGACAAGGTTGGGCGCCTTGATATGTGACAAATAATACTGAGCGATCCGCCTTCTCGCCTCATTTTCCTCGTCGAGGTATTTCAATTTGACCAATAAAAATGCCGCCTGTAACTCGTCTAGGCGGGAATTGTATCCTTTGTACAAGTTCTTGTACTTCTCGTGGGAGCCGTAATTGCGCAAGGCGCGAAGGCGCTGGTAAAGCGTCTCATCATGGCAAGTGATCGCCCCCGCGTCTCCCAAAGCTCCCAGGTTCTTGGCAGGGTAAAAACTGAAGGCCCCAGCGTCAGAGAGATTGCCCGTCTTTTTTCCATGATAAACAGCCCCTTGGGCCTGGGCACAATCTTCAATGACCTTCAGCCCATAGGCATCCGCCAAAGCGCGAATCGGCTGCATCTCACAGCATTTGCCATAGAGATGGACGACAAGGATGGCTTTGGTGCGTGGGGTAATGTGACGTTCAATGAGTTGTGGATCAATATTGTAAGTGGAAATGTCTGGCTCCACCAGAACGGGCTTCAGCCCACACTGACTGATGGCAAGTACCGTCGCGATATAGGTATTGGCAGGGACGATCACTTCGCTTCCAGGGGGGAAGCCGTAGGCTTCCAGGATCAGGCGAATGGCTTCCAGCCCATTGCCCACCCCCACACAGTATGGCGTCCCAACATACTCCGCAAACGCCGCCTCAAAGGCCGCTACCTTTTTGCCCAAAATATACCACCCCGAGTCTAGCACTTCTTCAAAGGCTGCTAGCAGCTCTTCTCTGTGTTGAAGGGTAATGGATTTGAGGTCAAGGAAAGGAAGCATGGGGGGAAGAAATGATAGAAGGAGTGAATGATAGGATGAGAGAATGGGAGGGAATGATAAAATGAGTAGATGAATAGATGTTTGTCCTGAGTTCACCGAAGGGATAAAATGGGTTTGAGAAATCTCACATAAGTATCTTCACTTTGTACTTTTTTATTTCTTGTTATTTATTTTTACTTCTCTTCCATTCTATCCTTCTCTCATTCACTCATTTCCTCCTCCTCACACTTGCCACTGAATCGGCTCTTTGCCGTGTTGCCTCAGCAAGTCATCACACTGCGAAAAATGGCGACAGCCAAAGAAGCCCCGATGGGCGGACAGGGGAGAAGGGTGTGGTGCTGTAAGCACATGATGGCGACTGCGGTTGATGATGTTTCCTTTGCGCTGGGCATAACTACCCCAGAGCATAAAGACGAGGCCTGTCTTTTGGTCATTGAGGGCGCGGATCGCGGCGTCGGTGAAGGTCTCCCAGCCTTTGTTCTGGTGAGCACCAGCCTGATGCGCACGCACAGTAAGGGTGGCATTCAGGAGCAATACGCCCTGTTCAGCCCATTTTTGTAAGTAGCCGTGGTTGGGAATTGTAAATTGGATCAAAGGATCTTCTGATAGCTCTTTGTAGATATTGCGCAAGGAAGGGGGGATCGCGACGCCAGGCATGACGGAGAAACACAAGCCATGGGCTTGCCCCGGTCCATGATAAGGATCTTGGCCCAGCATGACCACTTTGACGTTGTCAAACGGTGTGGTGTCAAAAGCATTGAAAATGAATTTCCCGGGAGGGAATACCTTCATTCCACTCCTTTTTTCCTGTACCAAAAACTGCTTGAGTTGCGCAAAATAGGGCTTGCCAAATTCATCTTTCAGCACCTGCTTCCAGCTTTCTTCTAGCTTCACGTTTTCAGGATTCATAAATCAATGTTAATTTTTCTTGAACATCTTTTTTCTAACTACCACAAACACCAAAAAGATCATAGAAGCCAGAGTCGCCAAAGTCATGATCCACATGATTTTTCCGATGTCTTTTGGCTGTTCAGGTGTAGCGCCTGGACCGAGTATAGCAAGCAGGTCTCCTGCTTCCGCGACCCCCATATTGCCACTGCATCGGTCCGTCTTTTTGGACGTATGGGTCCGCGTGGTAAACACGATATAGGATTCTCCTTCTTTGAACATATACCCACACTCATTCTCCCAGCCCGATTTTACAAAGGCCATTCGGTCTGACACACCTTTCCAACTTCTAGCTACTTCAAAGGTGTATTTCATCCCGCCCGACATCCAATTGGGTTCTGATTTGAGGACAGTGCCCTCAAAGATCAGGTCAGCATTGAGGATGGCTTTCTGGATTGTGTCTGTAGGTGTGCAATCACAGGCTACTCCCCGAATTGCGGCGATAAAAAGCAATAAAAAAAGGCAAAAACGCATAGCGTAAAATAAAATTAGGGGTGGAATCAAATTCCACCCCTAACTTAAGGATTATTCATTAATATATTGATTGATTATTAATTGAAGAAAATAGATATGGGTTGATAACCAATTAATTAGAACCCACAATCAATTAATAATCATTCAATCAATAATAAACAATTCTTCTAGTGCTCATTCATGCCTTCAAACAGCTTCATTTTCTCCTGAATTTCCTTCATCTTGTCAGGGTCACCTTGGGCTTGCATGAGTTCCATGAGGATATTGCTCATGTCTAGGACTTCAAGGTTGGAGGGCACGTTAAGCTCGTCATCACTAACGGATCGTGGCTTGGGAGTGATCTCAAAGGCTTCGTCTTCTTCTCCTTCTACTACTACCTTGAGTGGAATTCCTTCCATGCCAATGGCACCGAATTTTTCCTTGATGGGATTGGTAGCGGTACCGCCAATAGGGAATAGATCAGCCATAGAGAGGTTCAGCTCTTTTGTCATCCAGACTTTGAAGGTTTCTCCATCGTCATTTCTTCCGCGGAAGATGTCACATAGATACCCGTGTAGCCTTTCAGTACCAATTTTCTCAAGACTATTTATGGCATGATCTACGTCTTCTTCCACATCGGCATGCTGGTTCATCTGTAACTTCATGGCAGCGCCCATAGGAGAATCTTCATTAAGATTCAGCTTGATGGCAAAGGGTTTCCCATTTTTTTCTCCCATTACAATCATGTCTCCTGTAGTTCCATCAATGATAATTTCGGGAGATTCGCCATCTTCCTCCTCCATCTCAGGAATCATTTTGACTTTTTCTCCTTTAATGACAAATTGGACTTTCTTTTCATCATCAGAAGTGGTCATGACAAGATCTCCTTCAAACTGCTTTTGAGCCATTAGGCTCCCCATATAGAAGGCTACTAGGGCCGTGATAATGAGTAATTTTTTCATAATGATTATTGGTTAATTGATAAGGAATGAAATGTTAAACGGAAAGTTTTGATAAAAAACGGACCATCCTCCTGCTTGTTTTGCGGTTAGTCGTCACACTTTACGAAAGATTACGGAAAATATTTTCACATCTTCCTTACATTTATGCCAGCTAACACCATATAAATAACACTATATAAATATAATCATGAAATTCTTGTTTTGGGCAATTCTTGCTGCCCTCTTTCTCACAGCTTGCCAATCCACCCCTCAGGAATCAGCTACCACAACCCCTGATGTCGAACCGACCAAAACCCTCAACGATTACCTCATGGGCAGTTGGGAGAGTATGGATGATAGCCTGTACCATATCCACTTTGAAGGTGGGTACTACTACTCCGACTACGCAGGAGTCCAGGACCCTTCTGCGCGCTATCAATTGGTAGATAGCTGCCAAGGAACCAAACAAGGGAATATTATGATGACCTCCCTCCCCGACGGTACCCCCATGTGCTATGATGTCATCAAAGCAGATGAAACATCCCTGGAGATGATCTACCTTGACCGAGGAAATACGCTGAGGTTCAGAAGGGACTAGGAAGTTCAAACACAAATTCAAGCTCAAGTTCAAGGGGTTCTTTTTGAATTTGATCCTTCGGCCTGCGTTTATTAGTTTTCACTAAATAACCGTAAAAAAATTGAGATGCTAGCGCGGACTTCGGCCTTGTGAATGGGCCTTTCGGCGGGCTCAGAGCAGGCCCGTAGCGTAGTCCGTGCCCTCCATTGAAAGCTTTCGCTTATTGCTTTTAGGCGGATTACGCTACAAGCCATTCACTAGCCGAAATCCGCCAAAGCATAGCTTTTGAGATTTATTCGGTTATTTAATTAAAATCATTCAAAATGTGTATTCTACTCTTGGACCCTGAACCCTGAACGGCTCTTCCTACCCTCCCACGACTAGCACGGGATTAGGCGTAAAGCACAACACAAAGATCACAAATGCCACCCAGCCGAGGGCTTGGCGGGGGCGGTTGACGCGATGCTCACGCCAAGCGGGGGGGTGGTCCACGCCGATGAAGCGAACGGCCAAGAGTGAGTAAAGCAGCCAAACAAGGCTTGGCTGGATGGAAGGGTCAAATTGAAGGACAAGGGTTTGGAGCAAAAGGGTTCCAGTCGTCAAGAGACCTACGTGGAGTCTATTTTTTCTATACAAAAGCTTGTGATATACATAGACCAAGAAGAGAGAATATAGCAAATACGGCCAAAGGTCAAGCACAGATTTGATGTTCCAAATGTCCATCAATCCTGTGCCGCCAATCAGGACCAGTCCCAGCACGACCAAGCGTGAAATTTTCCCCGCGACCTGTCTGCCAAACATCCCATACGTGATATGTCCCCCATCCAATTGCCCAATCGGCAAGAGGTTTAAAGCGGTGAAAAATAAGGTAATATACCCCACAAAGAGCCATGGATAATGGATCATCTCAAAGTGATCAGGCAATTTGTTGGCATCATATGGGATAATCTGTTTGAGGCCCTCATATAGCAAACTATTGCCAATTTTGATGGTAAAGGGGTGATACTCAGCCATCTGACGGGCTGCCAGTTCATCGGCATTCCAATTAGCTGCTTCCATTTGAGCTTCAGCAGAGAGCAGGCTCATCCGCTCCTCTGCACTGAGGAAGGCGAAACCTTGCTTGCCTAAAATAAAAGCTTCCTGCTCAGCAGTGGTAGGGACTCCCCCAAAATAGTCCACATATTCTGGATGGATGCCCAAAATATAGTCATCAGGCTGAGGAAGATGGGTGAATCCATAAATCAATAGGCCTACTGAAATGACAAACCCCGCCAAGGGGCCGGCTATACCGATGTCAAAAAACTTGCGGGTACTGTCAGGAGTAGATTTCAGGCGAATAACGGCCCCAAGCGAACCGATATTGACCATAAAGGGAATATAGATAGGAATGTAAAAGGGCAAAGTCGCTTTGACCCGATAATACATCGCCGTCAAATAGTGACCAAATTCGTGCACTGTCAAAAACAGCAAAAAGGCAAAGGAATAGGAAGCTCCTTTGACCATCTCATTCCACTCCAAAATATACTGAGCTGGCGTAGCGCCCATCCCAAAAAATATCTTCCCCGTCGTGAGTTCCGCCCCTACAATCAATGTCGTAAAAACCGTGAGCACAAATAGCAATAGGTGAATTCCATATTGCTTGATCTTTTTTATCATGGCGCAAATTAGTTAATATTAGGGGAATTATTAATTATTGATTGATAGATTATTGATTCAGTGTTTTTTGGGTTAAAATGTTGATTACTAGAAATTTATGCAATTCCCTTTCAAAACCTTGCCATAAAAAACACGTCTGCCATTAACGCTCGAACAATCGAACCCTCGAACTTAAAACTTTCTTCGTCATGCCCGTCCGAAATTACACCTACTACGATTTTACCCTCAGTCTTTGCCACAAATGCTTGGAGCGAGTAGAAGCAAAAATAGTCTTTGAAAATGGCAAGGTCTATATGCTAAAAAGGTGCCCGACCCACGGCCGTCAGCGCGTCCTGATCGCCACGGATGTGGAATACTATAAGCGCATTCGCAATTACAACAAACCCTCTGAGACGCCTCAGAAGTTCAATACAGCTACTCATTATGGTTGCCCTTACGACTGTGGCCTGTGCACGGACCACGAGCAGCATTCTTGCCTGACGCTCATCGAGCTGACGGATCGGTGCAACCTCACTTGCCCCACTTGCTACGCAAGCTCTTCTCCCCACCACGGTCGTCACCGAACGCTGGAAGAAATTGAGCGCATGCTCGACGTCATCGTCGCCAATGAAGGCGAACCCGATGTGGTTCAGCTCAGTGGAGGCGAACCCACCATCCATCCACAATTTTTTGAAGTGCTAGATGCTGCCAAAGCACGGCCCATCAAACACCTGATGGTCAATACGAATGGCATTCGCATTGCTCAAGATCCTGGCTTTGCCGAGCGACTAGCGACCTATATGCCCGACTTTGAGATCTATCTCCAATTTGATTCGCTGAAGGCGGAGCCACTGATTCAGTTGCGTGGCAAAGACCTGCGCGATGTCCGGGAAAAGGCCCTCAAAAAGCTCAATGAGCTGAACCTCTCAACAACCCTGGTCGTGACGCTGCAAAAGGGCCTAAACGATGGTGAAATCGGAGAAATCATTGATTTTGCGCTCCAGCAACGCTGTGTGCGAGGGGTCACCTTCCAGCCCACGCAGATTGCGGGGCGATTGGAGAATTTCGATCCGGCAACGGATCGCTTACCGCTGACAGAAGTCCGCCAGGCGATCTTGGATCAGGCACCGATCTTCACGCCAGATGACCTATTGCCAGTCCCTTGCAATCCAGATGCATTGGTCATGGGCTATGCCTTAAAAATCGCAGGTCAAGTGGTCCCTTTAACCCGATTTATCAATCCCGACGACCTGCTCAATAATTCCAAAAACACCATCATCTATGAACAAGATGAGGAACTGAAGGCGCACATGCTGAAGCTCTTCAGCACGGCCAATTCAGTGGATTCGCTGGAAGGGGATTTCCATTCCTTATTGTGCTGCCTCCCTCAGGTACAAGCACCGAATCTCACTTATGAGAACCTCTTCCGCATCATCATCATGCAGTTTGTGGATGCCTACAATTTTGATGTGCGCTCCATCAAAAAGTCTTGTGTACACATCGTCAACCACGATGGCAGGATCATTCCTTTTGAGACGATGAATCTGTTGTATCGGGACAATGAGATTGAGAAGGTATTGGCGAAGGAGAATGTTGAATGAATTTTGAATGTTGAATGAATGAATTTTGAATGATGGAACTGATATTGAAATGGGTCATTGTTGTACTGGCTGTGATCCACTTTGGATATATGGGGATTGACGGCTGTCTCGGCCTGATCAAGGGCGATTACATCCGTCCCCAATCTGGCCAGTACGCTGGCCATTTGGGTCCCTGGAGCCAAGTGGTCCAGAAAATCGGGATAGACCCGGAATCGACTTTTATGAAGTCGCTCTTTGTGATCTGGGGAGCTATTGGACTGGGGTTGGCGATCGCCTTTGCGATGGAAGTGACTTGGGCCTGGAAGGCCTTGCTGATCTTCAATATTTGCTCCCTTTGGTACCTGGGATTTGGGGTGGTGACGAGTGTGCTTCAGATTATATTGTTGATTGTGGGCAAGGTGTGGGGGTAAGATTTCAGATTAATGATTGCCTGTCCTGAGCTTCTCCTGAGCTTGTAGAAGGGTGTCGAAGGGATGAACAAGGATTTAGAAAGTAAAAAAGAGCATAATACTTCATCAACCTTAATTCCTTGTTCGATATTCGTCAATCTACAGGCCACCATTTCTGGTCACTCTTACTAGATGCCACCACGGCATCGATAAAGGCCATGCCACGGACACCATCATGCACCGTCGGGAAGTCCATGTCAAACGGCCCAGGCTCCTTGCCTTCCAGTCGTGCCCGCACCGCCCGCGCAAAATTCCGATAGATATTCGCAAAAGCTTCCAAATAACCTTCTGGATGTCCTGCAGGGATGCGGATATGCGCCTTCGCTGCTTCGGACTGTTCACCTACGCCTGTGCGGAGTAGACGGGTTCCTTCATTGGTTTTATGGACCAAGGTATTGGGTTCCATCTGGTGCCATTGCAGGCCGCCCGTCTCGCCGTAGATGCGGATGTTGAGGTCGTTTTCTTCGCCGTTGGCGATCTGAGATGCGAACAAGATGCCCTTGGCGCCATTGTCAAAGCGTAGCAAGATATTGCCGTCGTCATCGAGCAAGCGTCCTTCTACCATGGCAGACAAGTCTGCGCATAACTCAGTGATCTTCAGGCCCGTGATATACTCGGCCAGGTTCTCGGCATGGGTACCGATGTCTCCCATGGCGCCTGCGGCACCAGAGCGCTTCGGGTCGGTGCGCCAGGCCGCTTGCTTCTGGCCACTTGCTTCCAACAAGGTAGAAAGCCAGCCTTGGGGGTACTCCACCACCACTTTCCTGATTTTTCCAATCGCTCCATTTCTCACCATCTCCCGCGCTTCTTTCACCATGGGATAGCCCGTATAGTTATGTGTCAGGGCAAAAAGCAACCCCGTTTCCTCCACAAGCTTGGCTAAGGCCTTGGCTTCTTCCAAGTTAAAGGCCAAAGGCTTATCACAGACGACGTGGAAGCCGTTTTCAAGGGCCAATTTGGCAGGAGGGAAATGCACATGATTGGGCGTGACGATGGCGACAAAGTCCATGCGGGTGTCTTCTGGCAGGGCTTTTTCTTGCAAAATCATCTCTTCAAAACTGCCATACACGCGTTCAGGCGGCAGGTAGAGGTCTTGGCCCGAAAGGCGCGATCGCTCGGAATCGCTGCTAAAAGCCCCACAGACCAGGTCTATTTCGCCGTCCATCGCGGCGGCGATGCGGTGGACGGCGCCGATGAAGGCGCCGCGACCTCCGCCGATCATTCCCATTCGTATTTTTCTTGACATGTGTTTATCGTTTTTATATCCTTTGTGGTGTTACTTTTTTTAGAAAAAAGTAACCAAAAAATCGAAGCGAGCCAACCAAAGCCAACCCTTCTATCCATCCACGCGCGCTCGCTTCACCCCAGCCGCACTTACTTTATTACCTCCTCCGACGCCTGCTCCATAATCGGCAGAAAGGGGGCGTTTTTTATTTGATATTGGTACCGATCTTTTAAAATGGTATCTAAGAGCGAAATGGCCTGGAGGATATGTGGACCTTTGTTGAGCATGACGCAGTCGGCACGCTGGGCCATCACAGCATCTGTGATCTCGGCGCGAGAAGGCAACCCCTTTTTGGCGAGGCGTTCCAGGACTTGCGTCGCCCAAATATCGGGAATATGGGCGGCTCGACAAAGTGCTAACATCTCTTCCTGGACACGGCCGATATGCTCCCAGCCCACCTCGATGGCCAAGTCCCCTCGGGCAATCATGACACCTACTGGATGGACCTGCATCGCAGTCAGGAGGATGTCCGTGAGTTGGTTAAATCCCGCTTGCGTTTCGATCTTTAGGGTAATGCCCAGGGTGTCTTTTGCACCTATCTTTTTGAGGGTGCTAAGGAGGTCCTCAACGTCTTCCGGGCGATTGACAAAAGAAAAATTGACGCCATCGGCGTGCTGTGCGACAAATTTCAGGTCTTCACGGTCCTTCTCAGTAAGTCCGCTGATGCCTAAATCGCTGACGGGGAAATTGATGCCCTTATCGGCTTGTAAGCGAGTTCCTGTAGCACGGGCATAGGTGATTTCCACCTTCAGTTCATCGGCAGAAGCTTCTCGCATGATTCCTCCTATTTTGCCATCATCAAATAAGATAGGTTCTCCCGCTTTTACCTTGCCCAAAATCTCTGGGAGTGTAATGGACACAAAGGCATCCGAAAGCAAGGTTCCCGCTTCATCGTACTGGGCATTCCGCCCAGGGATACCATCACCTCGCAGCCAAAGCGTATCTCCAATGCGGAGGGTAAGCGGCAACGGTGCAGCGGGAATTTCCCCTATAGGAAATGAAAAGTCTGTCCCTACTTTTTGGACAGAGATACCTGTCGTCACATAAGTGGTATTGTCACAGGTCACCCAACAGCCATTATCTGTTTTTTCTGTTACGATCAGCTCTCTTTCCTTCGCTCGGGTGTCCTTCAACCGTAACCGATCCCCCTCCGCTAACTGATCTACCACCTCCTGTGTCACAGGCAAATGAGGCATTTTGTAGATGCCCGAGGGGTTAGGAGAGAGCCACACCCGCGCAGGGTTTACAGGACGGCCTAGGGCGTCCCGCTCAGGACGAAACTTCACCACTGCTGGCCCATCTTCTAATGGCCCTGTGCGTATCTTGGGCCCTCCCAAGTCCATGAATATCTTGCAGTTGCGCTGGTGCTTTTCGCTGGCCTTCCGGACATGATCTATCATCTGCTTCCAGGCTTCGGGGCCGTCGTGGGCGCAATTGATGCGGGCGCTGTTCATGCCTGCGCCTACGAGGTCGTGGACCATCTGGTATTTGATGGCGGCTTCGCTGGGCAAAGTGACCATGATGCGGGTCCGACGCCCTTTGGAGCGATAGCCCAGCAAGGCTTTAGCATTGCGGTTGACGTGCTTCTGACCGGCTTTGATGGAGAAATTGGCGCGGGGGATTTTGATGCGCTTATTGGCCAAGAAGGACTGCAAAATGGCCTTGGTCGTGTAGAGGCTGGCGAGGACATGGCCTTCGGCCTTGGCGAGGCGTGAAAGGCCCAAATGGCCAAGCTGCTTCTGCAAGCTCCGCAGGTCGTGTCGCCGCAGCTCGCGGTAGTGGACCAGGTTGCGCGCGCTGGCTTCGAAAGAGGGGTGTACTTGCTGCAGCCTTTCTTCCGCTAGCGCCTCAGCGCCCTTGACGGCCTCGATGAGGTGGTCTATTTGTTCAATCGCGTGAGCGATTCGTTGTTTGCGTTTGGACATGGGAATGGGTTATAGGTAATGGAGGGCAAATTTAGGAAACTATGTTTGGGAGGCATAGCAGCCACTGAACTTTTAGGCACGAAGGAAGATGTTTTTGCAAAAATGTTTAAGAGGTCGTGGATATAGAGCTGGTAATCAATTGGTTATATGATTAACCGTACGGAACGGTTCAGAACCGTTCAGAACCGTTCAGAAATTGTTGCACCCTTTCTTCCGCTAGCGCCTCAGCGCCTTTGACGGCCTCGATGAGGTGGTCTATTTGTTCGATCGCCTGGGCGATTCGTTGTTTGCGTTTGCTCATGGGGGGGTGTTGTGCGTGATAGTTACAAATAAAACAAATTGCAGATAATCTCAATTTCGCTATCTTTGATTGAGGAAGAGAAATGAGAAATGGGATAGAAGCAGATTTTTTTGTAAAAGTAATTAATAATCCATGTCCTTAGAAATCGCATTTGCCAGAATTAAAGCTGCCAAAGAAAGTGGAAGTAAAGTGCTCAATTTGTCTTATTTGGGTCTAGCTGGAATTCCTCCAAGGATTTCTAAACTTACCCATCTTACGCATTTGTATTTGGACCATAATAATCTAGAATCGATTGATGAACTAGTTGAGCTAAACCAATTGGAATTGCTAAGTTTGGACAACAATCAGCTAAAAGAGATTCCTATTTTTTTGCCGAGTTTAGATGTCCAAATCTTTTTGAATAAAGAAGTCGCACAACCTGTACAACTTATACATCTTTGTATTACACTGACTCAACTATTAATTGAGCACCTTACCCAAACCCTTGCTAATGATCAAGCCTTAGCTAATACTCAAGTTTTATCCAAAACCCTAGATCGCTTTTTACTAATCGATTTTTCACTGGATCAAAATTTACCACTAATCATAAATACTTCCATTGATTGTGCTGAGGCTCTTGTTAATTCTTTACCTCAAGTCGATTTCCTAGGTCGTACCTTAACCCAAGACTTAGTTTTAGTCCAAGACCAGGAGTTAGCTCGCGCACTGGCGAGAGATATAGCACTCGCCCTGACTCTTGCCGATGCTCTAAATCGAGCCCTCACTGATACCAAATCTCGTGCTGATGCTTTAGATCGTGCCATTGCTTTAGCCCAAATTTTGGAATTAAACTTGGACCGAGATTTAGCCCAAGCTCGGGCTTTAGACCAAGCCTTAGACCGAAACTTAACTCGTAATCTTACTCCAGGTTTTCACTTATATCCATCCTATAATCTATTAAGTGGTATTTATCTAAAAGATAATCCTATTGAAGCACCACCTCCTCCAGAAATTATGGCGAAAGGGAAACATGCGATAACTGCATTCCTCAAAGAATTTGTGGAGAAAGCTCATTTGAATGAAGTAAAAGTAATTTTGGTGGGGGAAGGGGCTTCTGGAAAAACGAGTTTAGTCAAACGACTCTTAGGGAAAAAGTTTGACAGAAAAGAACCTCAGACCCATGGTATAAAAATATTGAATCAAAGGTTTTCTGATAAAGAAGAGAATTTTATAGTCAATTTTTGGGATTTTGGCGGCCAAGAAATCATGCACGCTACCCACCAGTTTTTTTTGACGAAGAGATGTTTGTACATATTGGTGCTAGATAGCCGAAAAGATGAAAAGGCTGAATACTGGCTTAACTATATTCAAAGTTTTGGAGGGGAAGCTCCTGTTGTAATTGTGTTAAACAAATATGATCAAAACCCTTCTTTTGATGTAAATCGAAAATTTCTCAATAAAAAATATTCTAATATTCTGAGCTATCATAAAATTTCATGTAAAACAAGTAAAGGGATTGATTCTCTTAATAATGACCTTATGAACTATTTGTGGGATCTAGAGCTTAGAAATACCCCTTACCCTAAAGGATGGGCCAAAGTCAAGCAGCAGTTAGAATCCATGAAGGAAGATTATATTGGTTATGGTGAGTACCAGGCTATTTGCGAAAAAAATTATGTAAACAACCCTACTTCACAGAAAGTATTATTAGCCTTATTAAATGATTTAGGGGTAATATTTAATTATGAACAATTGAGACTCCTTGATACGCAAGTCTTAAATCCTTTATGGCTTACAAATTCAGTTTATCGAATCATCAATTCTCCTATTGTCGCAGAGGCTAAAGGACGATTTCGGATTAATCATTTGGAAGCTATTATCAATGATGAACGCTATTATAAAGAAAACCCTGATCATTGGAAAAACATCTTTCAGTTTTGGAAACCCGAGCAAAAAATGCAAAAGGTACCAGAAGCTAAATTCTTGTTTATTGTGTCAATGATGAAGCAATTTGAAATCCTGTATGAGGTCGAGGAATTTGAATATATTATTCCAGGACTTCTAGCTGATGGAGAGGATATTTATGAGTTTGGTCCTACTGACTCCACACTTGAATTTACCATTGAATATGAAGACTTCCTTCCTACAGCCATTATTCCCAGACTAATGGTCAAACTGAATAAATACATTTACAATCAACAAGTATGGAAAACAGGAATGGTATTAGAGGAAAAACTGTTGTTTAATAGTATTGCTAATATTGTGCTTGATAAGGAAAGCAGAAAGATTAATATTGAAATTAAAGGGGCTCGAAATCGAGATTTTCTGACGGTTATCCGAGAAACTATTAAGGAGATCAATGCTAGCTATCAAGGAATTGAAACTAAAGAATTGGTTCCCCTACCCGATTTGCATAAAGGAGAGCAATTACCAGTGGATTACGAAGAATTGTTGGGATTAGAAGAGTTGGGGACAGAAATGTTTACATCAGGAAAATTAAGGAGAGCGTATCCTGTCGTGGATTTGTTAAATGGCATTGAGAAGCCTGAAAGAAGGAAAGATCATGGGCCTTGCCATATTTTTATCTCTTATTCCCATGAGGATGTGAAACATAAGGAACGGTTGCTGAAGCATTTGATGCCCTTGGTCCGGCTAAATAAGGCAACCTTATGGCATGATGGCACCATTGATGCGGGGGGAGAATGGGAGCAAGAGATATTTGATAATCTGGCAAAAGCTCAAATCGTCTTATGTCTGATCAGTGCCGATTTTATCGCTTCTGATTTTTGTTATACCCAAGAACTTAAGCAGGCCTTAGCTGCACATCATAACGGAACCCAAACGGTCATTCCGATCAGAATAAAGGAGGCACTTTGGGACAATTTGGATATTGCAAAACTACAAGGGCTGCCTGCAAATCGATGGATGCGTGATATTGAGGATGATGAAATATGGACTGAAATAGCGAAAGGGATTGAGGTTGCTATTAATAAGCTGAAACATAGGGCTTAAGCGTTTTGAGTCACGAAAAATGATTGTGACACAATCTTAATCCGCCCCAAAAAGGTGAAAAAACCAATTCTTATTTTTCGAAGAAAGCTGCGATTTTGATCGATTGTGACGAGCTGAATTCCTAACAGATTGAGGAAAATCTGTTAGGAATTTTAGGGCCATCGAAAGTAGAGGCGTCGATTTATCGCGTCTCTACGCTGGAAATTCACCGCACCACCAACCCCCGCACATACACCCTATCCAACGCATCCTTCACCCTTACCCAATATACCCCTGCCGCTAAGTGTGTCAGCGATATTTTTTCGCGCAATACGCCTCGCCCCTCATAGGGCAACCGACGGGTAAATACCCGCTGGCCCAAGGAATTGACCAATGTCAATTCAGCTGAAGAAACAGAAGGTAGGGCGTAGTCGACCCACAGGAAGTCCTCCACAGGATTGGGGTAGAAGCTTACCTGCCAGGGCGCAGCTAGGGTGTCTATGGGAGGAAGGGTATCCACCGTCATGGTATCGGGATCAATGACGACCGTATCAGGGTCCATGGGCCTCACAAAAATAGGCGTGAGCGTTCCATTATGTGTTCCCACAAATTCCGTCTCTGCCAAGGTGTCGCCCGTTTCCTTCCAATGTGAAAACTCATAGCCTGGATGTGGGACGGCTTTGAGGGTGATAGGAAGGTGGTTGAAATATCTGGCTTGATAATTAAAGGGAATGGCCATCTCATTTTTGTGAATAAAGATGTCGCCTTTGGTCGAATCATCATACCTAAATGCCAGGATAAAGGTCTCTCTTAACCCCAAAGAGGTGGCGAAATGCTGGATGATATGGGCTGGGCGGGTATCAAAAAATGCTTTGTAGCGGTTGAGGTGGGTAATCCACTGAGGGAAGGTACCGCCAGCAGGAATTCCCCGTCCAAAGTGCCAGTCATCTTTCCATCGATCCATATAGCGCTGGAGTTCTGGGCGAAACAGGTCGGCCATGCTATCGACCATGGGATGTACCCGTTTAGAGGCAAAGATCAAGGCACGGAAGGTGCACATGCGTTGGGCAAATTCTGCCTTGAATTGGGCATTCCGCATCATTTGTCGGAAAAGGAAGGTGCTTTGGGGACCATTGGGCCAGGCTGGGGAAAAGGGATTGTTGTTGAGGGCATGGGCCAGGGTATTGTCGTACGAATGTCCTTCCCCCCACAGGTTATAATTGGTGGTGATGTCGGTGTCAAAGAGCATCCAGCGGAATTTGCCACCATTTTTGTCTCGCCAAATCCTGACGTTATTGGCGGGCCAGTCATAGTTGCCGAGATAGATCTGGACAATGTGGTAATTGATGTATTCCTGGAGGTCGATGTAGGATTGAACGGTTTGGTAGTTGGCCGTTTCCCTGAGGTCATTTTGCGTGACAAAATTGACCAGTTGGTCATAGGTCTGGAAGTCGCCTTCTCGGACTTCGGCTCCTGGCCCATAGGGATTGGAGAGGATGTCCACATTCTCTGGATCTACGCCGTGATGGCTGGCGATATAATGCTTCGTGAAGCTTTCGCGCATGCCATAAACACCCCAGTAGGCACCATTCACATACACCCTGACTGGCTGGTAGGCCATCAGGTCTAGGTCCACGGTATTCTCCAATATCGCCTGATTTATCCCATCGCGAAAGAGCATCTCTTCCCAGTCATTGCCGCTATTGCGGATTTTGAACCGGCGATATTCGGTGATATCGGAGGTAGGGAAAAGGGGATATTCCAGCAACTCCTCCCCATATTCATTGCTTCTCAGGAAGAAATTGAAGCTCTTCATTTTGAAATTGCGAGAGCAGGCACCGCCGATTTTTATGCCCGCATCGATGGCAAATCCCTTGGAGCCATCGGCCGCAATATAGGTAAGGTGGCAGGGCCGTTCCCAGTCCTGATTCCAGTTCTTGGGTTCGTTATTACAATATCGAGTGATGCCATTGGTCCCCTCTACATACATCCCTTGCTGGTCATCCCATAGATTCACCGGATCGGATTGCACATTTAGTATAGGCAAATCGCAAGGTTCATCAAGTACAAAAATCTCCGAAGTGGTAGGCGTATGGTTAAACCCCATCTTGAAGCCTTTTGCCTGAATCAGTTGGGTCTGGGTAATGGAAATGGGCCGAAGGTATACCGAATCCTGCTCAGTAGGAATACGCCCATCCCGTGTGTAGTGAACTCGGACGGAAGGATTAGCCACTTGCATCTGGAGGATAAAGCTTTCTGAATAATGACCACTGGTTTGAGAAAACCTGACGGTATCGTTTAGGTATTGGGGTTTGCCGTTGTTGGAGGTATGGGGACTCGCCTCCCCAAAAAAGACCCAAGGCGTACTGCCATCGTTGAGGCGGCCATAGGAGATGTCGCTGGGCACGGCGGGAAACCGCAAGCTATCGAGGATATGCAATACGCCATTCACTTCTTGTACAAGCGCCAGCTCTTCTCCCCCTTTTTTCAATTTGAAACTGGCGTGTAGCCCGCCTTGCTCGGGCTGCCCATCCGCCCATATCAGGGCAAACTGCCCTGGTAAGAGGAGCGGCGAAGTCGTGATTTGCCATTTTGTTAATTCCCCCAAATCATCCGTCATATACATACCGCCTAAAAACACCGGATCAGCGCCGCCATTATATATTTCCACCCAATCATCCTTCTCTCCATATTCATCCTCGATCTTGCTATTGGAAGGCATGACTTCGTTGAGGTAGACACCTTGTGCCAAGGTATCCGGCGCCTGATAGCCAACCTTGATCACCAACCGCGCTGCTTGGGCAGGCTCCAAGTCATAGGCCACAGCCAGCCTTCGCCCAAATCCTGTGACAATAAAGGCCATGGCATTGCCCAGCTGCCAGTCCGTACGATCGACAGTCTCCTGGATTATGCTTTTGAGATCTGGCGTACGCTGGAGGGTACCTGCCTCTCTCGGTACTTTCCATTCGTCGGGCTTCCAGCTGACCTGGGCAGTGGAGCGGGTGCGGGTACTGATGCTAAAATTGATCGACTGAAAGGGGGCGGCATCTCCTGTCGCTTCTGCAAAAATCTTCAGGTCCGAAGGCTGTAGGCCCTGTTCATCGTCTGCGGTGAATTGGATATAGGCCTCCATGATTTCTGCTCCTGGTTCCAACGCCAACCCTGGGAAGCGTAGCCCTACAACCTGATTGCCCGCATTGGCATCATTGATCAGCTCTATGTCGCTGCTGTTTAGCGATACATAGCCATTGGGCCGTTCTTCAGCATCATCTGCACTCGTGCGGATGGATTGGTTGATTTCTAGGACAAAGCAGGTATCAGAGAGAGAGGTGGCGAATAGGGAGGAGGAAATAGAACAAATAAACAAAAAAGGAAGCAAGCAGAATTTGAGGATATGCATCAAGATATTTTTTGCAAGTTTACACTGTCTACAAAGATAAAGATTAATGAATAAATGGACTGCCGTCAGGTATATGGTGATCAGCACGCTGGCCTTCACGATGCTCAATGCGATCGTCAAGTACCTGGACAGTTTTCCAGCCCATGAATTGGTGTTTTTCCGTTCGCTGGGTTCCAGTGCCATGTGTTTTGCCTATCTGCTCAAAAATAGAATTCCCATTCTCGGCAATGAACGGAAGTGGCTGGTGCTGCGCGCAGTTGTCGGAACGATTGCGATTTCCTTCTTTTTCCTGGCCATTCAACACCTTCCCTTTGGTCCGGTAGTGGCCTTGCGCTATTTGTCACCTGTGTTTGCGGCTATCTTTGCGGTTTTATTGCTAAAGGAAAAAGTGCGTCCTATCCAAGTGCTGTTTTTTGCAATGGCTATAGGCGGTGTCGGCCTGATCAAAGGCTTTACCCTAGACGTAGCAGGCATAGGCTTGGTTTACATCTTGATTGCAGCTGTATTTGGCGGATTGGTCTATGTCATTATCCGCCGTATCGGACGCCAGGACCACCCGCTGGTCATTGTGAATTACTTCATGTTTACCAGCACGCTGGTAGGAGGAGCATTCTGCCTCTACTCCTGGAAGGTCCCTCATGGGATCGAGTGGGCGATCCTCGGGAGCATGAGTTTACTGGGTTTCTTCGCCCAATTATTCATGACCAAAGCCCTCCAGATCGCCCCTGCCAGCCGCGTAGCCCCCGTCAAGTTTTTGGAGGTGATCTATTCCATTATCATTGGCTTTGTGTGGTTTGGGGATAGTTATTCTTTGCTTGGGTTGGCAGGAATTGGATTGATTATGACAGGAATGTATTTGAATGTAAAGGTAAAGGGGGGGTGAGGTATGTAAGTATTTATACTTTAGACCTGATAGAAAGTCCGTTTTGACTTTTGGTCGCTTTTTGAACCATATAAGGCATTTAAGGGCATATAAGGTCCAAAAGCGGTTTTCTTAAATGTTCTTATATGTCTTATATGGTTTTATTCACAGGACATTTCACCCAGTCTAAAGTATACAATCTGTATGGCCAATGAAGCTTTTGTAGGAGCTGAACGGCAGACAAGCCTATCGCATCAGTTCCAAAACGGATGGTGATTTCTCTGAATCCTGAAATAGAAATGTTATTCGCCAAAAAAATAAATCCCTAATTTTTGGCAGGCCTATTGCAAATCTGTATCATAGTCCTTTAGAAGGCCCCACTAACTCAAACACTCATGGAACAAATAGATACCTACTTCGAGCAACTGATAGAGTTGTCCATCGCTTATGCGCCAAGGCTAGTGCTAGCCATCATTGTATTGATTGTCGGTTTTTGGGTAGCCAATAAGGTGACCAAAATTATCCTAATGGGGCTAGACAAGGCAAGTACCAACAATAGCAAGGAGCTTCAAGGCTTCTTGAGTTCCATTGTGAGAATAGGCTTAAAAGTTCTTGTCGTGATCAGTGTGGCGGGGATTGTGGGGATAGAAACGACCTCCTTTGTGGGCATCATTGCCGCCATGGGATTCGCCGTAGGCCTGGCCTTACAGGGCAACCTCAGCAATTTTGCGGCGGGCGTTATGATTTTGCTTATCCGCCCTTTCAAGGTCGGCGATGAAGTAAAGATTCAAGGCTACTGGGCCTATGTAAAAAAGATCCAGATCTTCCACACCGTCTTGGAAAACTTCGACGAGACAGAGGCCATCATTCCCAATAGCATGATCATGAGTGGAACGATAGACAATCTTTCAGCTACCCCCACCCGAAGCATCACCATCGTTATGAGAATTCCCTTTGGAGAAGATTTTGACAAAGTCATCCGACTGGTAAAAGAAGCCGCCTACAGCGTGCCTGAAGTAGATAAAGAAGCCAAGCCCTTCATCTGGATTCTCGATTTTGAACCCTATAATATGCACGTATCGGCTGGATTCCCTGCCAAGCAAGAGGGGTTTTGGGATACCGATTATGAAGTGAGAAAACGAGTCATCGAGACTTTTGCCAAGAACAATGTCAAAGTGGTCTATCCAGAAGGCGCTACGTTTGGAGAGTTTGGAAAATGGGATCCGAAGGAAGGGAGGGATATGCCAGACGTACCCAAAGCTCTCTCGTAGCCTATGATGCCTCGGGTTTATAGAAAAATGAAGCAATGGTGGAACCATCGGACGTGGACAAGCCGCTTTCTCCTGGGAAGTACAGGCATATACGCGTTGTTGCTCCTTCTGGTCACAGCCAGTGATTTCAATCGCATCTATACAGCGAATGCGTCAAAACTCGCCCAGCAGTTCGCAGAAAGATTTGGGGAAAGTGGCCAGGTAGGCTATGCTGTCATGAAAAACCAGCAGGAAGACTTTTTCCTCCAATTGACCCTCACCAATCACACACAAATAGAAGCAGCAAGGGCCCAAGCGCGTCAGGCTGGACAAAAAAATGTAGCTGTCAATAAGGCCACCGTCACAATAGATCCTTGGTCTTATGCCTTATTCCCTACCTTATTTGTCCTGAGTCTTGCCTTGGGATTTCCTGCGAGTTGGCAGCGAAAACTCTGGAGCGTTCCCGTAATTGCCCTATTATTTCATCTGTATTTGGTCGGAAGGATCAAACTAGATGTCTGGTATTTCTTTGGGCAAAAGTCCTATTTAGAAGTAAACCAATGGGAAGGCGCAGCGAAGGAGGTATTAGGGTGGGGGCACAGTGTCTTATTCTCCACCACCTTCAATTTGCTGTTGGGGCTTGCCCTTGTATTGCTGGTGCTGATGCAAAAGCAGGACTGGCGGCGGCTTGTTAAGCGTGAAAAGACGCCAGAAAGTCAAAATTGACTTTTTTCCTCATTGCGACGGACTAAAGACTTCGGCGTGAGCGTTCGACTGAGCTCACGCCGAAGTCTCAGTCGAACGCCCAGTCGCAATAGTGCTTTGCCCCTCATTTTTTACTATTGCGACTGGGTTTAGACCCTAGAACAATCATTCCTCCAATCCCCCCTCAATCACCTGATCAGCTTGAAGGTAGAAAGGCTCTCTTTCGGCGAGTTTGGCCTCGATCCAAGGCAGGAGTTCGTCGTCAGAGAGGCCCAGGAGGAGCGGCCTGTCCGATCTTTCTTTACCTAGGCGATTTGCCAATTCGGTAGGACTCACGCGCAAATAGATGACGGTGCCTTGTGCTTTCATCCAAACGATATTGTCATGGAAACAGGGCGTGCCCCCACCGCAGGCTACGACGTAATTGCCCTTGGGCAAGTCCGCCAACGAGCGAAGCGCCTCTGCTTCTTTTGCCCGAAACCCTGCTTCGCCTTCTTCCGCAAAAATCGCTGGGATCGATTGCCCCCATTTTTCCACAACCCTTTCATCCAAATCGATAAACGTCCATCCTTTCTCCGCCGCCGCTTGCCGCCCAAGAGTCGTTTTGCCAGAAGCCATGAAGCCGATGAGGAAGAGGAAAATGATAGAAGGAGTGAATGATAGAATGATAGAATGATAGAATGATAGAATGATAGAATGATAGAATGGGGAGAGAATACCTAGATGTGTAAATGGCTGATTATTAATGAATTATGAAATTCTCTTTTTACGATACGAACTACCAATGTCTGCGAGAAAATTTGTCTTATTACCTGGCAAGCACATATTCTATCATTCTCTCATACATTCATTCACTCATTTCTTCCTCATCCTCGGGTCCAGCACTCGATAGAGCATGTCAGTCACAATACTGACGACCACAAAGATAAATCCGATGAAGATCGCACAGCCTAGGATCACTGGAAAGTCCTTGGTATTGAGGGCGTCGATGGTGAGCTTGCCGATGCCTTGCCAGTTGAAGATGTATTCGATAAAAAATGCGCCTGCTAGTAGGGAGGCGAGCCACCCTGTGACGGAGGTCAAGACGGGGTTGAGGGCATTGCGGAGGGCGTGCTGCCCGATCACTTTGGGAGCTGACAGTCCTTTAGCCCAAGCAGTGCGGACGTAGTCCGCTTTGAGGACATCAAGCATGCTGCTGCGCGTGAGCTGGATGAAGATGGCCAAGGGCCGTATGCCCAATGCCAAGGCTGGCAAAAACAGGTTTTTTAGCACCAGCGTCCGCCCTGGCCCAAAGATGTTTTCCTCAAACATATACCCTGTCGCGTTCAGCCCCGTGAAGGCTTGCCATTTGACGGCAAACAGCCAGGCGATGAGCACGCCCATAAAAAACGAAGGGGCTGAAATGCCCACCACAGACCCCGAGAGGATGGCATTGTCTATCCAAGTCCCATAGCGCAATGCTGCGATTACCCCTAGCAAAATGCCCAGTATAGCTGCGATGAGAATCGCGCCTGTGGCCAAAATCAGGGTGCCTTCTATCTTCTGCGAAATCATCTCCCGCACAGGCCTATCCGTCTGATACGACCGCCCAAACCCAGGGGCTTTGATCGCCATTTTCCCCTCCCCTACCCCAAACAGGCCGATATGGGGATTCTCTGCTTGCCCAGCGGAATCCAAGACACCTATTGGAGATAAGTCATGTAGGTATACCAAGTACTGCACAAAGACAGGCTTGTCCAAGCCGTATTTAGCCCGAATCGCGGCTTTGGTTGCTTCATCTGCGCCTTCTTCGACCAGTTCCTCCACGGGATCGCCCATCACATAGAATATCGTGAACAGGAGGGTGACGATCCCCCAGATGACGAGTATTCCTTGGATGATGCGGGCCATAGGAGAATTAAGAATGGATAATTAAAAATGAAGAATTAAGAAAATTCAAGTTCAAAAATAAACGCCGTTTTGTTTCGTAGTGAGGGGCTGTAGCCCCGGACGGCCTCGCCATTTCCCGTAGGGTCACGATATATCGTGACCCTACGGGAAATGGTCTCACTGCCTCGTCAGCGGATTTCCGCTCCGCATCCGAAATGCTTGCAGCATTCCATCATTATTGCCGACCAGCACTGTCAGACGGCCTTCAGGCCCAGTCTTGAGTATGGAAAGGCTCTTGACATTGCCTGGGGCAAAGAAGCCACTTTCGAGCACACTCATAGGCGAAAAACCGCCGTTTCCATCGCCGAGGAGGCATACGCCTATCCCCGCATCATAACGCACGGTCTCTACTTCCGAGTCATACATATTGCCCGCCAAGACTAGGTCGAGGCGACCGTCTTCGTTGAGATCGGTAGCCAGGATGCCATTGATAGGCGAAGCTTGGGCTTGAGTTGGCAATGGATTCAGGGTAAACTGACCACCGCCTTGGTTCATAAGCAGGGCACTGCTGAAGTATCGTGCTTCATAATGAAGGGCTGATTCAAGCTCCTTAGGTGAATAAATATCGCTGAGCGTCGCGGTGGCAAATGCTTCAAACGTAGGGTACTTTTCCTTGATAAAGGGCATCTGCTCAGAAGAACACTGACGGCCGCGAACCGGCAGTTGGATGTTTTTGGCATCCTTGGCCAGGACGATGTCATACGTACCATTTTGATCAAAATCATGGCAATAGACGTGAAGCGGTTTCTTCTGAGAAGCGTGGAATTTGTTGTTTTCCCCAATATTTCCCACCACATAGTCATCATCTCCATCTCCATCCAGGTCAGCTGCTTCTATGCTAAACCACCAGCCACGGGTATCGGGCAGATTGGGCGTTTCGATGGGGGCAAATTTTCCACCATTATTTTGAAAAACGCGAATAGGCAGCCATTCGCCTACCACCACAAGGTCTAAGTCCTTGTCCCCATCATAATCGCTGAAAACAGCGTCTGTGACCAGGCCAGGTGCCACCAAATCCGCCGCAGCACTTGCTGTTATATCTGTGAATTTGCCCCCATTATTTTGAAGCAAATAAGACTTGGCTGGGAAAGGATACTTTCCTGGCATCAGGCGTCCGCCCACAAAGAGGTCGAGATCCTGATCTCCATCGATGTCACCGATCGCCACTTGCTGACCAGAGGTCAACATCTGTGGTAGGGCATCAAGTGATTTGGTGAAGCGACCGCTACCGTCATTGAGGTACAAACGATCCTGCAATTCTGGCGCATTTTCTTCGAATTCATTTCCCCCACTCACTACATATAAATCCTGGTCCCCATCTCCATCAGCATCAAAAAAGTGGGCTCCCAGATCCTCACAGGCCTGATCTGCGCGCCATGGCTGAGATGGCATCTCCGCAAATCGCCCATCAGCCATTTGCTGATAGAGCCTGCCTGCATGTCCGGCGGCACCACCCACAAAGAAGTCCTCATGGCCATCGCCATTCACATCGGCCACGGCCGTGAAGGGGCCATGGGCAGACTGCTTATGAGGGAGCAGAATCTCTTTGATAAAATCGTCGTAGTCGTTCTCTTCGTGCTGGTGATTGATGCCCAAGGCACGTGTGGCATCCGCAAAGAGGCTATTGGGGTTGGAGCGCGGAATGCGGTTGCCTGGTTTTGCTTGATCAATGGAAACTTGAATTGTCTGGTTGGCCTGGCCTGTGCCAAGATGTGTTTTCTGGCCATCGGGCCATTGAACGACGACACTGTCGTAACGGGTAGATGCGCCCATCCCAAAGTGAATCACTGATGTGACCCCTGACAAATAGCCCCTCACAGGGTATTGCACTTGCAGTTGGGTTTGGCCATCATGATACAGGTAAACCCTTGCACCAATTCCTTGAGCATTAGGCGCTTTGCCTTGCAGATTTACATTCAGGAAATGGTTTTCTGCCGAATTGGAGAGGTTTTTATAAATCCTTGCTGGGTCATCGACATTGTTGAGGACCAATTCTAGGTCACCGTCATTGTCGAGGTCGACATAGGCTACGCCGTTGGAGTTGACATTGTCGGAGACGCCGATGCTGAGCTTTTCGAAGCGCAGATCCCCGCGATTGCGGTAATAGTGGTTGGGCAGTTTGGTCCCAGGCATGATGCCTTTCAGTTCGTCGAGCGTGAGTTTGCGTCCTTTCTCCTGAATCATTTTCTGCGCCCGCGATTTATAATCATTGTCTGTCACATCTCGCTTGATCCCATTGGTCACAAAGAGGTCCTTGAAGCCATCATTGTCAAAATCTGCAAAAAGTGGTGCCCAGCTCCAATCCGTCTTGGCAACGCCTGCCATTTGGCCTATTTCACTGAAATGGCCATTTCCACGGTTGAGTTGGAGGGTATTGGTCATGTACTGATACTGAAGGCCTGCGTCCACCAAGGCCCAGAAATCAGAAGTACTCATGGGGGCCATGAGCATCTTGGAACGGACATGGTCTTCGGGCATCATGTCCAGGACATACAGATCCTCCAATCCGTCATTGTTGATGTCTGCCAGGTCAGACCCCATGGCGTACATAGGGATGTGCTGAAGGTGCTTTTTCACCCCATCGGAAAAGGTGCCATTGCGGTTATTGATATACAAAAAATCAGCCTCCAAAAAGTCATTTGCCACATAGATATCGTCCCATCCATCCCCGTTAAAATCGCCGATAGAGGCACTGAGTCCCCAGGCAAAACTAGCTACGCCAGCATTTCTGGTCACATTGGTGAATTTGCCATTGTCATTTCTGAGGAGGTGGTCAGAGTCTGGCGCATCGGGTTCCCGTTTGCTGACGACTTTGGCACTCCGCGAATTAGAGAAATCCATCCGATGATTGACCAGATAACAATCGAGGTCGCCGTCTTTGTCATAGTCAAAAAAGTAGGCCTGTATGCTAAAGCCAGCGTCATCCAGGCCATATTCGGCTGTAGCCTCCTTGAACTTCATATTGCCTTGATTCACATAAAGCAGATTTGCCCGTAATTTCTCATCAGCCATGGGCCCCGATTTACAGATGTAGATATCCAGCAGGCCATCCTGGTTGATGTCGATCATGCTCACACCAGTGGTCCAGCCGCTCGTCCCTATGGCGCCAGAAGCTGTCGTAATGTCTTCAAATTTCAGGTTTCCTTTATTATGATAGAGCCTGTTTTGCCCAAAATTGGCAGTGAAATACAGGTCTTCCAATCCGTCTTGGTCCAGGTCGCCTGCTGCTACGCCTCCGCCCCCATAGATATAGGGGTAGGTGAAGTAATTGAGCTGCTCGCTCTCGGGGACTTCGTTGATGAAGTTGACGCCTGTAGCGCTGGCAGGCAATGATTGAAACAGCGCATTAGGCGCTTTAGCGGTAGGTTTGGGAGGAGGAGGTGTTTTTTCCTTTTCCCCTGAATCACAGCTCACCGTAAACATCATCATCACGATCAAGCACGCAGAAGCAAGGGAAGGATTTAGCGTAAAAAAAGGTCGAATCATCAATGAGGAATTATTGGTTATTGAATGATTGATTATTGATTGATTGATGATTAATGGTAAGACAATCAATCGTTTCAGGCTCAAAGATAGGGATTTTCAGCATCCAAGTGAGGAAGAATCGTTCAAATGTAATTCTTTGAACCCTGAGTCTGCTCCGAAAATTCCTTTTTAAAGGAATTTGCCCAATTGCGACGGGTTGAAACCCAGTCGCAATAGTAAAAAATGACAGACAAAATACTATTGCGACGCGACTTTAGTCCGTCGCAAGGAGGAAGAAAGTCAAATTTGACTTTCTCAAGTGAGCTCAACCCTTGAACATTCTTCCCCTCACCAAGTAACCCGCTGATGTTCTTTCATCTGATAATGAGCGCCATCAAAAGCCAATAGCTTATTCCACATCATATCGGATTCAGGCAGGTAGGATACTGTCAGGATGAGGGGCAATTGATTTTTGTAAATGGGGATTACTATAAATGCGCCAAAATTCTCTGGTTCATTACTTTTAAAACAAAGGTTGGTTGTATCCGCTGTGGCATGGAGGATATAGGCATACATATCGGAATTAATGACCGATAAGGTATCTCCTGTTTGAGGGAGGAGAATGTGCAATCCTTTAAAAGCAGATCCTATATATTCTTGCGAAATCTCAAATTCTTCCGTAAGCTTTTGGGTTAATGTTGAGTTTTTGAATACCTTAAAATCGCCTGGCTCAGGACTTTTTAGCATATTCCCAATTCCATAATGTGGGCCTGAAGAAAGTCGTTTCTCCGTTTCAAATACTGCGATAAAGTATGAAGAGATATTTTGGTTTAAATACTCAACCCGAACAAAATCTGCCTGACATATAAAGGCGTTGTCTTCATCAAATATAGACAGAGAATCCAACCCTCGCATGTCAAAATTAGCATTTGCTACCGTCAGTGGAATCCGCGTTCGCTCATTTTCATCGTCTCCATAAATCAGCGAGTCACCCCAGTTTTTTGCTTCCTTCCAGTCTTCATAGGTGAGGCTATCCTTTTTGAAATAAAGTACTACATACACCTCCTTATTATCAACAAAGTAGAAATCTTCGATAACGCCTATGTAGGACAAGGTAGTGGTAGGAAGGGTGTCAATCATTTTGCTTCCCTTTTCCTCAACTAAAGGCGGGAGAATCGTATCATGAGCCGCTGCCAGGGAATCATGAGATAAGCTAGAAGGCGCAGTAGAATCGGGGCTTCCAGCACATCCTATCATCAAGGATAATAACAATAGACGATAAATCTTGATTTGGGAGCTTAGCATCATTTTTCTTTTTTTATTAAGGAATGAAGAAAAAATAACTTTTCAGTTATTCATCTATAACTTACTGAAAATCAGTTCATACTTTGATTTTAACTTTCATTTTAATTTTTATTCATTCCTAAATAGCTAGTATCGTGTGTAAAAAAAATTTGCGCATATTTTATAAGGTCATTTCGACGAGTCTTCGAGGAGAAATCTAACAGTGTGGTCTAGAAGCCTGGAAATAACCACTCAAAAGGGCGTTTTAGATTTCTCCCGTTGGTCGAAATGACAACTCTGTTGTTATGAAATGTGCATAGACATTTTGCACACGATACTAGTATCTGCGATGCTAATCAATAATCAATAATCTATCAATCAATAATTCCTCGATGAACCGCGCACCCGTCCCTTTCGATCCCCAACATTTTGCCAAAACTACAAAAACTCGCTCAGACAACTCTACCAAGGCTGTCTTCACCGAAATTCATGCAACCAATCATTGGGGGGGAGATTCGCGCTCAGGAGATGGAGCCGCCAAAGCACAGGTCAAAGCTATTCAGCAACACCTACCTCAAATCGTCAAAGATTTAGGGGTAAAGGTGTTTCTCGACTTGCCATGTGGAGATTTTAACTGGATGAAGGAAATAGACCTAGGCGTGGAACAATATATCGGCGGCGATATTGTGGAAGCTTTGGTGCAACACAACCAACAACATTTTACACATGAAACCCGCAGCTTCCACCATATCAACCTCCTGACAGATGACCTCCCAGCAGCCGATATGGTTTTTTGTAGAGACTGTTTGGTACATCTCTCCTTTGCAGATATCCAGCGCGCTTTTGAGAACCTCAAACGGGCAAAGATTCCCTACCTGATGACAACCACCTTCACCGATTGCCTTCACAATGAAGACATTACGACAGGGGATTGGCACATCCTCAACTTAGAAATGGCCCCATTTAACCTCCCTCCTCCGCTTTACCTGCTGAATGAAGGCTGCACGGAAGGGGAAGGGACGTATGCGGATAAAAGTTTAGGCGTTTGGGGAATGGGTTCTAGGTTCTAGTGTTTATTCAAGATTGAATTGTCGGGTTAAGTAAAAATAAAAAACAAGAAACAAGGCCTGTCCTGAGTCCGCCGAAGGGAAGTAAAAAGTAATTCTCTGTCACGGGAAGCTACTTTCCTCTTCCCTTTTCACTTTTTTATTCCTTGTTCCCTTCGACTCTGCTCAGGGCAAGCCTTATTTGTACTTATCTCGGTTAAGCATAGTAAATGACTTTCACCTCCACCTTTCAGAATTGAAAGAACACTAGGTTCTAGGAGTATCCTTAACCTAAAACTCAGAACCTAAAACCTAAAACTTTCTTAGTCTATCTGCACCTTCCTAAACCAACGTTCGTTGATAGTGATGCCTACACGTGCTTTGAAGTAGGTCTCTTCGAGGGCATGGCCATCTTTGAGGCTGCCTCGCTTGCCGAAGGCAAAGCCTAGGCTGAGCTGGGAGTAGGCTCGTTCGCGGTTGAAGATATTGGTCCCACGGCGGGACGAGGGCAGACCAAATCCAATACTGAATCCCATATCGATGATGGGATTGCCCGCTACAGTCAGATACGTCTGGTCACGGTAGAATCCTGCACGATAAGCGATCCGTTGGAAGTAGCTATCACCCGAAATCTTGGGAATCCATTCCCCGCCCACCGCAACCCGAAGGCCGCGACTCAGGTTGATGCTATCCGAAAAGTACTGAAACTGCGTCCAGTCACGCATCGTGGCTTCTGCGGATAGTTCCCAATGGCCCGGGCGGACAATTGAGGCACCAAACCCCAATTTGGCGGGAATCACCACAGCGCCTAGCTCTAGGCCATCACTCAAGGTGTCAAGCACTTGGCGGTTATCATAGGTAATGAGGCGGTCGCCATTGAGGTCGAAGCTATAGTCCACACTCCCGCCAAGGCGGAGAATCGTCACAGGCCCTTGGGGCTGTTTTTTCCCTGGAGGAATCTTTCCACTCAAGGTATCGGAAAAGATAAATCCACCGTGTAGGCCACCGCCACTGACATAAGTCGCTTCTTCGATTTGAACATCGGAATAGTCCGACAAGGACTGGTTGAGCACTGCGCTCTGCCAGCGATAGCGCAGGTTACCGAAGGTGAAGTAGCCATTCACGCCCAGGCGGAGTTTCCGCTGAAACAAGGTGGTAGCCAGCCCGATGAAGCCTTGGTTAAGGCCACCTTCGGCCGTATAATTGGCCAAGCCCGTCTGGGTGGTGTCATCGATACGAATGGTATACTGGGTCGAAATGTCGTAGCCCACAGAGCTGAAAGGCGCAAACCCAAAAGTCAGTACCAACGACTTATTGGTGGGAAACCCAAACATGAGGTTTTGGAAGCCTGCGGAGAACTGCTTCTCCTCATCGTTGCGTGTACGGAGCCAGCTCTGCTTGCTGAAGCCAGAAAAGTCCACGACGGTATACAACAGGTCTGCATAGGCAGCAGGATTGAGGCGGTTGACAGAGGCATAGTTATAAGTAGCTTGGCTGACCTCGCCCATGGCCATGTTACGAGCGGTAGTGTTGGGAAAGATCTCACCGATGCCAAATCGAGAGTAAGGATTCAGCGTGAGATTTTGCGCCTGAAGCATGCTCGTACCGAGGGATAAGAGGAGACTTAGGACGAAGAGGATACGTGCCATAAAGAAGATTTGTATTGCAATAATGTATAAATGCCTTCCAAGAGTAGATTTGGGCTGGCAAAATTGACGTTTTTTAGACGATTTTCAAAGAAAGAAGCATCTCCACCCGTCAGAAATACTTGAAGCTCCTTTCCTAGCAGGGCTTGATACTGAGTTATGATGCCTTCCAGCTCCGCCAACACACCGTTCTGAACCCCAGAACGTATGCTTGTTTCTGTACTTGTTCCTACCAAAGCAGCGTCTTTTTGGGACGCTATGAGCGGAAGCCGTGCAGTAAACGCTTCCAATGCCCGAAAGCGCATATTCATCCCTGGCGAAATGCCACCACCGAGGTACACTCCCTTCCTGTTGGCCGCATCATAAGTGATCGCTGTCCCCGCATCGATAACCAAGACGGGCTTGCCCTGGCAAAAGCTGCACGCAGCGATTACCCCCACAATCCGATCTGCTCCCAAGGTCTCAGGCGTTTGGTACAAACTCTGAATGGGCAAGTCTGAAAGGGGCGTGATGGGGTAAAAAAATGGCGCTTGCAGGGCATTTCTCCAACATTCCAATTCATCGAGCGCAATCCTCATATTGGTACTGATCCACCCTACGGCTAAACGCGCATCGGCTGGAAGTTCTTTGAGAACCTTTCCTAAAAGCTGATTCAATTCATCTGAAGGAAGACGCCAGAAGCCGCCCATTGTCATGTCTTCGCCGTATAGCGCGACTTTCGTCTGCGTATTGCCGATGTCTATGGCCAGGCAGAGGTGTCTGAACGTCTGAGCGTCTGAGTGTCTGAACGAAGGGGACAAATTCGGCTTTAGATGGTCCGCTGGTTTATTTTCCATAGATTATGCTTCTTGATTCATTCATAATTTCCACGCTACCTCCTTCATATTAACATACCGAATCTTTCCCTCCACCTCCACAGCAAGCTGTCCAGCCTTGTTGACGCCGATAACCATATAGTCCCCTAATTTTCCATCTATAACGAGCGGCACCTTTTCCTGATAGCCATAAAGCCCATCAAAATAGGCCCTGTCCAAGGAAGCAAATCGCTGATTTTTCAAGGCGTCATAAGCTTTTCCAAATTCATGAAGGATTTCCATGAGTAGGGTACGAAGCTCGTAACTCCAGCCTGAATTCAGCGCCATCGATGTCGCTTTCGACTCTAATTCCCCTGGAAACACTTGCTGGTTGACATTTAATCCGATTCCAATAACCGTCCCTTTGAGGCGAGCCCCTTCAAACTGATTTTCTATCAGGATGCCCGCGATTTTCTGGCGATTTACCAACATATCATTCGGCCACTTGATCTCAATATCATGCGTTGGCAGATGGGTGCGTAACACATTTCTCAATACCGTACTGGTCAGCTTACTCAAATAAAACAACTGATCATTGGCCAAGAATGTGGGATAAAGGATCAGGCTAAAGGTCAGGTTTTGGCCAGGCATGGCTTGCCAGGTGTTGCCTGTCTGGCCACGACCTTGTGTCTGGTGATGGGCCCAAACCACAGAACCTTCAGGGGGTTTCTCGGTTAGCCATTGAAAGGCATCTAGGTTAGTAGAAGCTGCGACCTGGCGTTCTCTAATTTGGAATTGGGGAAATGAAGCAGACAAAGTATGAGGGGAATTATCAATTAAATTTTGAAACTGAAGCGAAAGCTGTAAATTTAATCTAAATCTTCTCCAATCACTTAATAAATCAAATCGTACAGCCAAAAAATGGCTTTATTCTAATCCTTTCGAATGACAAAACAACTATTGGAAGCTGAGCAACTCTCAGCCATCGCGATCCAAGGCTTGCAAGAACTCAAAGGCCAAGACATCGTCCTTATGGACCTCCGAGAACTAGATGCAGCGGTGACAGATTATTTTGTGATCGCCACCGGCACCTCGGATCGCCACGTGACCTCTCTTGCGGATTCAGTATTGATGATGATGAAAAAGGAGGCCGAAGAAATTCCCATCAGCAAAGAAGGCATGCAAACCGGCGAATGGGTCCTGATCGATTATGGCTCCGTCGTCGTCCATATATTTCAGCGTGATAAACGCGATTTCTATCGTCTAGAGTCCCTTTGGGGCGATGCGGAGGTGGAGAAGGTCGGTGAAAATTAAAATAGAAATAAAAATTAAAATGAAAATATGATCAAGAATCGCCAATTTTAATTTTCATTTTAATTTTCATTTTAATTCCCCATGCTCTCCATCCTCCTATTTTCCTATTTCAGTGAAAGTCGCCTGGCGGATAGCACCGCCCAGGTGATTGCTTTTTTTGAGGAGGCGGAGGTTCCTTTTGAGCTGATCATCATCGATGATGGCTCCAAAGATAATTCTTTCCAGATCGCTCAGGGACTTGCAGATGGTGATAAGCGCATCCGCGCCTATCGATTGAGTCGCAATTATACGACGCCCTATGCCCAATTTGCTGGGCTATCGGTGTGTAAAGGCGACTGCGCCGTCTTTGTGCCAGATGACCTCCAGCGACCGCTGGAGGTGGTATTGCAGGCGTATCAACTCTGGCAGCAAGGCCATAAACTTGTCATCCCCTACCGCCAGAGCCGCTCCGACGGCTGGCTCAACGATCGCTTCTCCAATCTGTACTATAAGGTGATGAATCGCCTGAGTGAAGTGCGCTTTCCCCCAGGCGGAGCCGACGGCTTCCTTGCCGACCGCGAAGTCATCAACCTGCTCAACGAGCGCATTCACCCCATCAATACCACGCCTATGGTCGAGGTCCTACGGCTGGGGTTTGATCCCTATTTGCTCCCCTATGACCGTCCCAAGGTCAAGCACAAGTCCCGATGGACGTTCAAGAAAAAAATGCGCCTCGCTAAAGACACATTTTTTTCCTCATCTGCTTTTCCTATTAAGCTTATCTTTTACCTTGGAATCGGTTCATTCCTCTTTTCCCTGCTGCTAATCAGCCTCACCATCTATGTGAAGCTCTTCACGGAAGAGGAATTGATTTTTGGCTTCTCCATCCCTGGATGGGCGTCTACGGTGAGCTTCATCGCCCTGTTCAGTGGGCTGATTCTCTTCAGCCTGGGCATCATCGCCGAGTATATCTGGCGGATATATGAAGAGGTGAAGGGGCGGCCCGGATTTGTGATTCGGGAGGAGGAGGAGCGGACGAATGATCAATAGCTCGATCGGCCAAAGGAAAATTTTATCCAATGCTTCCCTCCCCTACCCTTTTGCCCCTCCATACACCTTCCGCTCATACACATAAGAAGCCACAGCCAGCACCAGCACCATCGCCGCGCCTGCAAATTCCCCATCCCCTACATTGAGGTGGGCAGAAATGGCCAGGATCAATTCAAAGACGAATCCCGCATAGGCCCACTCTTTCAGCATCTCTGATTTCCGCGTCCAGATAGCTACCAATCCCAGCAGTTTCGCCACAATCAAGAAGTAAATCAAGTAAGTAGGATAGGTCAATTTGGTAAACATTTCCACTGCCATCTCATGCTGAAAGATGTAGAGAGAAACCCCCAAAAGGGTCATCAGCGTGAATAGCCCTGTGACTATTCTGTAAATCATTAGATCTCTTTTGTTCATCGTGTAATTGTTAAAAGTGTTTATGTTTCAAGTATTTATTTACCACGGAAATATTTTCCCAGGAAAATATATAGGTAAATTTTTTTATCCACGCATTCTATCCAACATTTCACTCATTTGTCGGGCTTCTGCATCCGTAACTCGATCCACGACCTCAGACAT
The DNA here is from genome assembly GCA_030430575.1 of Bacteroidia bacterium. GTDB lineage: Bacteria > Bacteroidota > Bacteroidia > J057 > J057 > JAUIGE01. The sequence goes on along the minus strand of JAUIKF010000014.1, from coordinate 52,572 downwards.
CCCTCCATCGTCCAGCTCGCCAATCTCTTTTAATAAGGCCAGTCCCTTAGCAGTGATTTGTACATAGACTACTCGCCTGTCAGAATCAGACCTTTGCCTTTCAATAAGCCCTTTATCCAACATTTTATTGGCAAGTCTGGTGGCATTCGGCGATTTTTCAATCATTAGTTCCTTGACTTTACTCATCGCCACCCAATCTTTTGCCCCCCTCAAAATCCTCAGAATATTATATTGCTGATTGGACAGCCCATACGGCTTTAGCAACTCAGCAGATAGGTTATATATCCATCCTGCGGTATAAATGATATTCGTGACAAGCCTATGCTTATCATTCATGAATTTCGTTTTTACTTCTTGATCAATGGATGCCATGTCTTAGCAATTATTGATTGATTATTGATTAATTCATTATAAACAACTGATAGTCAACAGGTAGCATTTGTTTTTCATAAATAATCAGTCAATTTAATACTTAATAATTCCTTACCTTAGTTGAACAAAGGTATAGATATCTTTTTTGTTTTCCAAGGAAATAGTTTCCATGGAAAATAAAAAAGTAACTCTATTCGAGTCTTTTGGTTGTACATTCTGTATTGGTTGATTATGTTTTCATAACCTATCTAAAAAAGCCTAAAAATAATTTAACACATGAAAATCCTAAGCCTCTTTCTGCTTCTTTTCTCTGTAGCCACAACTACCTTCGCCCAAGATGAAGGGGCAAGGCTCACTGAACTATGCAAAAATTTTAGCCTTCAGGAACTGGAAAAAGGACTCAACGAGCTCCAAGAACAGTCAACTGAAGAAGTTAAGTATAAGTGGCTTTGTACCGTAAATCGCGAAATTGTTGATGGGTATTTCGAGCAGGTATTTGAATTGACCAAATCAGTGAAACACCCAGAAAAGGAGGGAACCTCTACGCTTTATTTCAATAAGGTAAAGCTTGTGTCAAAAGATACTTCCATCATTTATTTCCAAATAACCGAACAGCAAGCTGTCAAGGAGGACGGGAGGTGGGTTCCATTTGATCAATATCTCGCTCATGACGCCGATCTTCAAGAATTCGACAAACTGAAAATCACTTATATCTATACCTACCGAATAGACTTGGATATGGAGGCGCTATTTGAAAGGGAAATCGTTTATGGAACCCGTTGCGGATATGCAGGATCTGAACCCTTGTATAGGCAAAAAGTAAACCAGTTGATCAGCACTCAGGACCTCCAGGCATTGATTCAATGGCTAAAATCCCCCCAAGTCGAAATTCAATTGTACGCTATAGACGGCATCTTAACCCTGAAAGAACAGGGTGTATATGTTGAGCCTTGGGTTCTTGGATTGATTGAGACAATAGGAAAAAAACAAGGCACTGCTTATACTTGTTCTGGATGTAACCATTGGAACCAACCTATCAGTGAAATTGTCGAACAGATAAAAGCCTCCCATTAGAAATTTGAAAAAATGAGATACCAGATTGTATTTGTATTCAGCCTACTCTTAATTCTAGTAGCCTGTGAAGGCGATAAAAAGCAAGACAGCATTCGCGCCACGACTAAGGCCGTTTCGACGCCTCCTGTCCCTGCTCCCATTGATCATGAGCCGTATGTGATTGCGGATTCCTCTAAGATTCAGGTCTTGGAAGGCGGCGTACAAATGTATATCGTGGAAGAAGGGCAAGGAGCCATTCCTACGCCTACCAGCAAGGTCATCGCACACTACCACGGCATGTTGACAGATGGGACGGTCTTTGACAGTTCTTTTGATCGGGGAGAGACCTCTAGTTTCTCGCTGAATGGGGTGATCAAAGGCTGGACGATCAGCCTGTCTCAGGTGCGCTGTGGGAGCAAGGTCAAGCTGATCATCCCTCCAGAGATGGGGTATGGTGCCAACGGCCGCCCTAGCATCCCGCCCAACGCTACGCTTATCTTTGACGTTGACCTGATCAGTACCTATTAGGAAGTAATTTTGAATGAATGAATGACAAATTTTGAATAACCAGGTATTTTATCAATTAATCATCCTCATGGCACGTATCCTTGCTACCCTATTTTTCTTCCTCTCTCTCGGTCCTAGCCTGATGGCGCAAGACCTTAACGGAGACGCCAAGGACGGCTATACGCGTGGCCTCAATTTGGGCTTTCACATGAGTACCCGTGGCTTAGGGGTCAATGTAGAATATCTGCGGGCGGCGCCATTGGCTTCTTTGAAACCCATATTTGGGATTCGTGCTTTTGGCCTCAAAGACCATCGCGAAGCGAAAATAGAGTCCCAATTTCGGGATCGGGGAAGCAGATATGTCTATGGCAAAATGCACCGTGTCATGGCCCTGACGCCCTATGCAGGGGTTTATCACGAATTTATCCCTGGCAACCAAGGCAACTTTGTGAGTATGGCCATCTCCTTACAGGCAGGTCCCATTATCGGTCTGGTACGGCCGTATTATGTGGACATATTTGAGCCGTCACAGAACTTCCCCAACTTTGGAGAGCCTGTCCCTCAACAGTTTAATCCTGACTTACATTCCTATAGCGATATTGTAGGGGTGTCTAGCTTCCTCAATTCTAGTTGGAGTGACCTGTCCATTCAGCCAGGAGTGAGCATACGCACAGCCGCACTCATCAATTTCTCACGATCCGACAGCTATATCAGCGGCATGGAATTAGGCGTTAATTTGGATTATTTTCTCAATACCCCTCCCATACTTGCCTTCGTAGAAAACCGCCAAACCTTTGTCGCCGTCTCGCTAGGGATGGTATTTGGGAATCGGTGGTAGGGGGAGGAGGAAGAAATGAGTATATGATTAGATGAGTAAATGATAAAATGTAGCAAGATTTGATTAAGATACTTCATTTACTCATTTTCTCCTCTTCTCATTTTATCATTTTTCCCCACCTCCAAACCCCTCCCGCTACGATCACCAATTGACCAAAACTGGCCCACCCCAAAGACAGAAATCCCATCCTCACACTCAGATCGCCAGCGATCATCACCATCAAAAGGGCCAATGGCCAGATAATCATCGTTTTTGGCGGGAAAGTGACCGGAAAACGACGTTGACTGACCAGGGTGAAAGCCACGGCGAGAAAAACGCTGCTCGCCATATTCGCCCAAATAGCGCCCCATAATCCCATTTGCGGGATCAGCACCCAGCCCGTCCCAATAAGCACCCCACCTCCCATTACCGAAATCCAACTTATGTCCTTGCTATGTGCCGCAAAGAGGAGGTTGTTTCTGAAAAGGCCTGCATAAGCCTGAAAGAAGAAAGGAAGCGTAGCCCAGGTGATTAAGGGGCAAATATTGAGGTAATGGGGGTTATCGGTAAGGAAATGGAGTTGATTTCCGAGGAAAATGAGGGCTGAAATACCGAGAAGGGTAAGGAGGATAAATTGGGTGTAAAGTCGTTGTATTTCGGTCTTGGACTGGAGGGGCCCTTTAGCATATAGGGAAAAGAGAAAAGGCTGAAAGGCTCCAATCAGGGCTTCTGCGCCCATATAAGCCAGGGAAGCTATGCTGATCAGCAGCGTGTAAGCTCCCAATTCATGGAGTGAGAGAAATCGCTCTACCAACCAGCGGTCCCCCGCTCCCATCACCCACGAGGCAAGCACAAACGGCATCAGCGGCAAACCGATCTGCCAGGCGCGACGCAGCACATACGTATTGAAGCGCAATCCCACATGATGCCTTAGTTGGTACATGCTCAGCAGAAACACAGCGCCATTGGCGATGAGCAAGGCCCACAAAGCGCCTTCAACCCCCGCCTTCCATCTCACGATGAACAGGTATTGCAAGACGACTGTCAGAACAACCAGCAGAATGCGCAGGCCAGCGAAGCGCTTCAGCGCTTTTTCATTCCGCAAAAAGATCAGGTAAGGCGCTACCGTTGCACTCAGCAGCCCTGCACTCACCGCGAGCATTCCCAAGGGATAAAACCCTATTTCGCTCTTAAACGCCCATTTGAATAGCCAAGGGCCAATCAGCAGACTCCCTAACAAAAAGGCCAGGTTCAGGAGCAACGTGATGGTCACCAAATTGCCGAGCAGGTGATCCAGGCGACGGCGATTGTGCTGTAGTTTGTAGTAAAGGGGAAAGATAGCATTGCCCAGACGAAAGGCCGCCACCACGACGACAAGTGCTGTCACCTTGGTCATCAGGCCGTATACGCCGTAATCGGCCGGGGAGAGAAACTTCAGGTAAATAGGCAATAAGATGACATTCAGCGCAGGCTGAAGGAAGGTCAGCAACATGAAGATGCTGATAGCTCCTCTTAAAGAGGAAGTCTGATTGTCTGAACGTCTGATTGTCTGAGTGTTAGTTGACTTGAAAAATTATTTTAGAGGCAAAGAAGCGAATTTTGGGGGAAGGATAAAAAAGGAGAGATCGCTCAGACAATCGGACTCTCAGACTTTCAAACTTTCTTCTCCATTTGCTACTTGCCGTCGGAGACTTAACTTTGCCCTCTGAATGAAAAAAATCCTCTTTATCGCCCAGCATCGGCCAGACAGGAATCCCTCCCAGCGGTTTCGCTATGAGGAATACCTCGACTTTCTGGCAGAGAAAGGCTATCAGTGTGATCATTCCTATTTGCTGAGCGAAAAAGATGACAAGATTTTTTATCAAAAAGGCAGATACCTCGCCAAGCTAGGCATCCTTGCTAAAAGCTTATGGAAACGTTGGCGCGACGTGCGGAAGGCATCAGCCTATGATTTTGTTTTTGTGCAGCGTGAAGCCATTATGCTGGGGAGTGCGTTTTTTGAGCGGAGATTGAGTAAAAAGAGTAAACTCATCTTTGACTTTGACGACGCCATCTGGCTGCCCAATGTCTCTTCAGGCAATAAGCCAGTAGCCTGGCTCAAGCGCCCCCAAAAGACCCAACGTATCCTTAAGGCCGCTCACCTCGTGATTGCGGGCAACCAGTACCTGGCGGATTATGCAAAGCCATTTAACCCCAACGTCCGCATTATCCCTACCACCATTGCCACAGAACGTTATCAATGTGTGCCCCCTGCCTCAAAAACTCCAGACAAACGCATCTGTATCGGCTGGACGGGAAGCCCCACTACCCTCCCCCATTTTCGGGCATTTGAACCTGTTTTGAAGCAGGTTTTAGACAAATATGGCGAACGGGTGTATGTCAAAGTAATTGGAGGAATGGGCTACGTTTCGCCACTCCTGAACAACAAAAGTGTGTCCTGGACCAGTGAGACGGAAGTCGAAGAACTATGTGAACTCGATATCGGCATCATGCCTATGCCAGACAATGCCTGGACCCGCGGCAAATGCGCGTGCAAGGGCCTACAATATATGGCCTTGGGCATCCCAGCCGTCATGTCCGCCGTAGGTGTCAATCGCCAGTTGGTTCAGCAAGGGGAAAATGGGTTTCTGTGTGAAACAGATGAGGAATGGATGGCCCATCTCTCTAGCCTCATTGAATCCGCTATGTTACGACAACGAATAGGGGCTGCGGGTCAAGAGACCGTCTTATCCAATTATTCTGTACAAGCCAATACGGAGCGGTTTTTGGCAGTTTTTGAGGAGGAGGGAATATAGGTTCTAGCGAACAAAACGTAGAACATAAAACCTAAAACATAAAACTCTCTTCTGTTATGTATCTCATCATCGGTGCGGGTCCAGTAGGCCTTGGCGTAGCCAAGACATTTCTCGAAAGAAAGATTCCCTATGAGCAGGTCGAGGCGGACGACGAAGTGGGCGGCAACTGGTACCACGGGGTCTATCGCACCGCACATATCGTGGCGTGCAAACAAGTAATGGAATATCCCGCATATCCCATGCCCGAAGCTTATCCCGATTTCCCTTCCCAACAGCAGTTGAGCGATTATTTCATCGATTATTCTCATCAATTTAACCTTCGTGAACACATTCAATTTGGGAAAAAGGTCATCATGGTGCTGCCAGTGGAGGGCAATCAATGGCAGGTGCACTTTGCGGATGGTTCGGAGAAAAAGTACCAGGGCGTTTTGATCTGCAATGGGCACCACTGGGCGCGCCGATTTCCCTCCTATCCTGGCACCTTTACAGGCGAATACTTCCACGCCAAAGACTACAAAGAACCGACTCAGCTTCAGGGCAAACGAGTTCTTGTCATAGGCGCAGGGAATTCTGGCAGCGACATCGTCTGTGAGTCGGCGCGGGTAGGCACGCTCGCCCACCTGAGCATGCGGCGCAGCATTTGGATATTCCCCAAGACCTTTATGGGAAAACCGCTAGGCCAGATGCACTTGCCCAAATTGCCTCGATTCATCGAATCCACATTGCTCCGCATCCTCATCCGCCTCACCTTCGGCTCCCATTCCCTCTACAACCTCCCTGATCCTGACTATGAATTCTTTGAGCGGCATCCGACCGTGAGCGAGGAGTTACCCTATTATTTGCGGCATGGCAAAGTGATGCTAAAGCCTGACGTAGAGCGATTTGAGGGCAAAACGGTCCATTTCACAGACGGTGCTCAAGAAGATTATGACCTGATCGTCACGGCAACGGGTTATCACCTGAGCTTTCCCTTTTTGCCCCAATCCCTCATCCGCGGCGAGCAAAACCATCTTCATGTCTATGGCTACGCCAGCTATGAGGACTATCAAGGGCTGTACTTTGTGGGGTGGCAGCAAGTGCGAGGAGGCGTAGGCACCATGATCGAGAAGTATGCCCCATTGCTGGCGGATTTTGTGGAGATCGAGGCGAAGTACAATGTGGCCATCGGCGCAGTGCTCAAAGCCTTGGGAGAGAAGCCCACGACGACTCACCTGGAAGGCTCTCGCATCGTTTTTGATTGGATCAAAAAGAAGATGAAGCGCCAGCGGCTGGAGCGCAAGGCGCAGCAGTTGGCGAAGCGAGGCGCCCATGTCAATCCAGTCATGGAGATGGGGGATATCGCGCTTCAGCGCGATATGGAGGTGTATTGAGGGGGAATACTAACCAGCAAGAATAACTTCATCGATTTCATTACCTTCTACCTCGCCAATAAAGGAACCCCGCCCCAAGCACTATCAGCAATATCAACCCAATTTTCACAAATAGGCTAGCCTTCCATGTGAAAAAGGGAGATTGATCTTCAGGAGACGTGTTTTCCTGTCCTCCCTCCGTTCCTGTACTATCCTCCTCACTTGGCATAAAGTCCATTTGGGCAGCGTCACCCAAAGTATAACCGGGCCCCTCCATATCAGCCACCCTGACTCCAAATCGAAGGGTAGACTCTTCTATTACCTCCCTTCGCTTTTCAAGGTATCCATCCATTTCATCCTTTTTCAGATGATCCTTAAGCATTTCCAATTCCAGCAATACCACAAAAGCAGAGTCTTCATAAGACACCACTTTTTTGAATAAAAAATGAGGCGTCTTTATATCATGAGTTTCTTCTAAGAAGGAGGATTTTGTGGGGTCAGGTATCCTTATTTCTAGGACCAAATGTTTGGGAAAAGGGAGGCTGTAATAGGCTTGTCTTGCCGATCTATGCCGTTCTGGCAAAAAAGAATAGATGGGATCTGCCTCGTATCGAAAATACTTATACCCAGTATCTTCCATATCTCGACTGGCGACTTCTTTATAAGCGAGATTAGATAAAATCACCTCATTGACTCCTGTTTTATCCAAATCTTCATAGGCCCATTCGGTATCCATTGATCCATAACGACCAGGTGCCCAGTCAAATTTTTGATCGAGATAGCCTTGAATGCCCGCAACGCCTTTAATCTCGTAAATCTGTCTGTAATGATCTGCTTCTCCACCGAGAAAATGGACTTTTCGCTGGATTTTCCCTAGCCCATTCCTTTGGGGCAACTCCACCGCATCATATATCCGCTGCTCATAGCCCTGAGCAACTGGAATCGTCACTAGCGAACGGCTCCCCTTTGTTACCCTTAATCCCTTTCGAAAAGCATGATAATACTTCTCATCATACTTTCCTCCCTGAGTGTCCATGGTTCCATCAAAATAATGGTTTTTCCCCTTATGCTTAAATTCTACAATCATGTGATCAAAAATCTGGGGAGAGGGGAAGTCCTCAAAGGCGATAGGAAAACCATGATAATTTACCAAAAGGGGCCATCCTTCTATTCCTAAACAAGCAAGCATTTTGCAGGTCAGTAGAGACTTCGCTTTACAATCTCCATAACCATAATACAGGACAGAGTCAGGGCGGATCGGCTCATAATAGCTATTGGAAAGGTAGTGAATATGGTTTTGTGTAAAATCCAATACCGCATTGATCTGTGTCTCTATCGGCTCGTCAGGGTCTATTAGCTCTGACACTTTCTGCTTTACAGCCTCAGAAGGTGGCCGTTTCATTTCAAAAGCAGGCAATTGCAGCTCGACGACATCGTGGAGGTTTTCAAAGTCCGCGATCAATATTTCGGAGGTCATGTCATACCAGTCAGGGCATTTATGAAACGATGAGACCCTCTCTATCTCTCGCCAATCCCAAATCCACTCTTTCAATCCCGCCACCTGAGAAACGGCAGGTTTTTGGATGTCATTGGTGGCTTTGTATTTCATCCGCCTTTGGGGATCAAATAGCAGGCGTATGACCTTATGATAGACATACGTTTCCGCTTCTTTTCCGATGGAAAGAATAAAATGATCTTTCAAATCTGGTTGATTGCCTATCTCGGTGTAGCTCACCTCAAAAATATCCCCTATTCGTAATCCTTCTATCCAAATCTTGATGGTCGATTCCTTTTTGTAGATTTTATCTCCAGCCATCTTATGCGACAATAGATGTTCTGTGCGCATTTTATCCATCAGGGAGAGGGTATCTTCCCCCCTGTAAATGGTGACTTTATGGACCTGAACTGCCTGAAAGGAAGGGTCATAATGAATGTTGTAATAGGAAAACACCCCCCCACCGTCTGTAATTTTGGTTACTTCTCGCTGGTATCTGGCTTTTTTCTCTACATGAATTTGCACATCTACCAACAACTCCATTGAGCCGCTGTAGTGTCCCACATCGGGTTCTTTTTCCAGCGGATATTCCTTCACCCATGCTGGCGCGGGGCAGTAGGTCACGGTGCCGACTTGTGCAGAGAGGGACACCAATAGAAGGCTGAAAAAGACATAGATAATAAATGGGAACCAAAAGATGTGTCTGCGGATTTTCATGCTGGGGAATTAGTCTTTTTCCATAAGACGCTTACCACCTCTCAATTATCACCATTTCCAACCCATCATCATTTCACCTGAAACTGAATGTCCACCCGCCGATTCAACTGCTTGCCAGCAGCCGTTTTATTGGAAGCCGCAGGGATCAGTTCGCTGAAATAATAGGTGTAAATGCGCCAATCTTCGACGCCTTGCGAAAGCAAGAATGCTTTGGCGGTCATGGCGCGGTTTTCGGACAGGTCTACATTGTAGATTTCAGTTCCCGAATCGTCGGTATGCCCGTTGAGGATCACGATGACGTCTGGATTTTCTTTGAGGAAGGTAACGACCTCTGCCAAGATCAGCTTAGACTTAGTACGTAAGGCATACTTGTCTGTATCGAAATAGAGGCTGCGGAAGACATCTTCTTTGAAAAAGCCTTTTTCCACCTCTGGGCATCCGCCATTCGCTTGAATGCCAGGAATGTCCGGGCAGTCATCTTCGACATTGGGGACACCATCGTCATCGAGGTCTGCATACGGCATGTAGACTTTCAATGGGCCTGTTCCATACTGGTCCACCGGCTCTATCGGCCACTTGATGCGCTGATAAGCCGTCCAGTTGGTACGGCGGACACGCAGGCGGGGGATGTCATCTCCCGGAGGGGAGATGGTAGGCGGGTCTGTGACGACTTCTGTAGGCGCTACCGCTACAAATACTCGCTTGGGTTTAGGCGGTGGAGGAGGGGTAACCACCTCCACAGGTGTTGGCGGTGTGACCGTTATGACCGAATCATCCTGGTTTACCTCCACAGGCGGCACTTCCCGTTTGGGCATTTCGCTGAGCTTCTCAGGTACAGGCTCTTCAAATACGTATTCAAATGGGATTTCAGGCGTTTCGATGACAATCGCAGGTGGCGTAAACGTGGTATCGATGGGCACCTCGCGGCAGCCTTTGAGCGATTCTAGTCCCGCAATTTCTGGACATTCATCTTTCTTGTCAGGCACGCCATCCCAATCCTTGTCACGCGGCTTCCCTGTAGGCATGTAGAGCTTCACTGCGGCATAGACATTGGCACCTTTGACAAATTCGCCAAACTGGAGGTTGAAGATATTGTCGGAACCGACGATCACAGGGCCGAGGCGCATCATGGCCCCTAAGGCGGGCGCTTTCCCCCCACCGACGGAGAAGGGAATGGCTACATCCAGCCATTTGCTTTCATATCGCGGAACGACACTCACATTGTTGAGGCCATGTACCCGCTGCGGATTGTCTGTCCGTCTGAGGGCAAGGTAGGGGCTGATATTGAGGGCAAAATGTTCCGTAAAACGATAGTCAAATTGAGCGCTAAATGCAGTCGGCAGACTCATGCGGTAAGTGGCATTTTCATTAGCATTTAAGTTAAATAATTGATTAAATATCTCATCTAATTCTGGGACATCTGTCGGCTCATAATTATTCAAATTGATGCTATCCTCTGCGCCCATAAAGTTCTGTCCGAAAGTCGCCTGAATAAAATTGATACTTCCAAGATCCAACAAAGAAACCCCCACCTTGTACTTATATTTGTTTTTATCTCGGCGTGGCTTGCGATATTTCCCTACGCCATAGCGGTAGCGATCCAAATTGGGGCGATGCTCATAGACAAAGCCTATATCTGCCCCCCAGCCCGAACTATTTTCCCTCAACAAATTCCTCGCCTCTTCAATAATTTCACTTAAGTCGGTATTGGTCGAAATGGCCGTAAAAGGATCATTCAGGTAAATGGAGTGTCCATAACTCACATCAGTCCCGTGAACGGTCAGCAGGGTATCATTGTGAATCTCATAATCCAAATTATTGGCTGTCAAATACATACTGGTTCCTCCTACCAAGCGCTTGAGGCGCCCGCCTACCTTAAGCATTCGACGATTGTCTTCGTACAAGACTCGCGCATAAGAAAGGCCCAGCTCGAAATAGCTCATCGCAGAGATATTGAGACCATCTCCCCGATGGCGCACATTCCAGTCCTCTTCCAGCAATAATTCGTGATACAACTGCCTGGCCAGAGGCTCAATGACATTGTCAACATTGAGTATCGTACGAAATTTTGCCGTGAACCCGATTCCGTGTTTTTCGCTTAACCCAATCATGAAAGAGGGCAGGTGATAGTCCGTATTGAAGTAAAGAGATTTGTTTTCTCCATTGATCTCTTCTGGAAAATATTCCCGCGCATTATCATCCGTGACCATGTCCCAATTTTTTCCCAAAAAGAGGTCAGAACGGACTTGCGTGTAGGTATTATAGGAACTGACATTAATTCCTGTCAGAAGCAGGTCAAACCGAAGTCGGTTATCTGCAAGGGATGCAGGCTGCAGGTCTATCCCATTTACCCCCGCATAATTGCTCGATTGCAGGCCCAAGAAATTTTGGCTCTGTGCGTAAAAAGAGGGGAGAATTAGGATAATAAAAAAGGAAAGTCGCAGGTAGTTGTTTGAATTCATGCGAGGTCTGTCAGGTTGAAGTGTGCAGCGAATATACCAAATTAACGAAAGGAATGCGCCTTCGGTCGTTTGTTATTTTTTCACTTCTCCTTAACTTACCCCATCTTAGGAATGATGAAATTATTAATTGATAGATTATAGATTAATTAATTCACGGCAAACTCCTGATAGTCACAAGGTAGTGCTTTGGTTTTTAATTAATAATCAGTCAATATAATAATCAATAATTTCTTATAAGCGAAGTGCCCACAAAAAAACCAAGAACCTAGAACTTAAAACCTAGAACTTTTATGCTACATGCACTTATTGTAGAAGACGAACTGAATAGCCAGGAGCTGCTCAAAGAAATCATCGAATCATACTGCGAAGGCGTCAAGGTCGTCGCCACGGCCCAAGGCGTAGCAGAAGCCTTAGAAAAAATCAAAGAACACAAACCACAGCTTTTGCTCCTTGACATCGAACTCAGCGATGGGGACGGCTTCCAGGTATTGGAACAGGTAGAAGACATGGATTTTGACGTCATTTTCACTACCGCATACGACCAGTATGCCATCAAGGCTTTCAAATTCGCAGCCACCGATTATATCCTCAAACCCGTAGACATCGAAGAACTGCAAGAAGCCGTTAAACGCATTGTCGAAAAGCGCCAAAATCCCGACGAAGACCCCGCCAATGAGCAGCTTCAAGCCCTTATCAACAATATTCGCAACATCCAGCAGCCCTTCAAACGCATCGTCCTTCCTACCTCCAACGGCTTCACCGTCGTAGACCCCAAGGACATCGTCCGCTGCGAAGCCGACCGCAACTATACCTTCATCTTCCTCAAAGACAAACGCAAAATTCTCGTTTCGCGCACCATCAAAGACTACGAAGAGATGCTCGTAGACTTTAATTTTTTCCGCATCCACCAGTCCCACCTCATCAACCTCGCCTTCCTCAAAAACTACACCCGCGGCCGCGGCGGCTATGTCGAACTAACCGACGGCAGCGTCCTGGACGTTTCGGCGAGGAAGAAGGCGGATTTTTTGCGGAGATTGGCGGCGGACAGCTGATGGGGGGGGAAAGTTCAAATGCAAACTCAAGTTCAAGTTCAAAAAGAAAGCAGATTGCGCTTGAGTTTGAATTTGAGTTTGAACTTCTCTTAGGCATATTTCACCGCCATCTCCTCCACCTGCGCAATGACTTCCTCTACCGTCTCCTTCAACTCAGGTCCCATCTTGAGATACTCCATTGGGTGTTCTTCCCGCATATAATGCATCAGCGCATACCAGATCGGCTTATAGCGGTCTTTGGTGTGGTGGGCTTGGCCTTTTGGGCCTGTGAAGAAATTGTGTAGGTAGGAGAATTGGCGTTTGGCGAGGAGGAGGAGGAGGAAGGGTTTTATTTTTTCTCCATTATAAATGAATTTATCAGCTATTGTGAATGCTTTGGGGTACTTCTCATTCCAAAGAAAAATATGGGCATAAAATTTATATAATTTAGGAAAGAGATCCAATTGGTTTAGGCCTGAAATAAATTGCTCTATTAATTGCAGGCTTTCCTCTTTATTTTCCCCTTTATACATAAGCACTATTGCTAAGCCCAATTTCGCTATTAGATTAGTGTCCTTATATTCAACAAAATACTTTTTTGCTTGCCCTAACTCATTATTGGCTAAATATATATTCCCCAACCTTACTCCTGCTTCAATAATTCCGCCTTTCAATGCTTTTTCAAAATACCTCTTAGCTTCAATCCGCTCATTTTCGTCTGGGCTTTTTTCTAGTAGTAATGCTAGTTTATAAGAAGCATTGGGAAAATCCGCCTCCGACACCTTTCGCAATAATTCTTTCGCTTTATCTAATTTATTATTAATAACATATATTTGAGCCAAATCTATATCCGCATCTCTAATTCCTTTTTGGGAAGCCAATTCAAAATGTTGCTTTGCACTATCATAATCTTTCTTAACTGCGTAATTTGTAGCAAGAAACATATTAATCCCAGCCTCAAAATTTTCAAGCTGATCTGGAGATAATTTATCAACAAATTCTGGGGAGTGAGGAATTGTTAATATTGCTTTAAGAAATTTATCTAATTCAATATGTTGTGTCACCTCATTAACAAGAAAGGCATATCTTTTATCTAAAATAAGCTTTTGAAGAATCTTAAATGAACTAATTTCTAAAGCTTCGCGAATCTCTGAGTCAAAAAGTTCAAGACTAGCAACTTCTAAGAAAAATAGCATGCTTTTACCTTCCAAAAATAATTGCTCACAGATTAATCCTAGGCGACAGAGAATTGAACTGTTTTTATATTTCAAATCTTCTTGAAAAATTAAATTCAAAGGATTAAACCCTTCTTTTTTCTCTTCTGCTAAATGTTTTATCTGGTTTATTAATTCATCCCCTTGCTTCTCCGCTAATTTGTAATACTCCTCAGCCATCTCTTCATCCTCCTTCACACACTCCCAAATCAATCCCATCAACACATAAGTCTTCTCGTCCTTATCATTTATCTGCTCCAAAAGACTTAATGCTTTAGAGGAATCTTCCTCTAATATGCCAACTGCTTCCTCATACAAAGCCTTATCAGACTTAGACAATTTTTCCGCTAAATCAGATTCGTTATTTTGTAGATAGTTTTTTGTTGTGTTAAGCAACTTTTCCTGCAATTCCTGACTAATCAAATTAGAATTGGCCAAGGCTGTACTCATCAAAAAAGCAGAATCATCCGACGCATATTTGCCAATTTTTAAGGTGGAAATATACTGGTGAACCACCCGTTGAAAGTCTTCCTCTTTACACCACGTCTCAAAAAATCGCGTCAGCCAGACCACTCGCTGCTTATCGTATTTGCGGCCATTGCGCATGAGGTACCAGACGTTGAAAAAGCGCTCTTTGAGTTGGTAGAGGTGATTTTTGGTCCCTGTTGGGATTTTGACAATGATATCGTTGTCGCAAAGTTGGCTAAGTTGTGCAGAGATTTTTTTACTTTCGAGGCGGGTTTTTCGAACTATTTCTTTTGTGCTAATGCCGTCCCAGTGGATAGCGATGGCATGTACAATCTGCTGTTGCTGACGAGAAAGGTCATCCATTCGATGTTTATAAAGCGGAGTGATGACATCCAATATTTTCTCCAAATCTCCAAATGCCTCGCCATCCTTATCATCCACAAAAATCTCAAATAGCAAAATCATCGTTCGGATGACCCCACCTGTCAGGCGCCTAAGTGCCTCCACACGCCCAGGATCATGTTCGATGATCTCCTTAATGACCGCTTTTTGATAGTATTCTCCCAGTTCCAATAATAGCTTCTGAGCTTCCTCCTTATTCAATCCTTCCAGCCTTATTTCCTTAAAAAACTCATAAAACGGCTTATCATATTGGAAAAAGCTTTCAATCATTGTCGAAGAAGCGCCAATGATGCGGATGTCTGCTGAGGTCGTCAAAATTTCGCGTAGTCGTTGGCTTTCCTTTTTGGAAAATTTTTGGAACAATTCACCCAAATTGTCAATAAATAGCACCAGTTTTTTGCCCTCAGCATGCAATGCTTCTGTCAAGAGCGCAAAACAGGTATCTCCATACCGATCCAGATCATCTTGGTACAAAGCATCCATTTTGTCAAATAATCCTTCAAAAGCAGCCAGTTTATCCTCCAGATGCTTTGCGGTTTCCTCCCACAAGCCAAAAAGGCCGCCAATGCTATATTGCTCCTCATTAAACACAATCGGTACTAGCCAATCCTTCAAGGAAGGCTCATCTTCAATGGCATAACTCAGGCGCAGCAGCAAAGAGGTTTTCCCCATCCCGCGCTGTCCCACAATGACCATATGCTGCTCAGGAACCTCCATAGAAGCTTCCCGAATATCTTTGAACAGGGACTTGAATCGCTTTTGGCGAACCACAAAGCGATCTATGAGTTGTTGTTTATTTTGGTGGTGGGGGTTGTAGAGATTCGCCACCAACTCTTGTCGTTTTGCCATATTTGATGTCTTAGGATGCGATATATTTCTTCCACCAAAGTTGCAGGACGGGAGAGGTAAAGCGGTAGCTCTCAGAAGATTCTTCCCAGAAAATATAGCCATCAAATATGAGGGAGGACAATTGCTGACGAGGATTTTCGAGTTGTTGATTGATGGAAATTTCCCTTACTTCCTTTTTAGAGAGGGTATTCAGAACAGACAATTTGTTAAGGAGATCAATAACAAAATCATATTCTGCGCCTTCAAAAGCAGCCCTAAGGCGCTTATAATAGCTTTTAAAGTAGATGTCATTTCTTCGATGACACATTTGCTCAAATGCCTGTTCTACTGCTTTTATGTCTATTTCTCCGTCTCGCGTTTCATAGACATCGACCATTTCTTGAATGGCGAGCTGAATGTGGAAGGGGATTAGCCATTGTATTTTTTGAAGCAAAAAATCTATAGCGGCAGGGTCATAAGGTACTTTTTGATGCTCAAGCAATAGAATCGCCATTTTTTTTGCATCATCAATTGATAAAGGCGGTACTTCTACAACATTGAGGTCATTGATCACTTCTTCAGAGCCAACCTTTTCCACAACGATAGGCAATCCAATAGAACCGGTGTAAATAAACTGCACATTTCCACTCGTTTGATGACGCTGCTCTCGGTGCAGTTTCAAAAAATGATTGGCGGCTGATTGTCCATCTTTATCAAAAATATTTTTGATCGTTTGGGGATACTCGTCCACCATAATCACTATTTGGCTTCCTTGAGTTTCTAGTTTTGGAAGTAATCGCTCAAATTCCTTCTGATAAGTCGCCTCTTCTCGCTCATTCAGTTCTAATTTGATGCCTGGAATGCCGATTGTTTTTATTCGGTCAAAAACGCCAATAATTGCTTTTTGGGTCTTTTCTGATTGAGTTGATAGCTTTTCTATCACATCACTGCTCAACAGTTCTTCTAAGAGCTTTTTGTAATAATCTTCAATATGATCGACAGATTCCGTAATCACATAGATAAAGTGATACCCTTCCCTTGGATTATCTGCCAAATATTCCATTATCGACGTTTTTCCAACGCGTCTTGGCGCAGAAAGGAATATATTTGCACCAGAGTCGAGTCGTCGGTAAATTTTGTTGATAATCAGATCTCTTGGAAAAAAGGCACCTTTTCGGGCTGGGTGTCCTACAGTAATTTTCATAACAATATTTTTTTTGTCAACACAAATTTAGTTAACAATATTTTTATTGCCAAAACTTAACAATGATTTTTTTGTTAAAAATAATTAGCATCTTTTATCCTAACTAACCCTCACAACCATGTCAAACTTCGCGCAAGCCGAACAAACCATCCGTAATCATGTCCTCGCCGCAGCAGGGGGAGGATTGATCCCTATTCCCTTCTTAGATATTGCAGCGGTGACTGCTGTCCAGTTGGACATGGTCCATCGCCTATGTGTGATCTATGACGTCAATTTTGACCGGACCAATAGCCGCCCGCTCATTACGGCCTTGTCGAGCAGCACGCTTGCACGGGTAGGTGCCTCTGCCATTAAGATCATCCCAGGGATTGGAAGTCTCATAGGGGGCGTTTCCAATGCCATCCTATCGGGCGCCGCTACCTATGCGGTAGGGCAGGTATTTCTCGCCCATTTCGAAGAGGGAGGCACCCTCGCCAATTTCAACCCATTGGCCTATAAATCAGCCTACAACACTCATTTTGAAGAAGGCAAAGAGAAAACCAAATCCTGGCAATCTGAAGAAAAATCAGAGAAACAGGCTGCGCCGGAAGAGAGTCAAGAGGCCAAAATGGCCCGCCTCAAGGAGCTAAAAGGCTTGCTAGACGCAGAGGTGATCACCCAAGAAGAATTCGACAAAATGCGCAAAAAGATTATAGACGATTTTTAATAAAATGAAGAATGGGTAGTGTTCCTTTCATTCAACCTCCTCTCATTCAACATTCAAAATTAATAGGCCATGTATGAAGACTGGATCATTTTAGCCAAATTCACCAAACTCCCAGAAGCCAATGAGTGTGCAGACATCCTCAAAGAGGAAGGCATCGATTGTCATATCATTTTTGGAGAACCTGAAAAGGCATTTACCTTAGGGGAAGACAGACACCCTTGGATTTACCTGGAAGTCTTAGAAGCAGACTTTGACGAGGCAGCTGACATCCTGGACCTGGAACCTATCCATTATAACGACATCAATGATTTTTATGAAAATCCTGGCCGAGAGACACGCCGTCGGGACAACCTGCTGCTTTGGGGCGGAATTTTTGGAGGAATAGCACTTTTGCGTATCTTGGCGGATGTGCTGAATTAGGATAATGTTGAATGCTTCGTCTGAATACCATGCACCTTTCATCATTTATTGAAATATTTCTTTTCACTTTGGGCATCTATTTGCTGATAGGGGTGCTATTTGCGCTTGTATTTGTGGTAAAAGGAGTGACCAAAGTCGATAGTGGGGCGGAAGGCACAAGTTGGGCATTTAAGCTAATGATCATTCCTGGAAGCATCGCTTTTTGGCTGCTTCTCCTTCGGAAATGGCTGCTGTGAGACCGCTCGCTTCGCTCGCTGCGAGACCGTTCGGGCTAGCGCCCTCACTGCGAGATTGTTCGGCCTGAAGGCCTCACTGTCAGACCGCTCGAGGACTCGCTATCAGACTAAAGAAGTTTTCGTCCTCTTATCTGACAGCGAGACGAGTCTTTGAGTCGAGCGATCTCTTAGTGAAGCGGTCTGACAGTGAGGAGCAAAGCGACGAACGATCTGACAGCGAAGGCCGTCTTCGGCCTGAGCGATCTCACATCTCAATACCATGAACCCTTCTCTCAGAAAAAGACATCGAAGTATTTGGCTAATGTTGGCAGTATTACTGCCTGTGGGCTTTGTACTAGCCTATATGGCTATTCCTGCGCCCATTCCCGATTCTCTGGTGACCGCCCCGCAGATCGTATCTGCACACATGACGGACTTTCAGCCCGTCGAAGGCAGGACAGCCACCAATGACTGGTTCTCAGCCCAGTACCTCAATAGCACCGATTCTTTGCGCCCAGCCAGTATCGAATTGACCGTCTTGAAGCCCTTGCCCCGCCCTGCTGTATGGGTCAGATTGGGAGATGGGGAAACAGGCCCATTACTAGGGGCATTGCACGAAAAAGGTGTCTATAGCTTTGAATTAACTGCCGAATGGGCAGAAAAAGCTACGTGCGAACTGCATTTCTCCGACCCCATAAAGATGGAAGCAGATATCTTTCCAACAATAAGGTTATAGTTGCTCAAAACCCAAAACTTCAAACCACAAACTCAAAACGTTCCTCCCCATGGGTGTATCCTACAAAGCTATCCTCTGGAACCGTCAAAAACGTCGCTATGACCGCATCATGGTGGGGCTGATGGCTTTGTACTTATTGGGATTTGCGCTGATCAATGCCCTTTTTTTCCCTGAAGTCACGCCCCAGACGCTCATAATTCGAGCTACGGGAAGCCTTGCTTTCATCATGCTGCATGTCATCTTGATGATAGGGCCTCTGGCACGCATCCATGAGGCCTTTATCCCACTACTCTACAACCGAAGGCATCTAGGCGTAAGCATGTTCCTGATTGCGCTGATTCATGGCGTTGTGAACGTCATCCAGTTTCACACCTTGGGGGATTTAAACCCGATTCTTTCCATTTTCATCAACAATACCCACTACGATTCCCTCACTCGATTCCCCTTCCAATCGCTAGGCTTTTTTGCCCTGATCATCCTCTTCTTGATGGCCGCTACAAGCCACGACTTTTGGCTGCATAACCTGAGCCCCAAGGTCTGGAAAGGGCTTCACATGCTGGTGTATGTGGCTTATGGACTGATTTTGATGCACGTCATGCTAGGGGTGGTTCAGTTGGAGTATTCAATTGTGAATGTGGTGATAATGGGGATTGGGATGGTAAGTGTAATAGGACTTCATGTGGTGGCAGGTATGCGTCAGGGGAAAAAAGATCAACCACTCAAAACTGGTGCGTTAGACGGCTATTTTCCGCTCTGCAAACTGGACGAAATCCCTGATCGCAGGGCCAAGGTGGCGATCATAGAAGGAGAAAATATCGCGGTCTTTCGCTATGGAGATAAACTCAGTGCTGTCAATAATGTCTGCAAGCACCAAAACGGTCCGCTGGGTGAGGGAAAAATTGTGGACTCGTGTATCGTATGCCCCTGGCATGGCTATGAATACCAGCCTGCCGACGGTTGTTCCCCACCGCCCTTCACCGAAAAGGTCAGTACTTACGCATTGAAGCTTATTGACGGGACGGTCTATGTCAATCCTAAGGCGAATGCCGAAGGGACGTATGTAGAACCTGTGGAAGTTCTAAGTTCTGGGTTTTAGGTTCTATGATAAGACAAGTTCAAAAATATAGACCTCTTACCTTTCGACAAGCTCAAGGCAAGTCTGACAGCGAGTCTTCGAGCGGTCTGATAGCGCAGCGGTCTGACAATGAGGCCCCAAAGGCCGAATGATCTGACAGCGAGTCTTCGAGCGGTCTCTTATTCTTCCTCTCATGCAAAACGACGATTTATACATAGGCTATCTGGACAAAGCTCCGTCAAAATTTCACAAACCCCTTCGGTGGATTGTGGTAGGGCTGATCGTCCTCTTAGTGGGCGTAGCTTGCCTACTCGCCTTTTCCCAAAGAGAATTCAGCACCAGTGCCTACGAATTTGGGACCTTGACTACCGTCGAAGGCGTGATCTCCGCTGACCCTGTACCTACGATCAAGGTGATTGGAGGAAAAGACTTATTTGGGCGGCCTGTCTACCAAACAGTGCTTTTGGTAGCTTATGGGAAACACGGAGCGGATCACCTGGTATTTGAATTTGGGCAGTTGGCTTTGGAAAAGCTGGGCAAACCGCTCAGTGAAGTGAAATGTCGCCTGGAAGGCACTCTGGCCTATAATGACGGCAAAGCTGTTTTGGAACTCACCCGACTCAAAGAAGCCCTTCTGGGCATGAATGATGACTTGGGCGACCTCGCAGTAGACGATCTTCTCCCTGCTATCCAAGTCCTTGGAAAAGCTACGCTCACAGGCGAGATCATAGACCCCAAATGCTACTTCGGTGCTATGAAGCCTGGCCAGGGCAAGCCACACCGCTCATGTGCTGTCCTTTGCATTGCTGGAGGGATTCCCCCAGTCCTCTTCAGCGAAGACGCCCAAGGTCAACGCGCCTATTACCTCATCCGTGGTAAAAATGGCCAAGCCATCAACCAACAGGTCCTTGACTATGTGGGGGAAAAAGTAACCATTCAGGGCCGCGTAGAGCGCTATGACGATTGGTATGTGGTGTATGCGGAGGAAATCAAGTTTTAGGCTTCTAACGAGTATCATTCCGCATTCAATGGAAAAGAAAAAGATGATGAAGTCAAGGGTGAAAGAAATAGCTACACAACCTTCTTGAAACAAATTGATCCCTGCAGAGGAAGATGGTTTTGTTACGATCCAAAAGCTATTTCATCAGAATCTCCATAAGTTTCAATGAGAAATAGGCCTGCCTGGCATTCTGATACATTAGAATGACACCTAATTTTTAATCAAATGATCTTTATTTTAGAAAATATAAGTCTGAATGAAGGCAGTTTCATTGTTGAATTACATGAATATTCCCGATTTGATGCCAAAAAATTAGATCGGCTAATTGAAGAGATCGAAGAGTTAAATAAAAAGACAGAATTAAATGATTTAGATGTTCATTTAGTTTTTAAGAAGCTTTTTTTTATTTACTGTAAACTATCCGATTTTCTCATAGCTCATTTTGATCCAAATGATCTATTTTTCATAGAGGATCTTAATGAAGATTATAATGAATATTTAAATAAGTTTAGATTAGCCTTGGAGGTTTTGTTTGAGAAACTTTATTAGTGTCAATGTGCCTCATATTAACCTAGATGGGAAAGCCCCAATCTCCCCAATTAGCTAATCAAGTGGCCCAGCATCTCATTCAAGAAACAGGAAGCAAGGCGTTCGCCGCTCAGGAGCAGCCCTTTTCCATCGCACATCTCGGCCCTAGACTCTACACGGATTCGGGGCCGGGCAAAGCGGTACCAATATCATCACGCCTTCGATTTCAGTCAGTGCAAGCATTTTGAACAGAATGCCCTTCGTGTCGTCAAAGGGTGGCAAAAAATAACCATTTGCGCTATTTGATGGTTCCTTTCATTCAATTTCCATTTCAATGGGTTAATTGAACTTAAAACATAGAACCTAAAACTTAAAACGTTCCCCCATGCACAGGTTAGAAGCAGTCCAAAAACTTCCCATTTCGCTCGAAAAAGCCTGGGATTATTTTTCTTCCCCCAAAAACTTACGTGAAATCACCCCTGATGAAATGGGCTTTAAAGTCCTCACGCCCAACCTGCCCGAAAAGATGTATCCAGGTATTTTCATCGCCTACATTGTGAAGCCGTTGATGGGCATTCCGATGAAATGGGTGACAGAGATCACACATATCAGAGAAAAAGAATTTTTTGTAGATGAACAGCGGCTGGGCCCTTATCAAATTTGGCACCACCAGCATTTTTTCAAAGAAATCCCCGGCGGTGTGGAAATGCATGATATTGTCGATTATCGCTTACCTTTGGGGATTTTGGGCAAATGGGTAAATGCATTTTTTGTTGGAAATCGCGTAAAGCAGATATTCGCGTATCGCAGAAGTAAGCTCACAGAATTATTCGGCGTTTATGAGTCATAATTTTTCATAACTTTACGGCTTCTTAAAACAGAATTAATACTACCTAAATGACTGCTGACCAGATTCTGACGCCCGAATCGCTACAGTTTCTTGAAACCTATATCAATAATGCTTCCCCTACTGGCTTTGAGTCCAGTGGTCAGAAACTCTGGCTTGAACATATCAAGCCCTATATTGACACCTACGAAGTAGATACGTATGGCAGTGTGGCTGGCATCATCAATCCCGATGCCCCTTTCAAAGTTGTGATCGAAGCACATGCCGACGAAATCTCCTGGTTTGTCCATTACATCACAGACGACGGTTTGATCTACCTGGTCCGCAATGGCGGCTCCGACCACCAGATCGCCCCTTCCAAACGTGTCAATATCCACACGCCCAAGGGCATTGTAAAAGGTGTTTTTGGATGGCCAGCCATCCACACACGCCGTGGAAAAGAAAAAAATCCCGGCCCTTTGGCCACCAATATTTTCCTAGATGTAGGGTGTAAAAATAAAAAGGAAGTCCTAGAAACAGGCATCCATGTGGGCTGTGTTGTGACCTATGAAGATGAGTTCATGGTTCTGAACGACCGCTACTTTGTCGGCCGTGCCTTGGACAACCGCATCGGTGGGTATATGATCGCGCAGGTTGCACGCCTGCTCAAAGAAGGGAATGTAAAGCTTCCATTTGGCCTATATATCGTCAATGCCGTCCAAGAGGAAATAGGACTCCGTGGAGCACACATGATCGCTCACCGTATCAAGCCCGATGTGGCTATCGTCACCGATGTGACCCACGATACGACTACGCCGATGATCGATAAGATCGAGCATGGCCATGTTGTCGCAGGAGACGGGCCTTCCCTGACCTACGCCCCAGCCGTCCAAAACAACCTGCTCCAGTTGATCATCGACACCGCCAACGCAAACGAAATCCCCTTTCAGCGAGAAGCTGCCAGCCGAGCTACAGGCACAGACACCGACGCATTCGCCTATTCCAATGAAGGCGTCGCTTCGGCATTGATCTCCCTTCCCCTCCGCTATATGCACACCACCGTGGAGATGACCCACAAAGACGACGTCACGAATGTGATTCGCCTCATCTTTGAGACCCTCAAAAAGATTGAGAATGGGCACGATTTCAGGTATTTTTCTTGAGACCGTTCGTCGCTATCGCTCCTCACTGTCAGACCGCTCAGGCTCTGCCTTCGCTACTAGACCGTTCGTCGTTTCACTCCTCACTGTCGGACCGCTCGAAGACTCGCTGTCAGACAAGAAGGATTGCCTTTAGTCTGACAGCGAAGCGAGTCTTCGAGCTGAGCGATCTGACAGTGAGGCCTTTAGGCCGAACGATCTGACAGCGAGCCTGAAAGGCGAGTGATCTGACAGCGAGGTCCGTCTTTGGACCGAGCGGTCTACTTCCGCAGCCTTGCCAAATAATTATGTTCAGCCCCCATGTGAAGGCATTCTGCCTGGAAGCCTGCTTGTTCAGCGTACTGCGCCAATAAAGGGAAGTCGATATAGAGCCAGTCAAACCATGGCCCTTCCATGCCCTGAAAGCTCATTTGGTACTGAATTTCTCCATAATAGTCCCCCGTAAGTTCCAATAGAAAGGAGCCATCTTTTTCCTCATACATATAGAGGATATCAGTGGATTCTAACAAAATCTGCCCTCCAGACGACAACATCTGGTAGGCGCGCGCCAAGAATTGTTGTAAGCCTTTCAGGTTGCCGACGAGGCCGATGCCGTTCATCAACAGGAGAATGGTGTCATAGGGTCCTTCTTTCCAAGTCATCAGGTCTGCCACACGGGCATCGACGACGCCTTCGGCTTTCATCACCGCTACCGCAGTCGCGGAAGTGTCAATGGCCGTCACGGTCAGCCCTTTTTCTTGCAAATGCTTGCTATGCACCCCTGCCCCTGCCCCTATGTCAAGTACCTTTCCCCGACAAGCGTTGAGTGCCAATTTCTCCCAACTGGGCATTTGTTGGAAGGACCTAAATAGGTAGGAGGCGTCCATCGCTTCACCGATCGTAATGGTCGATTGCACACTGATGGAGGCCTTTTTATCGCCGCCGAGGTAGGCCGTAAGGGCAGCACCTAATGGGTCATGTTGGGGCATGGAAGGGATTAATTATCAAATAAATCGTCAGCTGTCAAGGAGTGATCAATTAAGTCATTACTATATTCATTTGGTAATATTCCAAAGGTAGTGATCATGCTCATGAATATTTGTTTCTCGGTTTTGGAAAGATGTTGAAACAAAGCCATTTTATCCCTCAATTGACTGGCATATTCCTTTGTCATGACAAACTTTGTATTGTAAAACTTAATTTCAAATAGATTGATTACATGATCTTTACGATCTATTAACAAATCTACCTGTAGCCCTTTAGCTTCTTTGGTTCCTCTATGGTAAAAAGAAGACGACTCCGAATACATGCCGGCTATGCTAAGTGCCTGTTTTATCTGCTGTACATGCTTTAGACAAATGCTTTCAAAGGCGTATCCACTCCAGCTTATGTAGGCCTGGGTTTGGCTTAGCTTTTGCCAAATTTCTGTTTCTTCGTAAGTTTTCTCTTCAATAAAATGCAAATAAAAAAGAGAATACTCGTCAATTAGACGATATAGTTTTTCTTTCTTTTTTTTCTTAAATGGAGAATAGACAGCGATAAAACCAGAATGCGTTAGCTCTTCCAAAATCCTTTTTGTACTTCCTCCTTCAGGAAGGTTAGTTTGGGCAATAATCTCACTTCGGGTCAATCCTCGTCTTTTCCCTGCTAAAGCTCTGATTACTTCTATATGACGATCTGCGTTTTGAAAAAGGGCTGGATATAACCTAAAAAACTCCTTTTGAAGAAGACCGTCTTTTGCAAAGCAAATCTCATCAATATTCTGAGCTGCGCTTTTGCCCGGTTTTATTTCATTGAGATAATGGGGAATTCCGCCCATCGCCATATATAGCTGTATGATCTGATAACGGGTTAGTTTTAGTTGCTTGCTTTTTAAATAGGCCTCCGTTTCAGAGAGGTTAAATGGCGATAAGAACATTCGCTTTGTAATCCTATTATGCAGCCCCCCCTTGTGATTTACCACTTTCTGGATCATCCAAGACGCTGCTGAACCGCATATTACGACCACAATATGTTGTTTAACAGCCCAGCTATTCCAAAAGAAACTTAACCCCTGCAAAAAACCAGATTTTGCAGAAGCCAACCAAGGCAACTCATCAAAAAAAACCACCTGCTTGCCATTGTCTTTTTTTGTTTTTAAAAATGCAATCAATTCTACAAATGCATCAAACCAATCAACCGGTTTTTTAACCTTCTTTTCGCTTGCTTCTGAAAGCGCATAGGCAAAATTCTTCAATTGTCTTTGAAGCGGAGCATGCTGGATGCCAGTAATTTCAAAGATAATTTGGTCTTCATAGACTGCATTTACAAGAAATGTTTTCCCTACACGACGCCTCCCTAAGACAGCTACTAACTCCGCCTGATTGGAAGCTAAGGCATCATTCAATATCTCCTTTTCCTTCGAACGCCCAACTAATTTTGTGATAGCCATCATAAGGATTCATCGTGAAAAACATGCCGATAATTGGCGGAATGTATCTCAAAAATACTAGATTCCGCCAACTATCCCAAGAAAAATGCCTATCATATCCCAAAACGCTACAATTTCCCCAACTCCTTCTTTGTCAATTCACTCTCCTCATGCTCACCTGTATTCAGGGTCGCCTTAGGCTCAAATAGCATGATATGCGTTTCTTCTGCTGCCCAAGGCTTATGCTCCACGCCCATAGACACAATCAGCATTTCCCCTGGATTCAGGGTCACTGACTTATCGCGAAAGTCTATGTGTAATTGGCCTTTGACCACATAAAAGAGTTCATCTTCGTGCTCATGCTGATGCCAGATGAATTCGCCTTGTACCTTGGCGATCTTCACATATTGCCCATTCAGTTCGCCAATGATATGGGGACTCCAGTGGTCAGTGAATTGGGTAAATTTTTCAGTGAGGTTGATAGGAAGCATAAAAGAAAGTTTGAGGGTCTGAGTGTCCGATTGTCTGAGCGTAAATTGGCAATAGGAATCTGATGAATTAATTTCCGAAGGTAAAATATAGTTTGGTTTAAATCAGCACCAACTTTCGGTCAGACTATCAGACGTTCGGACTTTCAGACGTTTCTCCAGCTATTCCTAGAAACGACTTGCGTCGCATCGCAGCCAGCATGCGATCTAGCTCGACAGGAATGCGTTCGCCTTCGATGATGAGGGCACTGGTCTGACCTTGAATACGACTGTAGAGCCAGGTGACTATGACGTCGAGGGAGTCTGATTTGTCAAACGTCAGGTAAATCCGAATCGTCTCCGTAAAGCCAATGCTCCGACCTTGATGGTTCTGATCCATGATGATAGAAGCCTGAGTGTCAGGCACCTTGTATGTATCCCCCCGTTCCAGCCAGCGCCATTTGCTCCCAAATAACAAGTATTTAAAATCCTTTTCCCGCGTGATCATCTCGATCTTCATTTTCTCAAACGCAAACTCCGCAAACTCATCATAAACGGAGTCCTTCTTAGGGTCTTTGGGCCGCTGACTGGGATCGGTAGAAAGGTGCTTTTTCACCTTCTCCGCCAATAGCTCGATGCGCTTGAATTTCTCATTGGCCATCTCCCGAACGACTTCGTCTTCATATTGCTCAAATTTGTCGGGATGGTACTTCTGGCGGAGCGCTTTATGCAGTCGCTCAAAGTCTTCCAACTTTAGCTGGTTTAGCTCCTGACCAAATAACTCTTGAACTTCTTGCTGTTCACTGGGAGAAATGGGTTCTTGACTCATGATACTATATTTTAGAGAAAAACCTTATACTTTAATTTTCATTTCAATTTTCATTTTCATTCCTCCTTTATGACTAGTTGCGCTTCATTTTGTTTCCCAATGCTACTTCACAAATTTCATAATTCCCATTCCTATAGGCAGTAATTAACAACCGGGTGCCATCAGGCGACCAGGCAGGTAAGGTATCTCCGTCCTCATTGAAAGTAATTCGACGGGCGTTCTCACCATTTTTATCCATCACATAGATTTCCGGTCGCGAGCCTTCCATCGACTGAGCATAGGCGATTTGGGTACCATCGGGGGACCAGGAAGGGCAGAAATTGTGTTTGGGCCAAAAGGTACGACGCCTTGCTTCCAGGGTTTTCAAGTTAAGAGAATAAATTTCGTCATCCTTATTGTCTGTATCTCTCCGCGAAAAGAAAGCGATTTCTGCGCCTGAAGGCGACCATGCTGGAAAGAGGCTACGCTGCTGCCCAGTAGTCAGTGCGCGCAGTTTTTTGCCATTTTTTCGAATGGTATAGAGGTTAAATACGCGCTCCCCTTCTTGCACAGAAAAAGCAATCTGCTTTCCATCTGGCGCAAAATGGGCAAAGATCACTTCGCCTTCGATTTCAGGTAATGGAATCGGCTTTACCCATTCTTTGATGAGGGAATAGATAAATAGCCCATTTTTCCCTTCGCGGGTAGACTCAAACAAAATCATCTTCCCCGAAGGATGCCACGTAGGCCTTCGATCCGCGCTGTCATGGCTTGTGAGCCGTTGCTGCTCTGTTCCATCCACCTTCATCAGGTAGATTTCCCAATTTCCATCTCGATCTGATTCAAAGACAATCCACTGGCCATCAGGGGAATACCTTCCGTAGCGGTCCTCTGCTTCGTTTTGGGTGAGGCAGCGTTCGGAGGACTGGGCATGAAGACCAATCGAGGCGTTAAGCAGAAATAGCAGAAGGAACACATAGCATGTTTGCATATACATTTTTGAAAATCAAAATGCAGAAAAAGAACATTATATGCATGAGTGAACTGCAACTTCACCCTTTTATGTAGAGAATTCTTGCTAATTTGGGTATCAAAAATAAATCGGGTTTCAAGACTTGGGGTAATTATGGCGTTTTCCCTTTATTTTCAAGCCAATTCTTCCAATTCCTAAAAACCATTCTTTCATGTAGGGGTTCTCATAAAACTAATCCAAAAGCAGTCCGTTTTTCCGCTAATGAAAAAGCTTATCCTGATCGCCGGTATTGTATGCTGCATGATGCATACTGTTTCCGCCCAACAAGTCCAACGCATGTCCGTGGACGAGTTTTTCGCTCAGACTGAGCAGTCTTCTGATACCTTGTATGTCTACAATTTCTGGGCGACCTGGTGTAAACCATGTGTGGCGGAGTTGCCTTATTTTTTGGAGGTTAACGAAAAATACAAAGCCAAAAAGGTCAAAGTAGTCCTGGTGAGCCTGGATTTCCCCGAACAATATGAGACACGCTTATTGAAATTTGTGGAGGAACGCAAGCTAACCGCCGACGTCATTTTCCTAACAGACGCCCTTAGAAATCAAGGGTGGATTGAAAGAGTTCACGAGAAGTGGTCCGGTGCGATCCCTGCCACCCTGATCGCCATGCCTTCCCACGATATTCTTGAATTTCGCGAACAGAGCTTTGAATATGAAGAGCTAGCCGATTGGCTGGATGCTGTTTTAGGAAAAATTGAGCATAATTAGCCTTTTGATTTTGTAAATAAATGATGGCCAGCATCTTATTCAAAATTCACCATTCATTCATTCAAAATTATTCCCTTAAACACTAACCCAACTAAATACATTTGAAATGAAATCGATTCTGTTAACCCTTACACTTAGTTTATTTTTAACCCTCGGACACATGTTTGCACAAGACGGATATCAGGTAGGAGATGAAGCAACCATCTTCAACCTCCTCAATGTAAATGGAGAAATGGTCTCTCCAGACGACTTCCCCGAAGCCAAAGGCTTTATCATTGTATTTACCTGCAATCACTGTCCTTATGCCATCAAATACGAAGACCGCATCCAGGCACTTCATGAAGAATTTGAGAGTCAAGGCTATCCAGTGATCGCCATCAACCCCAATGATGCCGAGGCGTATCCATCTGACTCATATGACGCCATGATAGTCCGCGCCCAGGAGAAAGGCTTTACCTTCCCTTACCTTCACGACGAAACACAGGCCATCGCCAAGGCGTTTGGTGCGACGCGTACACCCCATACCTACCTCGTCCGCAGGGTTGAGGGAAAACTGATCGTCGAGTATATCGGTGCGATCGATGACAGCTATAATGGCGAAGACATCCAGCACAAGTATGTAGAAATGGCGATTGCAGCGCTAGAGAGTGGACAGGAAGTCGCACTGAACTACACCAAGGCTGTAGGATGTAGCATTAAGTGGAAAAAGTAATTTCTTTACAGCTTAGCTGTCATTTCGACCGAAGGGAGAAATCTAACTGCTGGTCTATAAACTTAGTCGAAGCGCGTGAAGCCAGTACATAAGGGAGTTTTAGATTTCTCCTCCTTTCAGTCGTCGAAATGACAGCCAAACTGTAAGGGTCATAACAACTTTATCCAGCCCAGGCAATTTGTCTGGGCTATTTTTTGATAGTTTACTACCTTTACCCCATGAAATCGACCTATCTTCTTAGTGTAATCCTATTATTATGGGCTGGCTTGTTGCAGGCCCAAACAGCGACTGACAGCGTAGCTTATTTTGAAGTCTCCTTTTTACAAAAGGGCAAGCAAATCTCTCCCGATGAAGACCACGAGGTCAAGTTGAAGAAAGATGACTTTGTCATTGTACTGACCATGAATAACCCGTGGAAAGTCAGCGTCAATGCTTCCTTCAAAAGTGCCTACTTCAAGCTAGCAGAAGAAGGCGCGCCTTTGAATGACTTCATCTGTTTTCGCAAAGGCCATGGCATGGCCGAAAGCCCCTTCAACGAAGCCCGTCACCTCTTCGTCGCAGATACCCTCAAGAATTTCTGGTTTTACTCCAATGCAGAACTCCATCGCTTCGACTCTGTCGAAGTGGTCAGCAATACCGTCGTGCGTGCCCACCGCACCATCAAGTACTTCTATATGAATGACGGAACGGCCTACGCTCCCTTTATGGTCCGTGAAGTCCCCAAAGGAAAACTTTTCCTCGTCTTCATGATGCAAAATGACAAAGGGGAGCTAAAACGTGAGTATGTGAAGGTGAAGTTTTAGGAAGGTTTTGAGTTTTGAGTTTAACGTTTCGAGCTAAACCTAAAACCCAAAACTTAAAACCTAAAACCTTCTTTAGTACTGCATCAAGTACGTCTTGATAAAATCATCCAACCCTCCATCCAAGACAGCGTCGGGATTGGAGCTTTCGTGGTTGGTGCGGAGGTCTTTCACCAGTTTGTAGGGAAAAAGCACGTAGTTACGGATCTGAGAGCCAAAATCGATGGCGCGCTTGGTGCCTTCTACTTGGTCTTTGGCAGCTTGTTGCTTTTCTAGCTCTATCTGGTAGAGCCTACTCTTCAGCATATCGAGCGCCCGCTCGTAGTTGCGGAGCTGGCTCCGCTCTATCTGGCAGGTCACGACCACGCCTGTGGGCTTATGTGTCAATCGAACCGCCGTTTCGACCTTGTTCACATTCTGCCCCCCCTTTCCACTAGAGTGATACGTCTGACGGTCAATCTCGCTCTCGTTGAGCTCTATCTGGATCGATTCATCGATCTTGGGATAGACATGTACTGAGGCAAAAGACGTATGGCGTCTGCCACTGGAGTCAAAGGGACTCACGCGCACGAGGCGGTGCACGCCTGACTCTCCCTTGAGATAGCCATAAGCAAAGTCACCTGAAATCTCGATTTCACAGCTTTTGATCCCTGCAGCTTCGCCTTCGGTCTCTTCCAAGAGGTTCCACTTGAGGCCTGACTTCTCCGCATAGCGCACATACATGCGTTTGATCATCTCGGCCCAGTCCTGGGCTTCCGTACCACCTGCGCCAGAATTGATGGCCAGGATGCAATCGAGGCGATCTTCCTCGCCTGAGAGCATATTTTTAAACTCGAGATCCTCGACGGCTTTGAGCGCTTTGGCGCGTTCGGCCGTGATTTCGTCTTCGGATACGTCGCCCTCTTTATAAAATTCGAACAGTACTTCGATCTCGCCGATAGCCTCCTCCACCTTGGCGTAAGCGTCTGTCCACAGCTTCAGGGATTTGATTTCTTTCATCACCTTCTGCGCCTCCGCAGGGTTGCCCCAAAAATCGGGTTGCTGGGTGATGGCTTCTTTTTCTTCGATTAAATGTAGCTTCTCAGCCACGTCAAAGGTACCCCCTCAACGCATCCTTCCGCGTTTGAAGATCCTTCAGTTGGTCATGTGTCATGATGAAGGGTTAAATAAATGGAAAATTGTAAATGGTTAATGGTTAATGAAAGAGGCAGAAGAGAACAGAGATTGTAGCCAGAATAATAAAACCATTTACTCATTTTATCATCTACTCATCTAATCATTTTCTTCCATTCTATCATTCTATCATTCTATCATTCTATCATTGAACTCATCACCCCTAAGCTCTCAATGCCCAAGGTATCCAACAACATAGAGGGAAACAGTCCATATAAGATAATCAGCACCACGAGTAAAGCCGTACCGACAGCAGGGATGCTGCTAAATTCGAGTTTAAGAGGAGACGTTTCTTTGCTAAAAAACATGACCCCAACTACCCGCAGATAATAATAAGCGCCTACGATAGTGCTCAGGATACCGATGATAGCGAGGACGACGAGGCCCGTTTGGATAGCTGCTGCAAATACAAGGTATTTGGCCATGAAGCCCGCCAAAGGCGGAATCCCAGCCAGGGAGAGCATAAAGACCGCTAACGCCCCCGCAAAGTACGGCGACTTGCTGCCGATGCCTTTCCAGCTATCCAGATTCGTATCTGGATGATCCTTCTCTGCCATGCCCACCAAGCCAAAAGCGCCAATATTCATCAGGGTATAAATAAACATGTAAAAAACGGCGGCCTGAAATCCTACTAGCCCAGCGCACAAGCCCAGCAACACATAGCCCGAGTGAGCGATGCTCGAATAAGCCAGCATCCGTTTGATATTCTGCTGACGCGCAGCGACGATATTACCATAGATCATTGTGACCAAGGCAATACTCGCCAGCAAAGTCTTGACTTTGGGTTGGTCCAGAAAGCCCAGCTTCATCATGATGATGCCTAGCGCTACAAAGGCAGCCATTTTGCTGCCTGTGGCCATGAATCCTGCCAAGGGTGTCGGGGCACCTTCATACACATCTGGTGTCCAGTTGTGGAAAGGAAAGGCAGCTACTTTGAACAGAAACCCTACGAGCATCAAGCCCATAGCTGTCAGCATAATCAGATTGCGTTCGCCTTCTGTTATATGGAGGGCGATACCTTGACCATAAATGTCTCGAATATCGCGCAAGTTAGCTGCGATGGTATCAAAATGTAGCGAGCCGCTTCGGGTGATCGCTTCGCCTTCCGGCGTCATATAATAAAAGCCCGAAGCGCCATAAATGAGCGCGATGCCGAAGAGTAAGAATGCCGAAGCAAATGATCCTAGCAAGAAGTATTTCAGCCCAGACTCATTGGAGCGGGGGTCCATTTTGAACAAGGAGGCAAAAATGTAAAGACACATGGACATGGTCTCCAGGCCGATGAAAGTCATCAGCAGGTTGCGTGCATTGGCCATGAGGATCATGCCTAGTACGGCGAAGACGATCAGTGCATATACATCGTGTAGGGGCTTTTCTTGACGGTGCAGGTAGTCACGCAGGAAAAACAGGGTAAACAAGCCTGCCAAGCACAAAAAGACATGGATCACTGGCGCCATTCCCCCAATTTCCAACATCCCAAAATAGATCTCCATATCGCCTGGCTCCCGACTTAGGAGTGCCAAACCAGCTGATCCAATCAGTCCCAAGGCAGCCACCCAGGGCAGTGTTTTGGTTTGCTTAAAAGCGTCCAACATCATCAGCGCAAGGCCTGTCACCAACAAGATCAGCAACGGAAAGCTGAGGCCGGCAGATTGCTTAATCGCGTCAAGTATTTCCATGTCGCGAAATTAAGAAAATAAACTGTAGCGCAAAATGAGGAAGGCTTTGGAGTTTTAATTAGTTTTGAAGAGACCGCTCGCTTCGCTCGCTGTCAGATCGTTCGCGCCTTCGGCACTCACTGTCAGACCGCTCTGGCCGAAGACGGCCTTCGCTACGAGATCGCTCGGCTCGAAGACTCGCCTCGCTGTCAGACAAAGGCAGTCTCTCTTCGTCTCTTGTCTGACAGCGAGAGGCTTCATAGCCCCGAGCGATCTGACAGTGAGGAGCAACGCGACGAACGGTCTGACAGTGAGGCCTTCAAGGCCGAACGATCTGACAGCGAAGCCCGTCTTCGGGCTGAGCGGTCTCTTACTTCTTACTTATGAAAATAGGATTTGACGCCAAAAGAGCCTTCTTCAACCACCGCGGCCTCGGCAACTACAGCCGCACCCTCATCAGGAGCCTACAAGCCCTGATGCCCGAACATGCCTACCACCTTTATTCACCCAAATCCCCCAGCAAAAGCGACCTTTTTTCTACAGACCTCCCGACCACCTATCCCACCCAATGGCCATGGACAAAGCTTCACAGCTACTGGCGGTCCTATCGCATACATAAGCAGTTTGAGGCGGATGGCATCGACCTTTATCATGGCCTCAGCCATGAGTTGCCAGCCCATATCCACCAGGCAGGTGTCAAAAGCGTCGTGACCATGCACGACCTCATTTTCAAACGCTATCCCCATCTCTACCAACCCTTAGACCGAGTGATCTACGCCCGAAAAGTCGCCCACGCCTGCCGTCGGGCGGACCAGATTGTGGCGATCAGCGAACAGACAAAGCAAGACTTGATGGAATTTATGGGCGTGCCTGCGGAGCGCATTTCTGTCATTTACCAGTCCTGTGATCCGATTTTTTACGATAAAAAATCTCCTCAGACGCTCCATGCTGTCCAGCAACAATACCATCTCCCCACAGATTATCTCCTCTACGTCGGCGCCATCACGCCCCGCAAGAACCTGCTCACCTTGCTGCAAGCCTTACATCAGCTCTCCCCTACCCTTCAGCCGCCGCTTGTCGTGGTAGGCCAAGGCAAAGACTACCTGGCCCAGGCAAAAACCTTTATCCAAACCCACCATTTGGAGAAACAGGTGCACTTTATTTCACTTATCTCTTCGGCAGATTTGCCAGCCATCTATCAACAAGCCGCTGCCCTTGTCTACCCTTCTCACTTCGAAGGATTTGGCATCCCCATCCTCGAAGCCCTGCACAGCGGTACATCCGTGATCACCAGCCGCGGCTCCTGCTTCGCAGAAGTGGGAGGTGACGCCGCACAATACGTCGATCCCAACGCTCCTGCGAAACTCGCTGCCGTCATCCAGCGCGTCCTGGAAGACAGCGACCTACGTGCAGCGATGACCCAGCAAGGCTTATTGCAGGCAGAGCAGTTTAAGCCAGAGGCGATTGTGGGACAGTGGAAGGAGTTGTATGAGGGAATCATGTGAAGGTCTGAGCGTCTGATTGTCTGAGTGTCCGATCGTCTGATTGGGAAATCAATTTTCAGTCATTTATTCTTTTTACATTCAGACATTCAGACTTTAGACGTTCAAACCGTCTCCCCCCTTGCCTTTCCCCCATTTCTTCCCTAATATTGATAAAAGGAAAGCATCAAAATAAAAGAAAACATTAATCCCATAACTTACTGACCTTCACGTCATATTTTGATTTTTACTTTCATTTTAATTTTGATTTTCCCATACGTATTCCTCTCCATGATCAACGATATACAACCCCTTAGCGACCGTAAAGAAGAAATCCTCTTAGCTGCGAGAAAACGCTTTAGCGAGAAAGGCTACGCGAGTGCTTCGATGCGCGACCTCGCCAAAGATTTGGACATCAAGGCGGCCAGTTTGTACAGCAATTTTGAGTCGAAAGACGATATCTTGTGGGAGATCGCGCGGCGATGTGCCCGGGATTTTTTTGTGGGAATTGAGCCCATTTTTTCCGATACCTCCCTCTCCCCTGAAACCAAACTCACGCACATGCTCGAAGCCCATATTGAAGTGGTGCTAGCGAATCAGGATGCTTCTACCATCTTCTTCGACGAATGGAAGCACCTCAAAGAACCCAGGAATGAACAGTATGGTAATTTGCAAAAGCAGTACGCCAAACGCTTTCAGGAGGTCATCCGTCAAGGGACCGAAAAAGGCGTTTTTCGGGCCGTGGAAGGCCGCTTTGTGACCACGAGCCTTTTGTCTGCCATCAATTGGATCGCACGGTGGTACCGACCGACGGGGCGCCTGACAATCGAGCAGATCAAGGAAGAGTTGTTGAATTTGTTGATGAATGGGTTGAGGGGGGAAAGAAGTAAAAATAATTAACAAGGCAGGTCCTGAGCTTCGTCGAAGGAAACAAGGAAGTGAGAAGTAAAACACCTGGTCTTATGTTCTCAGATTTTGTTTAGCTTAATTGATATGAAAGGATTCTTTTATTTATCGCACAGCGTTCTCTGGTTCCTAATGGCTTACCAAGTTGTTTTTGCCCAAGACAAACCGCTTGTCCAGGTATTGGACTTCCAGACGTCCCACTTTGAGCATCTGGTGGGGGCCAAATATGAGGGTGACATCTTGTTTGGCTATCGCTGGCGGGATGCCAAGGGGGAAAATATTGCCATTTTTACGAGGACAAAGGACGAAACTTTTCTCGGAGATCAGCCAGAAGATGACGTGATTGGAGACTCTGCTACGACAGCATGGCTGCACGCATATCACTATGTGTGCTTGGAGGATGGTAAATGTGAACTGGTCAGGGAGGTGAAGGATTTTGAAAAAAGGTGCCAATTTGATTTGTTGGTGGAGTTTATCGAGCATTCCGTGTACATCTCAGACTGGGATCAGGACGGGATAGGGGAGCTTACCTTTATGTATCGATTGGCGTGTCGGAGTGATCTTAGCCCAGCTACTGTTAAGTTGATTATGCTGGAAGGAGGGGAAAAATATGCCATTCGTGGCTATTCTTTTAATGTTGGGAAGGCTGACTATCAGGCGATTCCACCTGAAGGGGAATCTAAGGTTGATCCCACTTTTGAGGATGCACCGCCTGCGCTGTTGGAATTTGCGAAGCGGCATTGGGAGCTGTTTGTGGTGGAACATTGAGGGGAATTAATTTTGAATGAATGAATACCTAATTTTGAATAAATTTCTCCATTGTTCCGCAAGATCTTAAATATCATCAAATGGCTCGGTGTCTTGGCAGTTGTCCTGCTGATCGGCAATTATTTCTTGCCCAATGATTTTTCGGTGACCCGCTCTTTGGTAATAGACGCACCCATCACCACCGTCTTCAACGAGGTCAATGACCTCAAGCGATGGGAGGAATGGTCGGCTTGGCAAGCCAGTGACCCTTCCATAAAAGTGAAGTATGGAAGCATTTCAGAAGGGGTAAATGGCTCTTATTCGTGGAAAGGAGAAAAAACAGGTGCTGGCACCTTGACCATCAAGTCTGCTCAACCCAATCGCGAGATTCGGACCATTATCGATTTTGGAGAAGAACGCTTTGGACATGGTACTTGGACATTTGAAGAGACGGACGAAGGGACAGTCGTCACCTGGACGTTCTATGCAGAGATTGGCCATACGCCTTACTTGCGCTACCTCATGCATTGGGGAAGCAAGGACGTGGGGGAATCCTTGCAGGAAGGCCTGGATAGGTTACGGGCTGTAAGCCTTCAAAGAGTGGCTGCCAAGCAGTTGCAAGAGGAGGAGCGGTTGCAGGCGGGGGAAAGCGATTAGGAATGGGAGATAAACAATTGTCTTGTTTAAGGTTGGTTTTGATTGATGAATATCGAACAAGGATTGATGATTTATGAAGTGAAAAGGGTCTTTATCCTTCAAAAATCCTTGTTCTGCAATCCTTGTTCTGAAATCGATCTAGATTGTCCCTTATTTATCATCGAGCCAAAAGGATAATCAATCATGAAACCCTTCCCCACCAAACAACACCTTCGCCGATTTGCCCTGAATCACAAGAAGAAGCTGATCACTATCGCTTTGCTCAGCATCCTGTACCTTTTTTGCCTGCCCAATCCCCTCTTTAAAGATCCTTCTTCAACTGTCCTGCTTGACCGCTCTGGTCGTTTGCTAGGGGCACGCATCGCCGCTGATGGTCAATGGCGCTTCCCGCCAACGGACAGCGTCCCTCACAAATTTGCTCGGGCGATAATTACTTTTGAAGACAAGCGATTCTACTATCATCCAGGCGTCGATCCGCTGGCCATCCTCCGAGCCTTCCGCCTCAATATCTCCCAAGGCGAAATTGTGAGTGGGGGCAGCACGCTCAGCATGCAGGTGATACGCATGTCCCGCAAAGGCAAGGGCCGTACCTTCCTCGAAAAGATCATCGAGATGATCCAGGCGACTCGCGCAGAATTGCGGTATTCTAAGGATGAAATCCTGGCCCTGTATGCTTCTCATGCGCCTTTTGGGGGCAATGTCGTGGGGCTGGACGCTGCCGCTTGGAAGTACTACGGTCGTAGTGCCCATCAGATCTCCTGGTCGGAAGCCGCGACGTTGGCGGTTTTGCCCAATGCGCCTAGTTTGATTCACCCAGGGAGAAACAGGGATTTGCTGAGAGAGAAGCGGGATAAATTGCTTGATAGGCTCTGGGAAGTAGGGGAAATTGATTCGCTAACTGCTCAACTCGGCAAACTGGAGCCTTTACCTGAAAAACCTTTACCCTTACCCAACTTTGCTCCTCACCTACTGGATCGCGTACAAGCGCAACACAAAGGCACCCATGCGGTGATCCATTCTACCATAGACCAGCAGTTGCAAGCACAAGCCCATGAGATTGTGCACCGTCATCACTTGCATCTGAAGCAAAACGGCATTTTTAATGCCGCTGCTATGATCCTGGACGTAAAAACAGGAGCAGTCCGTGCCTACATCGGCAATACCGACGCAGGCAAAGAACACGGAAGTGCCGTGGATGTGATTCCTGCCAGGCGCAGTACGGGCAGTATTTTGAAGCCTTTATTATATGCTGCCATGCTCGACGATGGGGCCATATTGCCCAATACCCTTGTCCCGGACATCCCTACGCGCTACGGCGGTTATAATCCCAAAAACTATTTTCGTGACTATGATGGAGCGGTTCCCGCCCATCAAGCCCTGGCTCGGTCCCTTAATGTGCCTGCTGTGCGCATGCTCAACCAATACGGCACTGCTCGTTTCCATTCTTTCTTGACAGAAGTGGGCATGACCACGTTGAACCGTCCCCCCAATGACTACGGGCTGACACTGGTGCTTGGGGGTGCAGAAGCTACCCTGTGGGACCTAAGTGGCATTTATGCCAGCATGGCGCGCAACTTGATCGACTACCACCAATTCAATGGGCAGTACCCTGCCCACAATTTCCTTCCTCCCATTTTTGAACAAAAACAGGTGAAGAAACGGGATGAACTCCGCGCGGCTAGTCCCTTGAAGGCGCATAGTGCGATCAGTGCAGCAGCGACATTTATGACCTTTGAGGCTTTATTGGAAGTGAATCGGCCGGAGGTAGATCGTCACTGGCAGCGCTTCGCGTCTGCCCAGAAGGTTGCCTGGAAGACAGGTACGAGCTATGGCTTCAGGGATGCCTGGGCGATCGGGTGTAACCCTTCTCACTTGGTAGCGGTCTGGGTCGGCAACGCAGATGGGGAAGGGCGGCCTGGCCTGACAGGACTCCAGGCGGCAGCGCCGGTTATGTTTGACCTATTTGATGCCGTAGGCAGAGGGCAAGGATGGTTTGAGGTGCCACATGCTGATTTCGTCCCCATCCCTACGTGCCACCATAGTGGTCATTTGGCCTCTTCACTTTGTACAGATGTTGATACCATTTGGGGAGCCGTCAATGGACTCCAGAGTCCTCCCTGCCCTTATCACCAGCTGGTACACCTTGATGAATCGGGTACATGGCGTGTGCACGCGGACTGTGAA
The DNA here is from genome assembly GCA_030430575.1 of Bacteroidia bacterium. GTDB lineage: Bacteria > Bacteroidota > Bacteroidia > J057 > J057 > JAUIGE01. The sequence goes on along the minus strand of JAUIKF010000014.1, from coordinate 13,472 downwards.
TCTCCACAGGATATGCAACACAAAGCCTATTTTATCCTCCCTCCTACCCAAGAAGCCTATTATAAGAGTCGCCACCCTAGCTATACTTCTCTCCCTCCCTATCGAGCAGATTGTCTTGACGCTATCACCGATAACCAGATGGAGTTGATCTACCCCAAATTCAGTTCGAGAATCTATGTGCCTATAGATTTGGATGGGGAGGTCAGCAAGACTGTATTCGAGGTGACTCACCGAGACCCAGAAGCCATTATTTACTGGCATTTGAATGACATTTATTTAGGGCAGACAACCCATATACATGAGATGGCGCTCAATCCATCAGCAGGACATCACACGCTCAGTTTGGTAGATGACAAAGGGAAAAAACTCCAAAGGGCATTTGAAGTGTTGGCAAAAAAGTAAAAAAAACAACCTTGAAGCTGTAAGATATTTGAGACATTCTGCACTTCATGTCCTTAAAAGTATCTTTTTCTACGAATTCTATTAAAATGTATCATTTAGTAGTCAGTTGTCTGTAAAAATACGCAGTCGGTCGGCAATAGCTCTTTTGGGAAAAGGTAACTTTCTCCATTAATACATCTACCACTTTGACAAAAAAAATTCATTTTATGAAAAAAAGTTATTGGATACCAATAGTTTTAACCACGGAAAAGTGTTTTTGAGTAAATATTCCACCCAGGCATTTCATTTAAAGACTTATGTGATTAAAATAAATGTTAGGTTAACCCTCCTTTTCGATTTATTCCCCTCCTTCAAATCCCTAGTTTTATCCCCATAGGTAAAGAAAGCATCATCGGAAATTTGGCACAAATGTGTTTATGGCCTGTTTTTTGTGGAATAGAAGAGTTGTACCCAAACCTCTATTCCCACCAGGTACACAAATTCCGACGTAGCTTGTAATTGCAATATTCAGTTATTTGTAAGCGCTTGGCATGTACGATTGTCATGCCTCGCCAAGTCGTAGGGACTATTCTAAGTTGTAAGAAGGTCAGGAACTTCATCGACATCTGCGAATTATTTAGGCTTAATTATGCAACAAACTAAATAATCTAAGCAGAAAAATTTATTTCGTTCTGGCTGTTTTAGTTTGAAAAATACTTTTTTTTCAGATGAGGGAATCCTTTGTCCTTTTTTTTAGACACCTACGCTTTCTTGATCTTGTTTTTCCTTGTACTAAACCTGAATCCGATATCTTATGGCATCTCTTGACCCCTTAACAGGTCCTTTAGGCCTAGAGCGCGCAGCTCACCTGCTCCGTCGTACTACCATGGGAGTGACCCGCGCAGAGATTGACACATTTGCAGCTATGACGGCCACCCAGGCAGTCAATGCATTACTGGCGCCTTCGGGCTTTGCCATGCCGCCAGATCCCCTAGACCCTGCCAATGGCAAAACCTGGGTTTATGGCAATGATAGTAGTAAAAATAGTACTACTGGCGGCAGTGGAGACTACTTGCGCCATACCTACCTTACTGGTTGGTGGCTAGACGAGGCTTTTCATAATAACAATGCACCACACATTGCCCAAAAGCTTACTTTTTACTACCACACCATTTTTGTCGTAGACCATCACGCCAAGCGATCCGAGAACCAGTTCTCTCAGATGCACCTTTTCCGCCAATACATAAACGGCAGCATCAAGACGCTGGCGCGCAAGATCATCATGGACAACTCCATGATTGAGTATCTCGACTCTAGTTCGAGCACGAAGTGGTATCCCAATGAGAATTTCCCTCGTGAAGTCTTGGAGCTATTTACTATCGGTAAAGGCGAACAGATAGGTCCTGGTGACTACACCACTTATACAGAATATGATATCCAAGAGGCTGCACGGCTTTTTACGGGTATCAAGCAAAGAAATGTATGGGATGACCCCAATAATAAGGACCCCGATACGGGCATTCCCAGAGGGTATCTACATGCCGGACACCACGACACCACCAATAAGACTTTCAGTAGTGCATTTAACAATACGACTATCACCGGTGGTAGCAATGATGCGGGCATCTATGCAGAATTTGATGCCTTTATCAATATGGTCTTTAGCCAAATCGCGACGGCCAAGAACTATGTGCGCAAGCTCTATCGCTTGCTAGTCCATAGTGAAATCACTACAGAAGTAGAAAATGACATCATTTCTCCTCTAGCGACCATCTTGTACAACAACAACTATGAGTTGCTCAAGATCGTAGAGCCGCTGCTGAAGAGTAAGCATTTCTATGATGCGGATGATAGCAATAGTAATGATGAGTTTATCGGGGCAAAGATCTTGTCTCCGATGGAATGGTTTATCAAAACCATGCGTTTTTTCAAAATCGACCGCCCAGATGAAGCAACCAACCGGTACAAGCATTACCACGAATTTTACCGCGATACGGTATTGCGTTTTGTCTTATTAGAGGCGAATATGGACTTGTGGAGTCCGCCGTCTGTAGCTGGCTACAAAGCCTATCATCAGGCGCCTTCCTTCAGCAAGTCTTGGATCAGTGCCAATACCCTTCCTTTCCGGTATAAATTCCTCGATATGCTGTATACCGGTCAAAAGTTGCTGACTTGGGGGAGCATTCATGTGACGTTCAATCCCATGAATTTTGTCGATGACCCATCCAATGTTTCTGACCCTAGGAACGCAGTAACCCTGGTCAAAGAAATCACAGACTATGCTTTCCCAAAACCGCTAGACACCACTCGATTCAATTACTTTCTGAATGACCTCTTGTTGGACAACCTCACCCAGACCAATTGGTCTATGGAATGGGACAATTATATCCTCACGGGCAATGACAATGCTGTGCGTCCTCAGATAGAGAAGCTCATCCGTGGCATTGTTCAATCGCCTGAGTTTCAGCTGGGGTGAGACCGCTCGCCCTTCGGGCTCGCTGCGAGACCGTTCGGGCGAAGCCCTCACTGCGAGATCGTTCGCGCCTTCGGCACTCACTGCGAGACCGCTCGGCTCGAAGACTCGCCTCGCTCCGAGACTAAAGGCACTTTTCTTGTCTCTTGTCTCGTAGCGAGCCTGAAAGGCGAGCGGTCTCGCCTCTCGTAGTGAGTCCGCAGGACGAACGGTCTCGCAGCGAAGCGGCCCCTCTTCATTTTTAATTCTCCATTTTTCATTCTCCTTTATTTCTTCCTTCATGAAAAGACGTAACTTTCTCAAGAGCTTAGCTCCTATAGGTTTGGCACCGATGGTGCTTAATGGTCTCCCTATCCGGACCATGGCCAACTCCCTCTCCACACACCTTACCTGTGCAGAGGTAGACCAACGAATTTTGATTCTTATACAACTCCACGGCGGCAATGATGGGCTTAATACCCTCATCCCACTGGATCAATACTCGACATACCGTAACTACCGCCCTACAGTTGGCATTCGCGATACGGGAGCAGGTGCATACCTTTCCCTCAATGCCACCAATGCGGTCCATCCTGAAATGGCAGGGATCAAGTCCCTGTATGATGATGGCTTTGTCAATTTCATCCAAGGCGTAGGGTACGACAACGTCGACCGCTCCCACTTCAAAGGATCAGACCTTTGGTTGACAGGCGGAGATTCTACCCCTGCTGGGCAGACCATTCGTTCTGGTTGGATCGGGCGTTACCTGGATGATCGTTTTCCTAATTTTCCTGCTGCTTATCCGAATCCTACCATGCCTGATCCGCTCGCATTAGAGTTTGGGAGCAGGGCACTGTCCTTGGGTTTCAGCAGATTGCAAGGAGCTCCTACGGGCTTGGCCATTGGCGACAGCCCTACGGACTTCTATAATTTGATTACCAGTGTAGGCGGCACCTTGCCAACCAATATCCCCAATACCCAATATGGAGAGCAACTCCAATATCTATTGGATACCCAGCGAAGTGGAAATGAATATGCACAGCGCCTTAATGATGCGTATAACCTGGGGTCAAATGCGGCTGGCGTTACCTATCCCGATACGTATCACTCAAGTGCCGCTTATTATTATGATAATCCCCTCACACCACAGCTCAAGACCATCGCTCGTCTCATAGACGGAGGCTTGCAGACCCGGGTGTACCTCGTCCGAATGGAAGGCTTTGACACCCATAGCAATCAGGTAGATGCTAGTGATCCAGCCAAAGGTACCCATGCAGTGCTCTTATATCACCTCTCTGGCGCCATCAAAGCATTTATCGATGACCTCCGCGCCAATGGACATGCAGACAAAGTAATGGCTGCAACCTTCTCCGAATTTGGACGCCAAATCGGTGAAAATGGAAGTAAAGGGACAGATCATGGAACAATGGCTCCTATGATGATTTTTGGAACGTCCGTCAATGGGGGCATTACAGGCAATAACCCTAACCTTAGCTCAGTCTCCAACAACATCATCACGACCAAGCAATACGACTACCGCCAGGTATTCACTACTTTGCTACAAGACTGGTTGGGGACGAGTGATACTTCACTTACCAATACCATGTTTGATCCATGGCTCAATCAAAAGGTACCTATTATTGACAATGCGGAGATCGCGCCCGTTAGCTGCTATGCATCTACCTTCCCTGTAGGGCTCACCTATTTTGATGCGATTGTGGAAAATAATAGCATTGTCCGCCTCAATTGGCAGACAGCAACGGAAACGAATAACGACTTCTTTGAGGTGCAACGTTCTATTGACGGCGTGGTATTTGAACGCCTTGAGCAGATCGCTGGTGCTGGCAACAGTACCGTACCACGGACCTATACCACCTTGGATCACAAGCCTCACAAAGGCATTTCCTACTACCGCCTCAAGCAGGTTGACTTCAATGGCAGCAGTACGCTATCTGACATTGTCTCGGTGATGATCAGTGATGATTTTGGGACGGAAGTAAAAATTCAAGCTTACCCCAATCCCGCAGATGACAAGGTCTATTTCCAACTCAATGCCAGCGAAGCGGTCAAGGCTGAAATCACCTTCATGAACATCACAGGTCAGACGGTGCTCAAACAGCCTATTTCCCTAGAAACGGGCCTCAATAAGCATGAAGTCAATGTATCAAAACTGATCCCTGGACTGTATCACATCGACCTGAGTACAGGCCGGAAAGGCTCCTACAATGCCAAGCAATTGGCGAGTATCAAGCAGTTGATCAGGCGGTAGATGGGGAGAGAATTTTGAATGTTGAATGAAAAATTTTGAATAGGTAATTTTTACGCATTTACTCATTTTATCATTTACTCATCTATTCATTTTCTTCCATTCTCTCCTTCTATCATTCTATCATTTCATTCGACAATGTATGTAGGCAAGGGAAAATCTAGGTTTTCCTATATGAAAACGCTCTCGGAAGGGGGCGTTTTTTTGTGAATGATCCTATTTGCCCAGTCGGCTATTTATCTGTAGTTTTATTCTCAATCCTCATGACGCCTGATATCTCCAAAATAAAGAAACAAGTTGTCTGCCCCGTAGAGCTGGCGCTCCGTGTCCTGGGTGGAAAATGGAGAGGCTCCATTTTGTATCAATTGAAGGATGGACCGCTTCGGTTCAACGCACTCAAAAAACGCGTGCAAAATGCCGTCGTCGATTATGATGATGCAGACAATTTTTTGTCCAATAAAGTCCTTAGCGGCCATTTAAGTGCCTTGATCGATTTTGAGCTGATTCAAAAAGAGACGACTGAAAACCAGTCTATTTATCAACTGACCGAGAAAGGAAAGTCCGCTGTTCCGCTATTATTGGCGCTGTTCCAATGGGGCGAAGAACACTTGTAGTTACTACTTGGTAACCTAATTTCATCTTTGTAAGGCTTATTATTGCATCAACCAATTTGCAACATTAACCTTAATGAAAGAATCCATTGAATTGACAGCAACTTTTAAAGCATCGCCTGCCGCTATTTACGCCGCCTGGCTAGATAGTAAGGCCCATTCGGAGATGACAGGCGGCACCGCTATATGCAGTGACCAAATAGGCGGAGAATTCACTGCCTGGGATGGCTACATCACGGGGACCAATAAGTCCCTCAAGCCGAATGAAGAGATCATTCAAAGTTGGCGTACGTCTGAGTTTCAACCAGCCGATGAGGACTCGGAATTGACCATCCGATTGGCTGCTGTGGCAGGAGGGACGGAGCTGACGCTCATCCACCGGCACATTCCTGAAGGTCAGACACAGTATAAGCAAGGGTGGATCAACCACTATTTCACGCCAATGAAGGCATATTTTGGGAATTAGCGGGTAATGGCTACTTTTCCCAAAAAACTATGAAATGGATTTACCTAGCCATCGCCATTATCGGCGAGGTCCTCGCCACCTCGGCGCTCAAAGAAAGCCAAGGCTTCACGAAACTAGTCCCTTCTATCATCGTTGTCGTTGGCTATAGCATTGCATTTTATTGCCTTTCTCTGACACTGAAAGAAGTATCCATAGGCGTCGCCTATGCCATCTGGGCAGGCGCAGGCATGTTTTTGATCGCTATGATCGGCTATTTTCGATTTGATCAGAAACTCGATTTAGCTGCAGTGCTGGGCATTACGCTCATCGCTGCGGGAGTCGTCATTATTAATGCCTTTTCTAAGAGTGTTTCACATTAGAGATTATTAATGATAAATTGATTGATTAATAATCTTTATCGCATGAAAGCCGCCTATTACCCTTCCTTCCAGCAACCCATCACCATCGAAAACCTCCCCTACCCTGCTCTTTCACTGGATGGGGTCATCATCGCTGTCAAGGCGACAGGTATCTGTCGAAGTGATTGGCATGGGTGGATGGGACATGATGGGGATGTGCAGTTGCCCCATGTGCCGGGTCATGAATTGGCGGGAGAGGTGGTGGAAGTAGGCAAAAATGTGCGCAACTGGCAAAAAGGGGACCGCGTGACTGTGCCCTTCTGCTGTGGATGTGGATACTGCCCACCATGTGCTACGGGTAATCAACAGATCTGCGATAACTATTTCCAGCCAGGCTTCACAGCCTGGGGGTCATTTGCTGAATATGTGCATATCAAATATGCCGATGTGAACCTGGTAAGGCTTCCAGAAGCCCTTTCGTTTGAAGCGGCCGCTACACTTGGCTGCCGTTTTATCACTGCTTATCGCGGCCTTGTCGCGCAAGGCAATTTACAACCAGGCCATTGGGTGGCAATCCATGGCTGTGGAGGCGTCGGGCTCTCTGCCCTGATGATCGCGCATGCGATTGGGGCAAGAACCATCGCTGTCGATATCTCTGATGAGAAATTGGCTTTTGCGCAATCGTTAGGCGCTGACATCACGCTGAATGCGTCTCATACGACTGATATTCCGCTAGCCATCAAAGAACTGACTCAAGGCGGCGTCTCTGTATCTGTGGATGCACTGGGCAGTGTCGTCACGTGCCAGAACTCTATCCTTTCGCTCAGAAAGCGTGGTAAACATATCCAAATCGGCCTGATGGCGGGGGAAAATGCCATGCCCCCTATCCCAATGGGCCCTGTCCTCTCCCATGAATTGGAGATCATCGGCAGCCATGGCATGCAGGCCCACCAGTACCCCAAGATGATGGAGCTAATTTTTGCCAAAAACATTCCCTTAGAGAAGATGATCGGTCGTCGCATGAACCTGGAAGAAGGGGCAAAGGCTTTGATGGAGATGGGGAATTTTAAGGCGGTAGGTGTGATGGTGGTAAATGCGTTTTAAGGCAAATTCTTCTTATATTTTTCCCAAAATCATAGCTGAATACGATTATGAAAACACTCGCTGAATCTATCAAGACATACAAAGCACAAATAGCCAAAGGCGACATCCAGGTGGCGTATCGGGGTCTGATGCAGTACATGATGGATTTACGCGTCCATTTCAGCAAAAAATACCCTGATCATTTTGTGTCGGGAAGTGTCTATCAAGGCTATATGGATTTTAGCTATTTTGCTTTTATCCCTGATGTATTGAAGCAAAAAAAATTAAAAATTGCCATTATCCTCAACCACGACCCGCTTCAATTTGAAGTATGGCTGGTAGGGGTGAATAAACAGGTTCAGGCAAAATATTGGAAGCTGATCAAAACGAAGCCAAGCAGCAAATACCGCATGCCTGCCAATACCAAAGACTTTATCTCCATCATCGAGCATACGGTGGTAGAAACCCCCAATTTTGACGAGTTGGATGCGTTGACTGCTAAGATCGAAAAGGGGGTGTTTGCCTTTATTGAGGATGTTTTAACTTATTTGGGGAAGGAGTAACATGTCGACGAATGGAAAATATTTGTAAAAAAAGAAGCCACAGATTACACGGATTTTTTCCTACCTGTTTTTGATAAAAAATTATGTCAATTGAAGCATATAAGGAATATAAGAACATTTAAGGAAGTTGTCTTTTTTGACCTTATATGCACTTAAATGCCTTATATGGTTCAAAATATGACTGATATCCTCCACAGAAGATCTTAATAAACATGAAAGCCATTCTCCTTCTTCTCTCCCTTATATTTGTCGCCTTCGGCTGCCAGCAGCCTCATGAACCACACAACCATGACACTGTCGCCCTCCTCTCCCCTGACGACGAAGCCAAGCTTCGTTACCTCAAAGAGGTCGAATGGCCGAAGGCCTATCGCGAACAGGACACCGTCTTGCTAGACAGGATTCTCGGCGAGGACTTTCAGATGATCAACGATAGCGGTGGCTGGTATACCAAGCAGGACGAACTGGCGTGGATCAAAGAACATGCGACACAGCACGACTCGTTTTATTATGAAATAAAACGCCTGGAAGTACTCCCCAATGGCACAGCCATTATCTGTGGGACAGGCCATATGATCAACTTTCATTCATCAAACCCCATTTCTCCAGCATCTGGGCAGGAATTTCAAATCTCCGCCCTTTGAACCGATCAAAATAATCGACGGCCCCAAGCACTAATTTCATAGAAATGACGTCAAGCATATTGTCCAACTCTTCTGATTCTTCATCCAGCGATTGGACTGCTTGGAGCGTATTTTGGAAAAAAGTAGGGAGGAAAATGCCCAGGCAACCGATCCGTCGCCTGACGTTAAGCATCTTGGCTAGGTCATGCCCAATCAGTTTTCGAATAAAAATGCGCGGGGCATTGTCGAGGAGTTTGGTGGGGATGCTAGCGGCAGAGAAGTCGATCAAGGCTTGGGTAAGGGTAATTCCCGCTTCAGAAGAAGCTGCCTGCCGCGCCAGTATCTTGTGGAGAAGCCATTTGCCAGCGGCTACATTTTCGGGAACCAAGTCTGCGTCTATGCCCAAAATATGGCCAACTACTTTCCACCGATGGAAATAAGCTTCTGCTTCTTCATCAGTGATCGATACCTTAAATCGTTCCAAGCCTTCAATCATACTGATACAAAAAGTCATCAGCGTGATAGCCATGTCTTCTTGGTTGATAGGCCGCCCCCAGGCATCATCCCAATGAGCTTGAGGAAGAAATTGACGGATAGCTGCGTGGATGAGTCGGACGCGTAGAATGGTGCGAATTCCCTGGGCATCACCGGCCATTCCTCCGGGTGTCATGACATCCACCAGGAACTGCGCCGTTTCGCCTATTCGCCTGCCAAATTTTTCAAAATTGTCCGTTCGGCCATCATCCAGTCGGCCTGTCATGGTCAGGACTTGGGCACCATTGGCACAAGCATAGAGGGTGGGGAGGGATTTGAAGTAGAGGAAAAGGAGAAAGGAGGGCCCGTGGTCCAAAAAGACTTGTTCAGAAAGGGCTAGTTTTTCTTCGTCTGCCCAGTCTGGCATTACGGAAGAATCATTGAGAAAGGCCCTCACGGAAGCGGGCATATCAGCTAGGGGCAATTCTAGTTGTCGAATCAGGCGATCAAAAAGCTGCTTGGCAGCTTCGAGACCATTTTCCTCTACCAACTGCTGAATCGCACGATCAGCCAAGGGGTCTGCCATTTGCCTTTTTTGATCCAAAAAATCATCTGTCCAAGTAGTAGCTTGAGGAGGAAACATGAGGGAAATATGAAGGATGAATAGAGACCGCTTTGCTCAGAGAAAAGGGAATAGGGACCGCTTTGCTCAGGGAAAAGGGAATAGAGACAGAAAATTCTCTGCTCTCTGTTCTCTACTCTCTTTTCCCATTCAATTTACCTTATTTCTTTGATCTTACCCCCTAGCTATCATCTTTTTTTACCCCTTGAGCAATTTTTTCAAAATTGCTCAAGGGGTAAAAAAAGTAGGGGAAGCACCTACATTGTAAGTGCTTCCGCCTAACCAAACCCTCATCCACTAACTAAAGGTCTTTTTATGTTTTAAGGCTTAATGGGCCTTCTGTTGTTGCGATAGGTCCCTGAAGGACAGGTATTTACTACTCGGGTATATCTTAGCCTCGGCGTATAATAAGCTCGTCTGAAGGAGTTGTAGGGATTGGGAGCGCATCCTCGATAGGAATAATTATAGCGACCGTAGGTATATGGGGAAAATGTCCGAGGTCTTGTCAGTCTAGTGTGTAAATCATACTGATGATTTAGTTGTCTTTTAAGCAGGCGTTTCTTCCGTTTATGGGCCTTTTTCTCAGCTTTTGTCATGTTAGCAGTAGAGAGTGTCTTCAAGTCTTCTAATTCAAACTCAAGCTTGTCAATCTTTACCTCTATGACATCTACTGGATCAATGTTTTCATAAGAGTCTTGGGCTAGGGAAGTGCTGGTACCAGCAAAAAGTAGGAGGCCTGCTGCTAAGGCTAATTGGCTGATTTTTTTTACTAAGCGTTTCATGGGCATTTTCATTTATGTTGGCGTCGGTTACAATTGGATAAACGCGCCTTCGCACCTAGCGTTAGGTCAAATAAGGGCATCGTGGTCAACAATCTGACGGGCGTGGCGTTTCGATGAATAAATGTGTAGGGGTAAATAAATGGGATTTGAGGACGAATAATAGAAAAGGAGCGCGAAATAAGAAAAATAGTCCTAGGCGCCTTCTTGCTTATTATCCGAAGTGGATGTAACTTGCGGCGCTTTACAGAAAATCCAAATATTTTTGAACATATAATCATAAAGCTTCAAAAGTCAATAGCATGAATAAAGGCAAAGTTTCCCAGGTAATTGGACCTGTTATCGACGTCGACTTCAGTGCGGAAGATGCAACGCTTCCCAATATTTTGAACGCACTTGTGCTCAAGCGTGAGGGACATACTGACCTCATTCTGGAAGTCCAGCAGCATCTCGGTGAGAACCGTGTGCGCGCTATCGCCATGGACTCTTCTGATGGTATCGAACGTGGAATGGAGGTCATTGACCTGGCTGACAATATCCGTGTCCCAATTGGTGACGGTATCCGTGGTCGTCTTTTCAACGTCACTGGCCACGCCATTGATGGACTGAAAGCGCCAGACAGCAAAGAAGGCTATCCTATCCACCGTCCTGCCCCCAAATTTGAAGACCTGACTACAGAGCCTGAAGTTCTGACTACAGGGATCAAAGTGATCGACCTGCTTGCTCCCTATCTCAAAGGAGGAAAGATTGGCCTTTTTGGTGGTGCTGGGGTAGGTAAAACCGTATTGATTCAGGAGCTCATCAACAACATTGCCAAAGCACACGACGGACTATCCGTATTTGCTGGGGTAGGTGAGCGTACCCGTGAAGGAAATGACATCCTCCGTGAGATGATTGAAGCCAACGTAATTCGTTACGGTGAAGACTTTGTCCACGATATGGAAAAAGGAGGGTGGGACCTCAATAAAGTAGACTATGATAAACTGAGCGATTCTCAGGTGACCATGGTATTTGGTCAGATGAATGAGCCTCCAGGTGCAAGGGCACGTGTGGCATTGACTGGATTGACCATTGCGGAATACTTCCGTGACGGAGACGAGTCTGACGCCAAAGGCCGTGACGTCCTTTTCTTTATTGATAACATCTTCCGCTTTACCCAGGCAGGATCTGAGGTATCCGCCCTTCTAGGACGTATGCCCTCTGCGGTAGGATACCAACCTACACTCGCTAGTGAGATGGGGGCCCTACAGGAGCGAATCACTTCTACTAAGCGTGGTTCTATTACCTCTATCCAGGCCATCTACGTACCTGCGGATGACTATACTGACCCCGCACCTGCTACGACCTTTGCTCACCTTGACGCAACTACACAGCTTTCTCGTAGCTTGTCGGCCTTGGGTATCTATCCTGCGGTGGATCCATTGACTTCTGGCTCGCGGATTCTTCAGCCTAGCATTGTAGGCGAAGCCCACTATAACTGTGCCCAGGCGGTGATTCAGATCCTCCAGAAGTACAAAGAACTTCAGGATATCATCGCCATCCTCGGTATGGACGAGCTATCTGACGAAGACCGTGCGACGGTTTTCCGTGCACGTAAAGTGCAGAAGTTCCTTTCTCAACCATTCTTCGTGGCAGAGCAGTTCACTGGACTTCCAGGACAGCTGGTATCTATTGAAGACACGATCCGTGGCTTCAACATGATCCTCAATGGAGAATTGGATGACCTGCCTGAGAATGGATTCCACTTGGTCGGTAATATCGAGCAAGCCATTGAAAAAGGTAACAGGTTGAAAAAAGAGGCTGAAGAGGCATAATCATTTAATAAGGATTAAGGCATGGATGCAATTAATATAGAAATCGCAACGCCTGAGGCGCAGGTTTTTGAAGGATCAGCTGTAAGTGTGACTGTTCCTGGCTCAAATGGCAGGTTTCAGATCCTGAAAAATCACGCCCCTATTATTTCTACCCTAGGAAAAGGCAGTATTGATATTGCAACTTCTGACAAAGGCGAACTGAACTTTCGAGTAGAAGGTGGAGTCGTCGAAGTCATGGAAAACAAAGTCATATTGCTAGTAGAGAAAGTCTTTTCTGACTCCAAAGGGGAAGATGAAAATTAGCATAATGTAAAACTGATAGACAAGGCCAGCCCAAAAAGCTGGCCTTTTTTTATACAACCCTGTGATGAAAAAAACTGCATTTTTACTCTTATGTTGCCTATTTACCTGCCTATTCACATATGGCCAAGCGCCTTTCACAGGCGGCAAAGGGGATGGGTATGCGAGTGTTTCCTTGCGATCTCCTGCTACAGGAGTAGATAGCGTAACTCCTGCTGAGTGGCAGGTTTATCCTCAACCTCTGCAAGCTGGAGAAAAAATTCAGATAGAGGTACCTCATACTTATGCAAATGTAGAAATGACCGTAGAGTGCTGGAATATGCATGGGCAAAAGCTTTATCAAGGGGAAGTCTTAACCTCAAAAATGGCGATTTCTACTACTGGATGGCCTGGTTCGACATACTTATTATTGATAAAAAAAGACGGGATAGTGAGGGGACAGAAGCTAATCGCCCTATTTTAGCAGAGAGTTATGAAATCCGCCCTATTTGGGGAGGCCACTTTTTTTGCCTATAATAGATTTGCTGGCATGGGAACGAGCCTTAGAGACCCTTTTTTCATCTATTAACCCACTTTAGGATCGTGTACGAAATAAACTCGTAATTTCAGGGGACAGCTTTTGCTGTGTAATTCCACCTTGGCAAATATGAGTCAAAGGCAATTTGATTATTTTCTTTAAATCCTTGAGCATATTTTCTTCCGG
>JAUIKF010000087.1 GCA_030430575.1 Bacteroidia bacterium | reverse complement strand
ATAAGATCATATATCCTCTCGGCCAGAAAGCAGGGCAAAAGGGCATTCAATGCCCTCAATGAGGTCTTTGTTGACCAGAACGCGATAAATCAAATCGCAGGCCTTAGGCCTGCTGAATAGTTACTTTACAATTCCATATTTATCTTGGATTAGTTTTGATATTTTTTTGTGCAAAGCTTTCTTCACCAACGCCAAGGATTTGTCATAATTTCCAATATTCATATAAAATGCCCCTTCATTAACCATAGCATTGTAATAAAGGCTATGGTCTTTCCCTAACAAGCTTTCAACTTCATTTCGAGTAAATGAAACTAACTGTCTCAATGACTCAATATCATCCTTTTCTCCATAGATAATTTGCCGATAAAGCAGACAGTATGTATATTTTTCATGAAAATCATTTTTTTTATAGAAACTCATGCATTTTAAGAAATACCAATCTGCAGAATCATAATCAACATATAGGTACCTTTTGGCCTTTTCATAATATCTATGTGCAGTGATCGAGTCTGTGATAGATTGAGCTTGAGATATAGATGCCCAGAACAATAAAACACTGAATACCATATATTTAGATTGCCATACAAGTCCTATTAATTGTAGAAGTTTAAGTTTATTCCCCATAGAAAAAAAGTGAGATATTAAGAATGCTCTTATCAAACTATAATACTACCAGTTTTGAATTGAAAATAAAAAAGGCTTATCGCATTTTATGTTATTTTAATAAAATGCGATAAACCTTAAGTATTCTATCTATGACTGATTTTTGAAGAATTAAACTCTTTAGAAGACTTTAAAATTGAGCTTCAAATGCGTCAAATAGAAGGTGCCGCCCAATTAAGTTTCCTAAGCTGATATTGCAATTAATGTTATAACTTTATCATAGATTTATGAATCACATAGTGAGGGTACTTTATCACCAAGTAATAGTGCCCTGGAGCAATGTTAATTATATGCTTTTTAAATACTTCGATGGAGCCATTTTTCGTCCAATGATATAAAAAGTTGCCATTGATACCATACAAACTTATACTCTCTGGCTCTGTCTTATATTCAAAGTTTACATTTTCCAATACGGGATTAGGGTTAATTGAAAAATTGTTTTCTTGATTTAAATGTAATCGATATGGACTAATATATACATTGGAACAGTTTTCCTCAGAGCCACAAGTTTCATAATATTCTATTTGATCTTTACCTAATAAGACTGTGTCATCCGTCAATGTGATACCATATATATCTGACTTAGTATAAATATCACAGAAATATTGGCCCAAAAAAACGTCGAAGGTTCTGCAATAGCTTTTAGCACCCGAACTCCAAGAAAAAGGCACAATAACCGAATCAAAAACCGTTGTTGAGTTGGCATATTTTTGTACGTGGAGTCTAGAACCATTAAGAGCATAAAACTTTACCACTGCAAAGTAACCTTTGTGGGATATGCTATTTCCTGGATCATAACAAAGGTATAATGGCAACTTAGCGGGGGCATCATCAGAAAAGTCTAAATAAATACAACCTATTCCTGAAATAGGACCTGAACCAGGCTCTCCTCCTGTCTTAAATGATTTAATAGAGTGTACTGTCTCATTATCTTGAGCAGATGCTTCATAAATATGCCCAATCAAAATAATTAAAATAATGGACAGAGGTTGGATAAGTAATTTCATGATTGTAACTGTTTAAAGGGTTTTTGTCAATATATCCTTATTAGACGAATAGTACTGTTTTCCCTAAACATAATTTTAGGAAAAAATTATCAAGAGGAAGTATTTCGCATTAAAGATTCCCTTATTTAGGATCGATTATCTTTGAGTATATCACTCTATTATAGCTCCAGTTATTTAGAGAAATGGTGTGCCCTTACATTAGTCGATTAGTGCGGATTAAAGCAAAAGTCTTCTGACACTTTCTGACATTCCTTTTACATTCCACCATATTTCTACTATTATATCTGGTTCTGTTATTTTTGTCCGATACCTTACTTCAAGGTCGTCAGCTAAATGCGTATATTGCTGGCTAGCCTTATTTTAACAACACTTCTATTTTTAACATTTAACTCATCATCAATGAAGAACCTTTACTGCTTATCCACGCTACTTCTATTGATGGCATTTGGCCTTTCACAGGCTTTTGCCCAAAGCATTCACCTCAAATCGGGTGACATTCCCCAATCGGAGATGCTTACCCCCGCCCAGGTCAGTCCAGCACAATTGACCAATCAATTGCATAGTGGGGCTTATTACCTGTACCTACAATTTGACAAGATCCCTTCTGAAACAGAGAAGGCAAAACTAAATCGCTGGGGCGTGAGCCTACTGGAATACCAGCCTGACCTGGCCTATATGGCGCGCGTATCTGCGGGCATAAACTTGGGCAAACTCGCTGATGCTGGTGTCAAGCGAATAGCACTTATCCAACCCCAGCATAAGTTGTCTCGTGGGTTGGCGGTACAAGACTATCCAGCGCATGCGATGGAGGGCCAGAACATTCTAGTGTCAGTAGTTCCTTATGAGACGATTACACTCAATGAACTGACAGTCACCTTGATCAGTAGAGGTTTTAAGGTCTTGCCAGAGCTTCAAGGCCTACGGTCATTGGTTGTGAAAATAAATATTAACGATATTTATTTATTAGCTGGGCAGGCACCAGTAATGTTCCTTTCTACTGTTGAGCCTAATGGAGAACCAGAATCTTATCGTGGGAGATCACTCCATCGCGCTAATACTCTGAGTCAGAATCCAGGAATAGGATTTGATGGTACAGGAGTGTCAATTGCAATTACAGACGATGGTAGCATCAACCACATAGATTTTCAAGGTCGGTGGACAGACTTTACAGCTATGGATCAAGGAGGCACACATGGAGACATGACAAGCGGAATTGCTTGTGGGGCGGGAAACCTCGATCCTACTATTGCAGGGATGGCCACTGGCACTCACCTTAATCTTTATGACTGGTCGCGAAATCTTTACCCACCTGTTGACAATGCTATCCAGTTTTTAAGTACAACGGGGACGGTTATTACTTCTACTTCCTACAGTCAAGGCTGTGGAGGAATATATGAAACTACTGCGAAATTCCTTGATAGCACAGTTTATGCTCAAAATATGTTACTCCATGTCTTTTCTGCAGGAAATAGTGCAACCAATACATGTAGTAGTGTTTATGGAAGCATCGCGGCACCTGATGGATCACGCTATGGCAATATTACTGGGGGGCGCAAAGCTTCTAAGAACTGCATCACTACAGCGAATGTAGACTTTAAAGATATTCGTGATCTTAGCAGCAGTCGCGGCCCTTGTGAAGATGGGCGATTAAAGCCAGATATCTCTGCACATGGAAGAGAGCAACTTTCTACTGGCCCCAATAATACCACCCAAACGGGAGGCGGAACCTCCGCCGCTGCTCCAGGCATAGCAGGGGTGTCTGCCATGCTCTACCAAGCTTATAAAGAATGGAATAATGGCCAGAACCCGCCTTCTTCTTTGATCAAAGGCATATTACTCAACACTGCCGATGACCTAGGTCGCCCCCAACAAGACTATGACTTTGGGTGGGGCAGGATAAATGCACGCCGTGCCATAGAAGTCCTTAAAAATCGTCAATACTTGACCAATGGCGTTAATCAGGGGGATAGTTTATCCCATGAAATCAATGTACCTGCTGGAATAAAGGAACTAAAGGTAATGGTGTATTGGCTGGATAGGGCAGGGGCAATTACCGCAGCGAAAGCACTTGTCAGTGACCTCGATATGCAGGTAGAAACCCCTGGCGGGGCGACCATTCTTCCTTGGACGCTGAGTACTGCGGCAAATATTGATAGCATCCAGCGAAATGCGATTCGTGGAATAGATCGGGTAAACAATATGGAACAGGTGACTATTGTCGATCCTGCTGCTGGCAACTACTCTGTTAAGGTTTTGGGTACTACCCTACCTATGGGTGGACAGTCATATCATGTCATCTATTCTTATACAATAGATGACATAGTCCTCACTTATCCACAAGGCGGTGAGCATTTTGTTCCTGGAGAAGAAGAAGTCCTACGCTGGGATGCTTATGGAGATGCCGGAACTTTTACCATTGAATACTCGACCGATAATGGAAATAATTGGACCAACCTGACCACAGTTTCAGGAGACCGTCGTTTTCTGGAATGGAATATCCCTTCAATAACGACAGGTGAGGCATTGGTACGAATCTCCCGCAATGGCCTCACAGGTCAGTCAGCAGCTGCATTTAACATCATGGACTTACCCACAAATTTACAGGTTTCTCCTGATGGGTTGAATTCAGCAGAGGTGAGTTGGAATCCTGTATTAGATGCTGATGTTTACGATGTCTATCTATTGGGTGAAAAATATATGGAGATTGTAGGAACCACCAATTCTCAAACTTTTCAACTTACTGGCGTGTCACAAGGAAATACTTACTGGGTGAGTGTCCGCGCACGATCAGGGAATACAGTCATTGGGCGTCGCGCCAATGCAGTCCCTTACAACCATACTTTTGGCAATGCGTGCTCCAACTGTGATCTCTATATCAGTGCGTTCCCCTACATCCAAAGCTTTGAAAATGGTGCTGACGACTGGTGTCAATTTACTTCAGATGACTTTGATTGGAGCAATAGAGGAGGGGGAACCCCTAGCACCAACACAGGCCCTAGTAGTGCCAGCGATGGTAACTTCTATATGTATACCGAGACCTCTAATCCTAATAATCCTTCCATGAGAGCGATTATAGGCAGTCCTTGTTTCAATCTTTTTGGTCTTGATTCAGCTACCTTTAGTTTTGACTACCACATGTTTGGCCCCAATATGGGGACATTGACTTTGGAAATCTCTGATGATGATGGTCAAAACTGGTCTAACCTCTGGACGCGGTTTGGGGCACAAGGTAATCAGTGGATGTCTGAAACGGTAGACTTGTCTGCTTATTTAGGGAAAATTGTTTCGTTTAGGTTCAATGGTCTTGGGGGCAATGGGCCAAGAAGTGACATGGCTATCGACAACATCGTCCTCGACGCCTTCGGCCGCTGCACCGATTTCTCCGCCAACGGCGGCGTCATCGACGCCGACTGCTATGACGCACCTACAGGCCAGGTTTCCGTATTGGGCATCGGTGGCACCCAGCCTTATACGTATAGCTGGTGGCATAATGGTTCTACCAGTACTACCGCTTTTAAAGTGAAAGCTGGCATTTATGGGATCACCGTCACCGACTCTTTTGGCTGTAGCACCCCCCTCATTTTTACGGTGACGGAACCACCTGCCTTCTCCTTCAACTTCGTCGTCCAGAGCGCGTGGAACCCCACTGCACCTGACGGGGAAGTCACCCTCAGCCTTAGCGGAGGCATGCCTCCTTTTAGCAATATCCTGTGGTCTACAGGAGATACGACCCTGACGGTGACGGGCCTCACGCCTGGTGTCTACACAGTCTCTGCGACAGACGCTAGGGGCTGTACACAGACTGATAGCGTAACGGTAGATTACCTCTTTGGTACCAGTGTCGATGATTTGGCACTGCTCTCTGCCCTCAAGGCATTCCCTAACCCTGGTCAAGACCAGGTGTGGGTGGAGTTTGACATGCAACGCAGTCAGGCATTAAGCTTGCGCATGATTGACTACACTGGCAAAACCGTCATTCGTCAGCAGCTAGATGCGCGTTCTGGTGAGCAGCGCATTTCGCTCGATACTGACCAACTCGCCAGCGGCGTTTACTTCATCATGCTCGAAGGAGATGGCGTAAGAGGCTACCTGAAGTGGGTGAAGCAATAAGGATCGTCTGATTGTCTGAAGTCCGAACGTCCAACGTTGACTTCAAACATGCGAGACCCCGAAGGTTGAAGAAACCTTCGGGGTCTTTTTTTATCCCGCTAATCTTTCACCACTAAATGCTGAACAGTCTCTGGGAGTTCAAAAAGTGTTTTCTGTAAGAATTCGGGGTAGAGTTTCAATTCCTTTAATTTACCTAATGGAACCCAGCGAAACATGAGATCAATGCCATCTGCATGAACTTGGAAGTCTGTAGGGAACTGGTCCGCATCGGGGAAGTCGATGAGGTAATAATAGCCCAGCTCATGAAAGGCCCCGCCTTCATGGTCAAAGAAATTTTCGACCACATACAAAAGGCGTTTTACCTTTACTTCCACCCCCAATTCCTCCTCAAATTCTCGCACGACTGTCTCTGCCGTGGACTCCCCCATATCACACCTGCCGCCAGGGAAGGTCCAATACTTTGTATTGATGTCCTTGTGGATCAGGACTTCATCTCCCCGAAAGGCGATGCCTGCTACCCTGAAGTTAAAAATCCCTTCAGGGGTTTTAAAATGAATCATCATAAGAAATCGATTTGCCTTTTAATCAATAATCAGTCAATTTATCAATCAATAATTCCTTTAAGTGTGACTTTGAATAAATTTTACAATCTTAAGGACGAAAAGTTAACCCCTTTCACACTGTATCACCTAAATTTTCACAATATGTCATTACTTGAAACCCTCACTAAAACACTTACCCAAGGCGATAACCTCAGTGCCCTCGGCCAGCAACTCGGTCTTGATTCTGGAACCGCGTCTTCTGCGATTTCTGCTGCTCTCCCGATGATCGTAGGCGCGATGGCGCGCAACGCTTCTTCTGAAGAAGGTGCGAACAACCTAGCCAATGCCCTTGATAAAAAACACGATGGTGGTATCCTCGACCAGTTGGGTGGATTTTTAGGTTCTACAGATAATGGAGACGGTGCTGGCATCCTCGGTCATGTTTTTGGGCAAAAACGTGGCGGTATCGAAGCAGGACTTAGCCAGATCAGTGGAGTAGACAAAAGTACCGCAGGCTCTTTGCTTGAAAACCTCGCACCTATTGTCATGGGACAGTTGGGTCGTGAGAAGCGCCAAGGAGGACTTAACCCTATGGACATCGCTTCTATGCTAGGCGGTGCTGCCAAGCAGCAACAATCTTCTGGCGGCTCTATGGCCATGGACATCCTTTCAAATGTCCTTGACCGTGACGGTGACGGCAGCATGCTCGACGATATTGGCGGCATGCTCGGCGGCATGTTCGGCGGCAAAAAATAAGCCTATTACGTATTCCGAATATATGAAAGGCCATCCTGTGAAGGGTGGCCTTTATTTTTGCATTCTGTAAGAAAATTATTAATCAATCATCTATCAATTAATAATGTTCCCTTACTGCACATTTACCAATTCCACCTCAAATACCAAGACAGAACTGGGGGGAATAGTACCTGATTGGCGGTCGCCATAGCCCAGTTGGCAAGGGATGATCAATTTTCCTTTTCCGCCCTTCATAAATAGCTGTATACCTTCTGTCCACCCTGCAATCACGCCATTTAAAGGAAATGAGACGGCACTTCCGTTTGAATCATCGAAGACCGTTCCATCAGTAAGCATCCCTTTATAAATCACAGAAACCGTAGAGGTTTCAGTGGGACGTATTTGGGAACCCGGTTCATCGATAATATAATAAATGCCAGACTCGGTGCTCTGAGCAGTGATGTTATTGTCCTGGAGGTATTGCAAGATCAAGGCATTCTGATCTTCTGGATCACATGGTTCGATATCGTCACATGCGACAAATACACATGCCAGGACAAGGAGAAATAAGGGAAAGTACTTCATGACAATTTGGTTGTTTATGCGGTTAATTTTCTTACAAATATAGAAGATTTATTCATCATTGACCCTTACGACCCTGGCCTTTCCTGCGACAGAGTCCATTTCTACTTGTTCTCCCTCCTCATAAGCCATATGCCCTGGTAGCCGGAAAATGGTTGGGATTCTTGATTCTCGAAGAATCACGGAAGCAGCCGCATATAGATTTCCGCCATAGCTCAATACACCGTCTACCAACGGAAACAAAGGGGTCCAGCTGGGATCAATCCCATCTGCCAATAAGATGACTTTGTCATAAGTAGGTCGCACTGGTAATGCCCCATCATCTGAAGATACTTTCCAAATATGCCCCCGCACGCGCCCAGGGTAAATACATTCTCCTTCAAATGCCATCGGAAATTCCGCTTGTCCAGACGAGGGCTTCCTCTTTTGGGGCCTTATAGGGACTTGCTCTCTCTCAACAATGCGAGCTGTAAGGTGTGCATAAAGTGTTGATGGGGAATAATGAAATACCTCCTGTCCTTTCCCCAACACTTTCTCACACTCTTGAATCAATTCAGAACGCAAGGCATAATAAAACTTCATGACTTCGTGTCGCAGGCGCTCACGGCCATGTAATAAGCCTATGACAGGCTGGAATATCGCAGTCATTCGTGAATGTTGCTCTATATACCGATCATGCGCCGTCTTGCCTGGCTGGCTCAATTGTGCCCAGGCTTCATCAGAAATTTCTAGCCAACGCAATGCACCGATGTCATCTTCTCCGAATCCTCTGTGGCCATAACGTTGGAGAAATGCTTCTTTACTCATCTGCCCGATACTCACTTGCTTAAAAGCATCCAGGTAACGGCTACCTTCACTTTTCACTTGCAATTTATTGAGAAGTTCGCGCTTATTCATGAGATTGAGGGGAAACTGAAGGCTTTCATCATAAGCGATCTTCAGGGATAGGTATGTTGAAAATAACTGACAAAAACTAGTCTGCCATTGCTGAAAGGCCGCTGGGGGATCATCTTGCCAGCGAAGGCGGCGTTTCTGTTGCGCAGCGCGTAGTTGGCGATGATAGCTCTTGAGCCAAGTTCTTGTATGGCGGATCAGCATGAGTTTGCGAACTGCCCGCTTGGTATGAATCCGCCACTTAGCGAGCAATATATGCCAACGCTTGCTGACGCCATAAGGGTCTGAAAGATTGAAGCGCTCACACAATGCCTTTGTAGAAAGTCCCCAACTGACATGCATGTCCAGCAAGGCGGAAAAGTTAAGGTAGAGTTGATCCTCTTTTTCTATAAAAAAATGATGGGCTGGCAAACGTCGGTCTATTTCGCGGAAATGATCAAAAATGGCACTTCCACTTCTCAGCATCAGGGCACGCATCATTTCCGACGGGCTTACTGCCAATCCATCTACCTGGTGGTGAGGAATCAATAGATGATTCGTGACTTCGCCGCCAATGGCCAATCTTTTCACTTCTTCTAGCAAGACCCGGTTTTCTTTTAGGATAAATTGAACTTCCAGGCCTTGATAATGAAAGGAGTGGTATTGGTTCAACAATCGCCTCACCGTAATAGAGAGGATAATAAGTGCACTAATAGTTTCAGGAGAAGCAGTTGGCCATCTTTTGGGCTGCCAAAAGTTATATAACCTGTTCCAGCGCACATCTGATTTTCTAAATTTTGGCAAGGAAAAATCAGCAGCTCCCTGGGGACTTGCGCCTGTCATCCAGAAGACTCGCCATTCCCCATGTAAGGGAGCTCGCACGGTGCCCCGACCTCCAATAAGGGAAAAGGCATCACCCTGGGCATGAGAAATAGGAATAGTTGGAAAACCATTTTCTCTCAACGTGGAAAGCGGGATTATATCAGGCAATTGCACTTGTTCTGAGGACATGTTTTTAAGCTAACATAAAGACCCAATCAGCACACAGGTTTTTGGCAAAAATTGATAGCGTAAAGGTACAAAGCACTAACGCAAGATTCTGTATATTTGTCATGCCTAAAGAAGCGCATGAGTTCTAAGCGAAAAATAGCCATATCCGACATCCATGGATGCGTTCAGACCTTCAAGACTTTGTTAGAAGACAAAGTCTACCTTGACACATCTGATGAACTATTTCTCCTGGGAGACTATATCGACCGAGGGCCTGACTCCAAAGGAGTCATCGACTATATCCTCCAATTGAAGGCCCGTGGATTCACGGTTCATTGCCTCAAAGGTAACCACGAGGATATGATGCTGGCCTCTCTCCACAATTTTAAAATTCGTGAAAGCTGGGAGATCAATGGAGGAATCACTACCCTCCAAAGCTTTGGCTCAGAAGAACTCCACAAAGTCCCCCAACGGTATTGGGATTTCCTAAATGATCTGGAATATTATCGTGAGACCGATGGTTTTCTGCTTGTCCATGCAGGCCTAAATTTCAATGCAATAGATCCACTTATCGATGTCCAGTCTATGATGTGGATTCGTGGATGGGAAAATGAAATTGATAGTGACTGGTTGAGGAATCGTGTGATCATTCACGGCCATACCCCAGTAGAAATGGATAGAATCAGAAATTCCCTTAAGTATACCATAGGCGTACAGGTCATCGATATCGATGCGGGTTGTTATGCCTTACATAGACCTGGGATGGGTAATTTGTGTGCATTTGATATGACAAATAAGCAATTGTACTTTTGCCCCAATTTGGACATGAGATGGAGTTAAGGAAAAGTTCAAGTTCAAATACAAGCTCAAACACAATATAAATTACATGGAATCATTATTTTCTTCGGCGGCTTTGATCAGCCTTGTGACCCTGACCCTCATGGAGGTTGTCCTCGGCATTGACAACATTGTCTTCGTCACGATCGTCGCCAATCGGCTACCCGATACCCATAAGCAAAAAGCGATTCGTTGGGGCCTGATCCTGGCCATGCTGTTTCGGGTGCTGCTGCTGTTTGCCATTACTTGGATTATTGCTCAGACGCAACCTCTATTTGAATTAGATGGAGGGGCTCTAGGGAGCTTTAGCCCTACCATGCGAGACCTGATATTATTGGGAGGTGGCCTCTTTTTGTTATACAAAAGTGTCACAGAGATGCATAGCAAGCTCGAAGGCAAGGAACAAGAACAAAAAAGCACTGGGGGGAATCAGTTCAATTCTGTATTGATGCAAATTGTTCTCCTCAATATCGTCTTCTCATTTGACTCTATCCTCACCGCCGTTGGCCTGGTAGACACCAGCAAAAATTTGGAAGTTGCCCTGGTCATCATGGTAGCTGCTGTCGTCATTTCTATGGTGATCATGATGCTCACCGTCAATTGGATTGGGGTATTTATCCAAAAACACCCTACCGTTAAGATGCTTGCACTTGCCTTTCTCTTGCTGATCGGATTCATGCTGACCTTTGAAGGCTTACACAGCATCCATCATCAGGAGATTCCCAAAGGCTATATCTATTTTGCCATGTTTTTCTCTGTTGTCGTGGAATTGCTCAATATGCGCATGCGGAAAGTCAATCCGCCAGTTGAGCTCAAACAGCAGATTGTGGACAAAATCAAAGACTAATGCACATTTATTATTGGGGAATCATTTGATTACCAGCTAATTATGAGCGAAGAAGTTCACACAATACTTTGTGGGCTTCTATTTTCTTCAAATTGCGTATCTTGCGCCTGTGAACAGAACCTTAGGAATAGTACTAGCAGGACTGCTCATGCTGATCGCGTGTCAAGAATCAGATGATACGGTGGAGGTAACCGAAGTCGAAGTAGACGGGTTATACGCCATCAATTTACCTGACTTTCTCCGACCTAGCTTCGATATGCATGACTACGCCAGTTTGCAGTACTACGACAATAAAACGGACTTTTACATCATGGGCATCGACGACCCCAAGGACAAATTGGGATCACGTCGTCGCCGATTGAAGCTGAAAGCCTATTATGACTTTGTGGAGTCAACCGTGTTTGAACCCACAGATTCCCTCCTGTTAATGGCTTCATCAGTGGTGGAGCAAGGGGGAAGAGAAATTCGTACGGGAGATTATTTTGCGCGGACGCGCCATTTTGACTACACCTACGACCTCTTCTACCGTGTAGCTGTCTACGAAAGCGAAACCCATTTCTTTCAAATCGTCCTCTGGATGCCCTTCGAAAACCATTGTGAATGGGTCGACTGGGCAGATCAGATCACGATGTCGTTCAAGTTATTGGAGGCAAAGGAGACAGATGTGAATCTGACGGAGGCGGATGCTGCGTTGGGAGATTCGCTGACAACTTCAAAATAGGGATTCACCCAAAACAAGGAGTCCTTCTCCTCTCCTTATTTCTTAATTCCTTGTTCTCCAATCGATATTCTGAAATCTACTCCTCTTCCATCAGCTCCCACGCAGAGCGATACGCCCCTATCTTCTCCGCATAATCCAGAAATGCCTGATAGAACTTATTCTGTCCCAAAGTCGCGCTGTCGCCAATAACGACGAGCTTCTTGCGCGCACGCGTAAGAGCGACATTCATGCGCCGCATGTCTTTGAGAAAGCCTATCTCTCCCTTGTCATTGGAGCGAACCAAGCTGATATAGATCACATCTCGCTCCTGGCCTTGGAAGCCATCGACGGTATTGATGGTGATAAATTGTTCGTAGGACAATAGCATAGGGCTTTCCGCCAACAAATCTTTCGACACCGTGATTTGCGCTTTATAGGGGGAAATAATACCTATGGAAAAAGGGCCTTCAAAGGTCGTGGGATCTTGCGTTTCTAATTGATTGATGAGTAAAGCTAGATGTTTCAGGAGTAATGCCGCCTCATCTTTGTTGTACGTACTTAAGGCATCATTTTTTTTCTCCGAAAACCCACACCCCGCCGTATCTACAAATTCTACCGCTCCTATTTCTCCCCCCAGCCCGCGACTTCCAATACCCTCCGCAGCCTTCAATTTCCCTGAATAAAACCGCTGACTAGAAAAGCCCATAATATCCTGGTGCATGCGATATTGGGTTTCTAGCATGGTCGCTACTCCCTCTTTTTCCATCACCATTTCAAACAAGCTTTTGCCCAAACCTCCCTTCTCTGCTTCAAAAGACTTCACAGTCGGCGGCAATTGTTGGTGGTCCCCAGCAAAGATGACGCGCGTCGCCTTGGCCAAGGGAATCCAACAAGAAGGCGCAAGGGCCTGAGCAGCTTCATCGATGAAAACGGTATGAAATTTCTTTTTGTAAAGGTATTTATGAGCAGCCCCCGTCAATGTACAGGCGATGATTTGGGCTGTGTCTAGCACTTGATGGAGGATATAGTCCTCTAGCGTCTTGGCATATCGCTTGAAGTCCCGCGCGTCATTCAGCGTCTCCCGCCGTTGGCGGTGCTCTTCCCGTCCAAACTTCCGTTTGAACTTGCCCGCTTGTTTATATAGCGCCTCTACTTCCTTGCGAAGCTTTTTGAGGGCGGGATAATCCTCATGTCTGGCGATGGTCTCATCCAGGGTATGATAATGGATGTCCTCATCCACGCGCGCGGGGTTGCCAAGGCGTAGCACGCGTGCCCCTTCCTGCGCGCAGCGCAGGGTGAGCAGATCCACCGCCGTATTGCTAGGGGCACAGATGAGCACTTGATGTTCCCGCTTCAGTACTTCCATGATGGTCTGTACCAAAGTAGTTGTCTTGCCTGTCCCGGGAGGCCCATGAATCAAGGCGACATCGTTGGCTTCCAAAGATCGACGCAAGGCGTGATTCTGGCTATCATTGAGGATGATGTTTTTATAGGGAAATTCCCAGTCAGAGAAGCTGGGCTTGCCAGGGCCAATTAAGAGTTCTCGGAGCTCTGACAGACGGTCATTTTTCGCTGCCATCGTCGCCTTCAGCGCCGATAACATATCACGATATGATTTATCGTCAAAATCCAGATTCACGCCCAACTTATACCCTTGTAGCCAATGAGGAAAGTCTTGAGTGCCCAGCACAATCTTCATCCGATTTTTTCGGATGCTGTGGACCACGCCCCCCACATGCCCCGCTTCTTTCCCTTCACGCATCCCAAACAGGGCGACCATGCTGCCCGCTTGTAAGCTGTTAGGCGCTTTTTCATCAGCGTCGCGCGCTATTTCGACAACTACACGGTCCCCCGTGCCTAGATAAGAACCGATGAGCTGCGTAGGATACCATGCCTTGCCTTTTTCTACTCGCTCCTTTAAGGAGCGCTTGAGGACTTGCTCGCGGTAGAGACGCAGGTCTTCCTGGCGTTCGATTTCGAGGAGTTCGAGTTGTTTTTCTAGAATTTCTATGGATTGAGGCATTTTACGAAAAAATCTCCTTCATCCGTGCCATAAAGCCTTTTTCCTGCCGGTCTTTGCCTGGCTGGAAGTTGCTGGATTTGTTGAGTTTTTCGAGAATCTTCTTCTCTTCAGCGGAGATCTTTTTGGGTGTCCAGACATTGATTTGGACAAAAAGGTCGCCTGTGCCGTAGCCATTGATATTGGGAAGGCCTTTGCCGCGAAGGCGTACAACTTTGCCGGGCAGGGTGCCAGCAGGCACTTTGAAGCGGGCTTTACCGCTCAGGGTAGGCACATCTACGGTTGTGCCCATAACAGCATTTGGGAAGCTGATATACAATTCGTGTATCAGGTGATCACCGTTTCTTTCAAAGTTATTAGAAGGCTTCTCTTCTATATGGATATAGAGGTCGCCTGGGCGGCCTCCGCGAATGCCTGCGTTTCCGCGGCCATCCATTTTGAGTTTATGGCCTTCCATCACCCCTGCGGGGATTTTGACTGAGATGACATCTTCCTTCTGGTTGCGGCCTTGACCATCACATTTGGGGCAAGCCTGAGAGATCAGGCGGCCTTCACCTCGACAGGTAGGGCAAGTATCTACCACAATCTCGCGGAAAAATGCGCCGCCCGCTTCGCGGCGAATCTCGCCAGAGCCATTGCAGGTGGTACACTGCTTGTGGGCGGTACCGTTGGCGGCACCATTGCCGTTGCACGTATCACAAGTGACATTGCGCTTTAGCTTGATTTTTTTCTCTACGCCAGTGGCGATTTCCTTGAGGCTGAGCTTCAACGAAATACGCAGGTCTGCGCCTGGCTGGCCGCGTCGCCGCTGGCGGCCACGGCGGCCTCCACCGCCTTGTTGGCCAAAAATATCTCCAAATGGGCTGCCTCCGCCAAAGATATTTCCAAAAATGTCACTGATGTCCATTTCCTGGAATCCTGCTCCGCCAGCAGCCCCACTCATGCCCGCATGACCGAGTCGATCATAACGTGCTCGTTTATTGTCATCACTGAGGACCTCATAGGCCTCCGCTGCTTCTTTGAATTTTTCTTCAGCAGACTTGTCTCCCGGATTGCGGTCCGGATGGAACTTCATTGCCTGCTTGCGGTAGGCCTTCTTGATCTCGTCTGAAGATGCATTTTTGGCAACTTCCAGGACCTCATAATAATCTCTTTTAGCCATGATGGTGTTATTCGCCTACAATTACCTTAGAAAAACGGACTACCTTGTCCTTGAGCTTATAGCCCTTTTCGATTTCATCTACCACTTTCTCCTTCTGCTCCTCATCTTCTACGGGGATACTGGTCACAGCCTCGTGGATCTCTGAATTAAAGGGCGTGCCCATTGCTTCTATCGGCGTGAGGCCGATCTTTTCCAAGGTGCGTTGCATATTTCTATTTACCCCTTCGATCCCTTCTTTGATAGCTGCCAAATTGTCTGTCTTCTCGATGGCCTGAAGGGTACGGTCAAAGTTGTCGAGGATCGGCAGGAGCTGTTTGACCAGTTCCTGGTTCGCAAAGCGGACGACCTCGCCCATCTCTTTTTCCTTGCGTTTGCGGAAGTTGATAAAGTCTGCGTTGAGGCGCAGGTTTTGGTCGGTGGCTTCCTTGAGTGCTGCTTGGGTTTTGGCCAGTTCAGCTTTCAATGCATCTCCCTCATTTCCGTCTCCATTGGCCGTTTCTACCTCCAATTCAGCCGTTTCGTTCTGCCCTTCAATCTCTATCGTAGCTTCATCTTGGGTAGTTGTAGCCGCATCTTCTGCTGATCCCTGTTCTTCATTTTTCACTTCGGGAGTTTGCGTCTCCTTGGTGGCTGTATTTTCCGCTTTTTGATCCTTCTTTTTCCTTGTTCTTTTTGCCATGAGTAATTATTGCTTTTGCACATTTTTTGAATCACCCCAACCCTTACACATAATATGCCATTGCCATTTTGACAAGGTCAGGCGTCCTTTTTGTCAGGTCCTGATTGGAGCATTTCGAGGATGTCATCGACATATCGGCGGTCGTTGGATAGTCGTGGCACTTTGTTCTGACCTCCGAGCTTCCCGCGCTTTTTCATCCAATCATAAAATGTACCTGTAGGGACACTGTGTATTTGGGGAAAGCGCAGCGCCATGTCATTGTAGCGCTTGGCTTCGTAGTCCGAGTTGAGGATTTTGAGGGTTTGGTCTAATACTTCCGAAAATCGCGCCAAGTCCTTCGGTGGCTGTTCAAATTCTATGAGCCACTCATGTCCCCCTTGAGAAGAATCTGTGAAATAAATGGGCGCCGCCGTATAATTGGTGATGCTTGCCCCAGTCTCACGACAGGCTTCTACCAATGCTTTTTCCGCATTTCCCACCATCAATTCCTCCCCAAAGGCATTGATAAAATGCTTGGTACGGCCAGCAATACGGATCCGAAAAGGGGAGGTCGAAGTAAAAACGATCGTATCACCAATCAAATAACGCCATAAGCCGCCATTGGTACTGATCACCAGCGCATACGTTTTGCCCACCTCCACGTCCGCCAACCCTATCGCCATGGGATGATCTTTATCCAATTCTTCCAAAGGCAGGAATTCGTAAAAAATGCCATAATCGAGAAATAAGAGCATGTCATCTCGCTCAAAGTCGTCTTGCACGCCAAAAAATCCTTCGGATGCATTATAGATATTCATATAAGTCATCTGATCTGAAGGGATGAGGGCCTCGAATTGTGGACGATAAGGCTCAAAGTTTACGCCTCCATGCATGAATACCTCTACATTGGGCCATATCTCTAGGACATTCTTGTCCGTACGGTCCAGTTTTTCAAAGACTTTATGGATCAAGACCAATGCCCAGGTAGGTACTCCAGCTAACCCAGTCACATCTTCTTGAATGATCTCATCGGCCATGATATCGATCTTGGATTCCCACTCTGACATAAGGGAGACCCGCTTGCTGGGCGTACGGACCAGCTCATAAAAAATCGGAAGATTTTCTACTAAAACCGCGCTTAAGTCCCCTGCACGCACCTCCGCATCAGGGTGGAACTCATGGCTTCCTGAGATAGATAAAGATTTGCCCGAAAACAGACGACTCTCAGGACGCTGTTCCAAATAAAGGGTGAGCATGTCTCGCCCTGCCTTGAAATGGAGCTCGTCGAAGGAGTCTTTTGATAGAGGGATGTATTTACTCTTGTCATTGGTGGTGCCAGAGGACTTGGCAAACCAGTCGATACGCCCTGGCCACAGAACATTATGCTCTCCCTTGATGATGCGTTGGATATAGGGAAAAAGCTGCTCATAGGTGCTTATAGGGACATTTTCACGAAACTCATCATAGGAAGTAATTCGTTCATACCCGTATTTCTGCCCCCAAGTCGTATGTTTTGCACGGTCCAGCAACTCTCTCCAAATACGCGTCTGCGTAGCAATAGGCGCTTGAACATATTCTTCAATGCGCTGTAGACGTTTGCCCAGGTACCAACTGGCAATTTTGTGAACAATTAACATGAAAGTAAATATAGTGAAATAAAAAATCCATATTTTAATGCCATGAAATTTGGCAAGCTACATGATCCCGATGAACTGTCGCGCGTAGATTTCCAACTCCCTACAGTCCCCAACCGCAGTATGGAATTGATACACGCCAAAACGGAGGGAAAACCCTTCCGCGCCTACATCGGTTGCCCGATGTGGGGCAATAAAGGCTGGATCGGGAAGCTTTACCCCAAAGGTAGCAAGGCTGGCGAATACCTGCGCTATTACGCCCGCTCATTCAATGGCATTGAACTGAATTCGACGCATTATCGCACGCCTAAGCATGAGATCGTCAGCCGCTGGCGCGACATGGCGGGAGAAGATTTCCACTTTAGTCCCAAAATCTCCCAAACCATCTCTCACCGCTTTCGCCTCGTCAACTGCCAGGATCAGCTAGATCGGTTCTGCGAAAGCATCGAAGGGTTTCGGAGTAGCTTAGGGTGCTCATTTATCCAACTCCCTCCCAATTTCACCACCGCCGAGCTTCCTAAGCTCGATTGGTTTTTGGCGACCTGGCCGCAGCATTTACCACTAGCAGTAGAGTTTCGCCATGCCAGTTGGTTTGAAGGGGGCGGGCTGTCGGCGGATGTTTTGGATTTATTGGAAGGGACAAATACGACTGCCCTGATCACGGATGTGGCAGGGCGTCGAGATGTATTACACGCGCATTTGACAACCTCTACTGTGATGATCCGATTTGTGGGGAATGGACTGGTACCGACGGACTACACTAGAGCAGATGCCTGGCTCGATCGCATCGAGTCATGGGTGGGCAAAGGGCTGGAAAAGCTATACTTTTTTGTACATGAGCCAGATGATACATTTGCCCCAGAAATGGGCACGTATATCATAGAAGGCCTCAATAAGCGGCTAGGACTTGATCTGCCCATTCCTGGCCTACATGATGCACCAGGTGCTCAGATGAGTCTGTTTTGAAAAGTGGTTGGGAGAATAGGTAATTTAACTGGGCCTTTATCGCTTTATCTAATGTTTTTTCTGCGTGGGTCACTGCACTGTAGGTCTCATTGAGGGTGTATTTTCGGCTCCATTCTTTATGGTGTTGTGCTAAAGCCACAATACTATCAGCAATAAAGGTTATTTCTTCATCAAGCATCGTAGGGTGAAGAGAAATTCTTATCCAACCGGGTTTAGAGGAATAGTCACCACGATCGATACTATCTGTGATCTGCTTAGAATGCGCTTTATCTACCCCAAGCAAATAATGCCCATAGGTTCCTGCACACGAACAACCACCTCGACATTGGATGCCAAATTTGTCATTGAGCAAGCGCACGCCCATATTGTGATGGAGGTCATCGATGTAAAAGGAAATGATGCCCAATCGGTCTTTCTGATTGGGAGCAAGAATGTGAAGATTAGGAAGGGCCGCTAGTCTATCCCATAGGATGTTGACCATGGCATGTTCTCGTTCCAAAATGGCCGCTACGCCCATTTGCTCTTTGAGCGAAATGCACATCGCCGTCTTGATGGTTTGCAAAAAAGCGGGCGTACCGCCATCTTCCCGCGCCTCTATATCGGCTGAATACCTGTGCTCTCCCCAAGGGTTGGTCCATTCTACGGTGCCACCACCTGGATGGTCAGGCACAGATCGGTTGTACAGTTTTTTGTTAAATACAAGCACGCCAGCGGCTCCAGGTCCTCCTAGAAACTTATGGGGTGAAAAAAAGATGGCGTCTAAATGCGCCCCTTCCTCGGCTGGATGCATGTCCATGTCAACATAGGGGGCCGAACAGGCAAAATCGACAAAACAATAACCTCCCTTTTGATGGATCATTTTCGCCATTTCCTGATAAGGCGTGACAATCCCTGTCACATTGGAACAAGCAGTCACACTGGCTATTTTCAGCTTCCTATCCGCATATTTTTCCAATAATTCCTCAAAATGCGCCAAATCCACCAACCCTTCAGGGGTAGGGTTGATGATCTCGACTTGGGCAATGGTCTCCAACCAACTGGTATGGTTGGAATGATGTTCCATATGCGTGATAAAGACAATAGGCTGGTCTGTGCCAGTGACAGGTAGGTCTGACTTCAGACGAAGGATGCGCTGGAACTTATTGATGAGGCTGGTCATCCCAGAGCCAGCAGAGATGAGCACATCGTCTTCTAAGGCATTTACATGGTGTTTGATGATTGTTTGTGCCCTGTGATAGGCATATGTCATGGCGGTGCCAGTGGAGTTGGTCTCTGTATGGGTATTAGCGACGAGGGGCATGACCTGCTCTTGAAGGGCTTGTTCTATCGGGCCATAACATCGCCCACTGGCAGTCCAGTCTGCATAGACAATTTTATTTTTCCCCCCATCAATGGCAGAAATTTCTTTATTTATCCCAATAATCCCCTTTCTGATTTGGTCAAAGTGTGGTTTCATAGCTAATGAATTATAAATGATGAGTGGTTTTTTTCAGGTCGTTATCTGTTTAGTCGTGCCATCTTTGCTGCTTCTCGCAGAAAAGCGTATAAAAATTGTCGCTTGGCTCGGACCTGTCATCTTTTGTTATGTGGTTGGAATCCTATTGGGTAACCTTTTTTTCCCAGATATCGGCCCAGCCATCATGGACCAAGACCCCACCAATGACCCCATCACCAAGCTATTGGCTGATATAAGCGCAGTGCTAGCTGTCCCTTTGGTCCTATTTTCCGCTAACCTCAAAAAATGGATCAAGCTGGCCCCCAAGACCCTGTTGTCTTTTGGGTTTTGTGTGCTGGCAGCAGTTGTCAGCACGCTAGTTGCCTATTATCTGGTTCAGGATAATTTGGGGGAAGAAGGGTGGAAAGTGGCAGGCATGACCGTCGGCGTCTATACCGGCGGCACGCCCAACCTCAATGCTATTGGAAGGGGCCTGGACGCTTCTGACCTCCTGCTCGCCAATGCAAACCTGGTCGACTTGCTCGTCTCCGTCCCTTATTTGTTGATCCTCTTCACCGTGGCGCAGCGCCTGTTACTGCTATTTTTGCCGAAGTTTGAGAGAAAAGGGGAAGCAATACTAAGCGAAAAAATGCCCACATTTGGGGCGTTGTCTTGGGAGAAAAAGGTGGCGAATATAGGCATCAGCCTCGTACTGGCAGGTGCCTGCCTGGGCATAGGCATAGGACTGGGTGCCCTTTCCGGCCTCGCCGAAAATGAACGAGGGGGCCTCATCATCACGGGCGTGACCTTGATGGGACTGGCCCTTTCCTTTATCCCCAAAATCCGAAAACTGCTAGGCAGCTTTGAGACAGGAGAATACCTGCTCCTCGTCTTCTGCGTGGCCATCGGCCTACAAATCCGATTTGAAATCCTGATCGAGAATGCAGGCAGCCTCGTGGACATGTTGGGCTTCTTCGGCATCGTCGTCTACGGCGCATTATTCCTCCACTACCTGCTCGCCTTCCTCTTCAAAATAGACGCCGACACCGTCCTCATTACCTCCGTCGCAGCCCTCTTCAGCCCCGTCTTTGTGCCGCCCATGGCGAAGGTCCTCAACAATCGGGAGATTGTGGCGTCAGGCATGACGACGGGCGTGATCGGCTTTGCGGTGGGGAATTTTGCGGGGCTGGCAGTGGCGTATGGGTTGCGGTGATTTTTTCTGGGGAGAAAATCAAAATTGCGCCCATGAATGGATTTCTTTAATTTAATAGCCCTATGATCAAGCCGATAGAAAAAATAGCAGAAAAACTCTTTGACTGGTCCATTGGAAAGGTATGGGACCGCATCTCCACCGATCACCGTTTCTTGCAGTTTTGCATAGACCAAGGGATCAAACCCGAATTGGAGGAGAAAGCAGATTTTGACAGCCTTTATGTTCACACCATGGTTTCCTTCATGGTGGAGGAGGGCTATGGGCATCCCAAAGTGATTTATGTATTTGCCAAAAAGGAGGTGAAGGCGGCGTTTAAACGGGAATTGTATGATCAGGTAAAAGGGGAAGTCGCAGCAGCAGTTGAGCGCCTATTTCTCTCTGATGCTGCTGTAGAGCAAATGAAGGAGAATTACCCTGATTTTGCTTCCTTTCAACACCACCTCATAGCATTTCAGGAAATTTTCAAGAAGCTGGTTCATACCAGTAGAACCCCTGCCGAACTGAAGACCCATAATCTCTTACTTCGTCTTTTGGAAGAGACACTTAGAAAGAGCTTTGACTATCAAGCGAATCAATATATCCAATCGCTGGCAGAAGCATTTGACAAAGAGTATTTACAGGCAAATAAATATGTGCCACTGAATGGAGAAGAAAGGAAATGGAATCGAGCGGGGTGGGTAAAAGGAGAGCGATTAAAAGGAGTTACAAGAAATGCTTTAATGGGAGCACTAACTAAAGGAGACCATTTCGAAGAAATTACGTTTGAAGAATATCAATCCATCCCCTACAAACCCATCGACAAATTCCTCAATACCTGGCTCTCAGAAGAGAATAAGCCGCTTCTCGTCATCGTAGGGGAGTATGGCACGGGCAAAACCACCCTGAGCCGTTATTTCGCTCATCAGCTCGCCCAAGGCAGGCTGGTGCCTAGCAGCGAAAGAACAATCCTCGATCCGCACAATAGGCTACCACTCTATTTCCCCCTCCGCAATTTTGAGGAGCGCATGGAGACTTTTGTGGTCAAAAGCTGCAATGAAAATGGGCTAGAAGACATCAACTTCTCCCGCTTTCGGGATCGCCTGGGCGAGGGAGAATTTGTGCTGCTGCTGGACGGGTTTGATGAAATGACCCAGGAGATAGATCTGCACGAAAAGCGGCAAAACTTTGCCCGTATCCGCAAATTGATAGAGGCAGGCCCTGGTGCCAAGGTCATCCTCACAGTACGGGAGGAATACTTTGTCTCTCGGCAGAATTTCGATCAGGTCTTCAAACATGAAGGCCCAGAAGCATTTAGCTTTATTCACCTAACGCCCTTCGATGACGCCCAAATCCAGCAATTTCTCCAATCTCATGACCCCGATCCCGAGACTCGCTGGCGACAGATCAAAGACATCTTTGACCTTAAAGACCTGGCCTCCAGACCTGTCCTGCTCGAACTCATCGTAGAGCACCTCCCACGTATCGTCGCCCAAAAGGGAAAAGGGGCTGAAATCCAAGCCTCTGACCTCTATGCAGCCTGCATTCAGGCCGAGCTGGACCGCAAAGCCATCAATGACGAACTGGATTTCAATATTCCCAATCACAAACGCCTCGAACTCCTGCAAAAACTGGCCGTCTGGATGTTTGCCCACGATACCCTTTCCTTCGATATTTCCCTCCTCAGAGAAGATGCGGAACTTGGCCTAAAAAACTATGTCAAATACCAGCAAGAGTGGGAAATCGAGAAATACCTCAACGAATTTCTCACCTTTACCTTTCTCCTCTACGACGGTCCACTCCAATACCGTATTTCCCACAAATCCTTTCGCGACTACCTCACCGCAAAAGCTTTTGCAGATGAAATAACGGCCCGAAAAGTCCTATACTTTGGCAAGCGGCAGCTCACCGAAGAAGTGATGCAGTTTTTGCAAGAGCAAGGGTCCCAGCAAGCAGATTTATTTTACCTCCTGACAGAAAGCAAAAACCTATCAGAAGACACCCAATGGCAAGGCAGCAATGCGGCAACCCTCCTCCTCCAGGCAGATAAGACCTGCCTGGAAGGACAAGACCTCTCGGGCTTGCACTTGCCAGCAGTGGATTTTACCCATGCGACACTCAAGGGAACCCATTTGAAGGGGGCATTCTTACAGGAATGCTTTTTTACCAGTTCCGTACTGGATGCAGTGGTGGATGAAGAAAGTGATTTTTTTGGGGCAAGTTTGGGGGCAAATCCAGAAAAACCAGATGAGTGGGATAGGAACTATTTGCTTGAATTAGGGGGAAATACAATCGAGCACATTGGGAAATTTAAAGGACTGCAACGCTTAGACCTCATTGGCGCTCAGCTTTCCGATCTGGGGCCATTAGCAGGCTTAGCCAATCTCCAACGCTTAGACCTCTGGGGCGATCAGCTTTCCGATCTGGGGCCATTAGCAGGCTTAGCCAATCTCCAAAGCTTAGACCTCTGG
This sequence comes from Bacteroidia bacterium, assembly GCA_030430575.1. Taxonomy (GTDB): domain Bacteria; phylum Bacteroidota; class Bacteroidia; order J057; family J057; genus JAUIGE01. The sequence continues at coordinate 179 of JAUIKF010000087.1, read as the reverse complement.
GGCGATCAGCTTTCCGATCTGGGGCCATTAGCAGGCTTAGCCAATCTCCAAAGCTTAGACCTCAGTGGCGATCAGCTTTCCGATCTGGGGCCATTAGCAGGCTTAGCCAATCTCCAAAGCTTAGACCTCAGTGGCGATCAGCTTTCCGATCTGGGGCCATTAGCAGGCTTAGCCAATCT